>CAZBQL010000034.1:3684-28542 GCA_964493985.1 uncultured Dehalococcoidales bacterium
GTATCATAGCTGCCTTCTGCGAACAGCATGGGTATTATACCTTCAGCGATAAGAGCAAGCATTAACTTACGCAGCCCAGGCCAGTAGAATTTTTCGAACTGCCCGGGTGACAGGAAACCGTCGGCGCCTTTGTGTAATACAAACATTGCCATAAGGCCGTTATTTTTATTAATAGAGGAGATAAGATTATCTATGGTTATTTCGGTAATGACATCGATAGCTTCGAGCAGCTTATCAGGCTGTTCTATAATATCCATCATTATTCCCCGGGTCCCTCTCAATGTATCACCAAGTATATCAAACGGAGCTTTTGCCAAACTGCCGCTCATTCCTGACGGAACACCTGATTTTGCAGCTTCAATAGTACAACGGCCGACTACCTCCGACCATCTGGCCAGCTCATCGCCGATCTCATCGAGCCGGTGAAGTATGTTCTTGAACTCAGGTGCCATGAACGGCATAAAGTATAGAGAAGGAGCTTCCCAGATATCCGTCAGCGACTGGAGCTGGTTCAATGGTTCGAACAAGCCGAATATCCTGGGCATATAGGTTCTCATCCAGAAATCAGAAGGATTCTTTATCAGCGCGTCATACTCATCCGCCATCATGTATTCGCCTTCGTTAAACTGGTATCCGGTGGCATTGTTCGAAAGACCGTGCCCTGGCCAGTGATAACCACGGTAATCAAGCAGATCATAAACCTTTCCCTGCATCACCAGCCCTGGCGATGTAAAACTGTCCATCTCAAAATCATCCAGGAATTTACGCCATGCGCGGTAAAGCTCGTCATAGTTGTACATGACTGTTTTGTAGTCAGTCCCGGCATAATAGGCGGGGAAATTTTCAACGGGTAATGATACCGGCACTCTATCGGGTATTTCCACTCTATATGCGTCCGCTATCCTTTTCTTTCTTTTCTGATACAGCTCTTTCGCTTCCGGGTTATTGAATTCTATATCAGGTAACTTAAGCCATTCTTCGAATCGCTTCGCTCTTTTTTCTTCAGGAGTTAAATCCGCCGCCTTCATCTCCATTTGCTTCGCCTCCAATCACGTTTTAGATTTCTGAAAACTTCGTTTTGGTAAATAATAATATTCTGTAATTATTTATAATATACATCTAAACTTGCCATTCTCTTTGGCGAAGTCGATCATCACCTTGAGATTTCGTGGTTTTACTTTCTCCAACTAACTCCAGTGAATACTTCCAAACCACCATTTTTTCAGCTATACTGATTCATTGTTTTACGGCAATCCTTAACTGACCGCAATATATCCACCTGTAACGTAGAACGTCAGTTGTGGAATACTCCTCCATTACCAATCATTTATAATTTATTTGTTTCATTAAGCAGCAAATTTTTTAGCCTGTCCAGTGAAACAGGGTAAGGTTCAATAGGAATTCCCATCCAGTCTGAGAATTCTAAGAGTTTTTCCGGATCTTTTTCCAGTATATCATCGTAATAACCTACACCATCTAGCATGATAGCCCCACCGGTATGTTTCGGAAAATTTTCATTGGCAAGACCTTTATCCCAGTCCTGATACACATAATGTCGATATTTCATCCATCCGGGGGTAAGCCAGTAAACATCTCTACCCTGTCTTATTTCCTCTCTTTCTTCCTCGCTGGCCAGCATATCCACGCAGTGGGTAGCTTTGATTCGTGTAATCCTGAATCCAGGCTCTGTTTGTTCCTCGATTATAGTATCTATCTTTCGATAGAGGTCATCAGCATTAACGTAGCAGAATTTGCCTCCGTATACGACAATAATATTAGAAGCGTATTGCTTGGCTTTACCGATTTGTTGAATGAGCTGGCTTTCAAGTTCCCGGGGTACTTCATGTCTCCCCGGCTTAGTATATATAATTTTTCTGGCATCTATCGAACCGGTATCTTTCAGATAGTTCAATTCCATATTAAGCGTGCCGCAAGCTACTATAGCGTAATCCTGAAATGAGACCTGACTATTCATTGTGTTTCTCCCTCAGTTTCGATACTAATAGCGTTATGCTTACTCAAGATGTACATGTTCGCCGACGATTGGATTTCCACAGACCGGGCAACTGGCAACCAAAGGTTCGTTACATTTTGGGCAGACTCCGGGCTCTTTTTGTTCGTACAGGCATTTCTGACAGACATATTTAATCTTCTCCATATGCTACCTCCAAATTCAATTCCTGCCTATCTTATTTATCAACTCTAATATCCCACCTCCTATCGGGTCCATTCCCGTCGCAGGCGAATAAGGAGATTCCAGTGAAGCCAACCTTTGAAGAGGTATTTTCTCTGTTATAGTAAGGGTCAGTTCATTTATAGTACCTCTCATTGTCTCTTCAGAGATTAGTTGTGCTCCCACCAAGCCAGCAGTCCGGCGGTCAGCGATAAGCTTAAAATGCGTAACCTTGCCGCCCAAGTGAGGTCGAAAGGCAGAAGTACTTCTTGTGACAGAGATGACATCCAATCCTTCCTCACGGGCTGCTCTTTCAGTCAGACCCGATGTACATACTTGATATCCGAATACACCAATAGAGAAAGTTTTTAGTATGCCTTCATAAGGAATTGTATTCCCTGACATCAGGTTCAAGGCAGCTAAATCTCCGGTTTTACCTGCTGTTGTTACCATCAGGTGCTGTGTCTTCGATCTGGTAATGCTATCCCAGAGTTCAACACAATCGCCGGCGGCATAGATATCGGGGTCATTGGTCTGCATATATTCATTTACCAGTATTCCTCCGGTTTCCCCTATTTCAATATTTGCTTTACGCGCCAACTCAACATTAGGTTGAGCTCCTGTAGCAAGGAAGACAAGATCCGTTTCTATTTCCCGATCAGAGAGCCGTATATGTTTTCCCCTGTTATTGCTTGTTATACTCTCTATATCAGCCGGAAGGATTACTTCAACGCCATTGTCTCGAAAAATCTTTTCCAGCTTTTCGGACATATCATCATCCAGAAAGGCTCGTAAAATGCTTCGTCTGACAAGCATGTAAACTCTTTTATAATTCCTGGATGAGAACGTCAGAGTCATCTCTATGCCAATTGCACCTGACCCGATAATCGCAGCGCTTGTGTATTCCGGAATAATATTTTCCAGGGCTTTTCCATCGGCGATATTCGAGCTGATGGTAAATTCGTTTCTCCCATCCAGTCCGGAAATGTGAGGAATAGAAGGAACAGCCCCAGGGCATACAATGAGTTTATCATAAGAATAGTTTTCACCCCCGGCGATAATACGTTTTTCCTTCCTGATTATATCCGTTACTTCGGTATTCAAATAGACATTTGCGTTTATCTGTTCGAAAAAGTTACCGGGATAAAATATATCATTCCAACTTCCGATTCCTCTAAGAACAAAGGGTGGCTCACAGGGTGCATAACCTATCTCGTCTTGAGTGCTGAAAACATCTATCCTTGCTTTTCCATCCAGTTGCCTTATCCGTCCTGAAGCACTTCTACCGCTTGCACCAGCGCCAATAATGCATACTTTCATCATTTATCTCCACGTGTAATTCCATCAATATTTAAGGATTATTCAGAATAATACTATCCACCATTTTTCGTATATCCTGCTCCGGGACTGCACCAAGTATTGAGTCCACCTGCTGACCATTAGCAAAGAATATTTGCATTGGTATACTCATTATCTGATATTTCATTGCTGTATTCGGATTTTCATCAACGTTGATCTTACAGAATTTAAATCTACTTTCATAATCTTCCGATAATTTGTCGTATATCGGAGCAACCATCCTGCAAGGTCCACACCATGGTGCCCAGAAGTCCACTTCTGTAGGTATATCAGACCCGATAACCTCTTCTTCGAAATTCTGGTCCGTCACTTCTATTACTTTACTCATGTTACCTCCTTTCAGGACTTCCCATCGACACTGCTTAATTTTTCAATTCTGGTTATAATATCATCCAATCTTTCTTTTAGTTCTTGGATGGAGTTATGAAGTTCAGAGACTGGAATAGATGTTGCCTTTACTATGGCGCCCTGCGGGCATATATCGGCACATATCCCGCATTGATTACACTTACTTTGGATTATTTGAGCCTGATTTAATTGTAGCGATATGGCATTACGGGGGCATGATTCGGCACACAACCCACATCCGACACATTCTATGTTCTTAACACGGTATTTAGTGATTTTTGATTCCTCGTCTATTCTATTTTTCATAATACACGCTGTATCAATTGCAATCCCGGATATCATACAAGTATCGATAAACCCAACTCGGACAGAATAGTATCCATAATTCGCTCAGCTTCAATCACGGCTGCTCCTCTTTCAGGGATTGTACCTTCCATACTCGAGTTATAAATCCCTGAGTCAAAATAAATAACGCCAGCAATATTGATGTTTCGCTCCCGTAATTCTTTTTTTACTCTTATACACACGTCCGTAGATGCTGATTTATTAATAATTGCCCAGACATTTTTTATTCCCATTCCGGTAGCCAGTTCATGAATTTTCTGTCCGACATTAATCGACTCAAGTGGTGGTTCTATAACAATCAGCACGCTGTCAATGCTAGTGTCGACCCCTCTGCCGAAGTGTTCCACACCCGCTTCCATATCGACGATAACCAGTTCGTTATCCTGAAGAGTTAGTTTTTTTAGAAATTCCCGGCTGAGTACGCCCATAGGGCAGGCACAACCCTCGAGAGACTGTAGAATTTTACCAATGGCGACGAACCTGATCCCGTCTTTTTGAAGCATACATTGCTCGGGAATATCATCCATAGCAATATGGGACTCACTAAGAACATTCGCACTCCCCATCTTTGCTTTCAAACTATTCTTACCACCGACAAGTTCCATAAGAGGTGTCGGTGGATTGTCAAAACCAAACATACGGAAAAGACCCGAATTCGATTCATCGGCATCTACCACCAGCACCCGATAACCTTTTTTTTGTGCAACGTTAGCCAGGAGAGCTACCGTCGTGCTTTTTCCACTACCGCCTTTACCACAAACTGATATTTTCATCCTTAGTCCTTTCTCGTTAATCCGCTTTCCACAGTTTCATATTCCATTATCTCTGGATTGTCCGAACTGTTTTTTGAGGGAACATAATCTAATATATCTTCGTTTTCCAATTCAACTTGATAACCGCATTGCAGGCATGTTTCATGCCATCCATCGCAGTCATCATAAATCATAATGTCACCACCACAATGCGGGTAGCTTTTTAATCGCCATTTCATAACCTGGTTCCTCCCCCCCCCAACGCTTACCACTCAGAGTCCATCAATAGCTAATAACCTGATGGTATGTGTTTCATTATTATTCTATTTTTATCCGTTAAATCCTTTGCTATATTCCGTATGCCGGCGTTTTTCCCGGATGCAGTTTATGCCATTTGTCCATCAGTTGTTCTTGCGTTTCCTCATGGTCGGGATCCGGGACTGTAGCCTCCATCGGGCATATCTCTGCACAACGAGGGGTTTCGTAATTACCAACACATTCTGTGCATTTGTCAGGGTCAATGACGTAGATGATATCTCCTTCGGAAATAGCTCCATTTTCACATTCCTGTTCGCAAGCTCCACACGTAATGCATTCATCGGTTATCTTGTATGCCATTAATCAATCTCCTCCGCTATATTTTCTATAGTTGTATCTTTAACCCATATCCGGTACATTTTCTCCCCACTTTGTTCGTAGCATCGGAATCCTGCTGCATCTATTACCTCTGTTTCTACATTCTCTATACCCTTCAGCTCTATGCACTGGCTTAACCAGTTTTTATAATGTAACCCTCCACCAAAATAGACCTTAGTCCATCTTGTGCCGTCTTTATCTACTTTGTGTTGTATCGTTTCCTCTTCGGCCATTCGTTGTCGAATCGGGTTGTCCGTACCTGTATTATCGTTTATCATTTTGATTCTGATCCCAGCTATCTATCTGGTTATTATTTGTGTATTTTCTACCTATAGACACCGTATTCATTAACCGCTTCCATTATTGCGCGCAGGTTATCCGCAGTCGTTTCCTCCACCGATGACGCTCCGGTCAATATGTACCCGCCGCCTTTCCCTGCGATCTCGATAAGGTTACGACAATATTCCTTTATTTCCTGAGGGGTACCGGTACTTAGTAAGGATGTAGGTATATTACCGGCTATACACGAAACACCACCCAGGACTTCCTTAGCTTTAGGCATATCTGTACGTTCGAACCACCATATTACCGAACTTCTGGGCATATCTCTGATAACCTCCAGACGTTTTTCGTAATATGATTCGGCAAGGGGCATTGGTACAAGGCCTTCGTCGATTATGCCAAGGAGTACTTTCTTTAAAGATGGCCAGTAGAATATGTTGAACTGTTCACTGGACATAAAGCCGTCGGCCCCTTTATGCAATGGCATCGGGACAATCGGGCTCAGGCTTGCATCCGCTCCCTGCACCGCCATATCAATGGTCATCGGCGTTATTTTCTCCAATGCTTCCAGGAGTTTATCGGGTTGTTTATACATATCCAGCATTATCCCGTGAGTACCCCGCAGCATATCTCCTATCATGTCGAAGGGCGCACCGGAAAAAGTCCCACCGAAGGGCGGATATCCTTCTGTCAGTTCCTCGTAACTTGCTTCAGCGACAACCTTCATCCATTTATCCAACTCCTTACCGGCATCCATTAGTGCCTGGAAAGCAGCTTGAACATCCGGCCTCCCGAAGGGCGCGATGAATCCCATCGGAATCCCGGACATCGGGTTGAAGGCATTGAGATATTTAAGGGGTTCAAGTTCTCCCGCTATGCGCGGCATGATGACTCTCAACCAGAAGTCCGACGGATCCTGAATAAGGTGGTCGTATTCGTCCGCCATCATGTATTCACCCTCGACGTACTGATAAGTGCGGGTTTCTGGAGATAATCCGTGTCCAGGCCATTTCAGCAACTTATAATCAATCCTCTCAAACACCCTTCCCGGCCACACAAGTCCGGCGCCCATAGCTGTATCCATATCGAAGTCCTGGCGGAAATTCTTCCAGGCTCGGAGAAGTTCATCGTAGTCATACATGGTCTTCATGAGAGTCGTGCCTGAATAATACGCCGGGAAATTCCCAGCCGGCAGGAAAAACGGAACACGGTCAGGTTCTTCTAGTTTTATAGCCTTGATTAGCCTGGTTACCCGTTTCCGGTAGCCTTCCTTAGCCTCAGGACTAACAAATTCCACCCCCGGCGTCTCAAGCCATTTCCTGAATCTTTCTTCTCTCTTTTCTTCCCAGGTTAAGTCTGACCATTTCTTTTCCATTTATATAACCTCCGTTTACTACTTTCAGGGATTGTGTATTTTATTGTTTCGGAAGGTATACTTCTAAATTCGTTCCTGTTTTTAACTATAGACCCCATACTCCTTGGTGAAGTCGATCATCGTCTTTAGATTTTCGGGCTTCGATTTTTCCGGTGAACTCCTGGGGCAGACGACCAGACCGCCATCCTTTCCAACTGTGTCAATCAAGTCTTTCATGTAATTCTTTACGTCCTGTACTGTGCCTGTCTGGAGTAAAGAAACAGGAACATTTCCTCTGATGCACATGTGGTCTTTAAGTATTTCCTTTGCCTTGTATATATCTGTGGAGTCAAAATGAGCAAGAACCTTTCCTTTAGGTAGCTCCAGTAAATATTCCAATCTCTGAGTATAACTGCCTTCAAAGAAAATACAGGGAGTATAACCGGCATCGATAACAGCCAGTATCAACGCTTTCAGTCCCGGCCAGTAGAATTTCTCGAACTGCTTCAGAGACATAAATCCATCTGCTCCTCGATCCAGGTATATCGTTACTCGTGGGTTTTCACCCGGTGGCGGCATGGACTGAATTCTCTTCAGCATCTTGGCAAGTTGCGCTTCGCAGCCTTTTAGTAGTTGCTCGGGTCTCTCATACATATCAAGCATTGCCCCACGCATACCTCGTAAAGAAAGGGAAAATATATCGAAAGGTGCTACACCGGCTACTCCATCTACAGGAAAACCAAGTTCTCTAATTTCTTTATCGAATTCTGCAAGCTTCGGTCGCCATTCAGCCCACTCGCGTCCGGCTTTCTTAAGTGTCTCAACTGCTTTTTCGACATCCGGTCTCGCCAGTACCTCGCCAAGCGCCAGCGCACCAAAACTTCCCGAACTCAACATTGACAGGGGGGGTAAATTTTTAAAAGGCTCCATCACTCCAAGAGTACGGGGCATAAGTACCCGTAAGGCATAGTCCGATGGATCTTCGAAATAAGCGTCATACTCATCACCCTTCATCCATTCACCTTCTACAGCCTGGTGACCATGTTTGGGAGATACCCCGTAACCTGGCCATTTCGTCTGTTTCGGTTCCAGATATTCCATTACCTTCCCAGGTGAGAATGCCTGGACGTAGTAAATGGAGTCGGGGGCGAAATCAACAACTGTCTTCTTCGTTGCTGCCAGCCACGCATCATAGTCATAATAGGCAGCGGCCGGTTGAATTCCAGCATACATTGCTGGAAAGTAGCTGAAGCTCATCTCGATAGGGACCCTATCAGGAATCTTCAGGTGAATTGCATCCATCACCCGCTGGTTTCTTTCCTTCCACAACGCCTCAGTTTCTTTATCCATATTTGCCTCTCTCCCGATAATCATCTGGAAACCAGTAATACGACTTCGTGACCTTTCATGTGGTCACAGGCTATTTATAATTACCATACTTTTTAGCAGACTCAATCATCGCTATAACGTTTTCAGGTTTTGCATCGTTGGTTATCCCGGTATTGGTACTCAGAATGAAACCCCCGTCTCTCCCAACGGTGTCAAATAAATGCTTACAATGGTCTTCTATTTCCTGAGGAGTAGCAGCCTGCAACATCGAGTGAGGAATACCACCCATAATACAGGTATGACCACCCAGGACTTCCTTTGCTCTATCCAGGTCGGTAAGAGCAAAACGGGCTACAGTCTTTCCTTTTGGTAACTCCAGGAGATGCTCAAGACGGGAAGTCCAATCAGCTTCATACAATGGAATATAGACTAATCCTGCTTCAGTCATGGCTTCAACCACTTTTTTAAACCCGGGCCAGTAGAACTTATCAAACTGTTTTGGTGACATCAGTTCATCCGAACCGTTGTGAAGATAGCTGCCTACTCTCTTGGGATTTCCCCGCTTGCTTTTGAGGGTGTTAAGTCCGGCTTCTATTGAGCCAGGTAAAAGCATGTCGCACACCCTAAGCAACTCATCCGGTCTGTCAAACATATCAAGCATCGTCCCCCTCATTCCTCTGAGGTAATCTGAAAGCGTATCGAACGGTGGGGCTACACCTCCATGATGAAGAGTTGGATAACCAAGGGTTGCCATCTCTTCTTCAAAGTCACCCATAGTCTCGATATATTTCTGGGCTTCTTGGCCGGCTTTAAATATAGTTTCGAAAGCTTTGATAATTTCCGGTGAAGAGAATGACATTGCCCGCATTGCCATTGTAGAGCTTCCTACTAGTGACTGAAGTGGTGGTAGATTAGAAAATCCCTCCAGAGTATTCCAGACTCTTGGAAGATAGCGACGAAGAATAAAATCTCCCGGGTCTGAGAAGAATAAATCATATTCATCAGCTTTAAGAGGTTCTCCTTCGATAAACTGGTGCATAGTGTTAGGATCAAGACCTCCGCCCGCCCACTTGTATAATTTCGGAGATAATGCTTCGAGAGCGGTCCCCGAACCACCGGCACCTGGGGCAATGACATCCGGCTGAAGTTCCAGTATCGTTTTTTTAGTTGCCCCTCTCCAGACCTGGTGATTATAAAAGGAGTCGGCAACCGTTACTCCATCCACATATCTGGCAGGAAAGTAATTGGTGGCTAGGACAACAGGAATCCTGTCCGGTATTTTCAGCTCGATTGCGTCTCTTAACCTCTTTTCTCTTTCCTCGTACAGCTCTTCTGGAGACTTTGCCATTTTATTTCACCTCCAGCAATATTTTTAATCTGTATCAAACCCAATATGATATATCCATTGAGTTTGCAACGTTGGTGTACTCACAACTCAATCCTTTAGTTACTTATACCTGTTAGTTATACACGCCGTATTCTTTAGTAAAGTCAATCATCGCTTTGAGATTTTCAGCTTTTACCTCATCTAGAGAACTTCTCGAAGAAACTATCAAGCCGCCGTCTTTACCAACCACGTCGATAAGCTTTTTTACATAGTCCCTTACATCATCAGGTGTTCCCGTCTGCAATAACGAAGCAGGAACATTTCCTCTGAAACACATATGATCTTTAAGAATTTCCTTTGCTTTGAAAATATCGGTGGAGTCTAAGTGGGCAACAACCTTACCTCTGGGTAACTCAAGAAGGTACTCCAGTCGAGAGGTATAATCACCTTCAAAGAATACGCAGGGTAAATACCCGGCATCTACAAACGCGATAATAACCTTTTTCAAACCTGGCCAGTAGAATGTCTCAAACTGCTTCAGTGACATAAAACCGTCTGCTCCCCTATGGAGCGCCATAAAAACTCTTGTTTTCCCGTCTCCTTGCCCCATTGCCTTAATCATCTCTAGAGATCTTGTTAATTGTCGTTCACATGCTTCAAGGAGTTTATCCGGTCTTTCGTACATATCAAGCATAGAACCGCGCATACCTCTTAGCGAATCCGAAACAGCATCGAATGGCGCTCCGGCGCCACCTCTTCCCCATACCGGAAAACCTAACTTTTCGATTTCATTGCTGAATTCTGCCATTTTAGGGCCCCACTTGAGAATTTCCCGTCCGGCATTTTGAAGTTTCTCAATAGCGCTGGCAACTTCTGGAGTAGCAAACGCTGCTGCCAAGCTCATTGGCCCCATATAACCTGAGGCCATCGATGCTATCGGCGGTAAGAGTTTGAAAGGCTCCATTGCCCCACAAGTACGAGGTAAAAGTACTCGTAACGCGAAGTCGGCAGGATTGTAAAGATATTCGTCATACTCATCACCTTTCATCCACTCTCCCTCAACAAACTGGTAAGAGTGCTCGGGTGATACACCATGACCAGGCCACTTCATTTGTCTAATATCAAGATACTCCATAGCTTTCCCCGGTGAAAACGGTGTTACGTAGACTACATCCGGAGCAAAATCCACACAAGCCTTTTTAAAAGCCTCAAGCCACCTGTCGTAATCATAATATGCGGTTGAACATGGTATACTACTCCACCTCGCCGCGAAACAGCCGAAGCTTGCCTGAACAGGGACTCTATCAGGAATTTTCAAAAGGATCGCATCCGTCACCCTTTCATCTCGTTCTTTGTAAAGTTCTTCGGCTGTCTTTTCCATTTTTACGCTTCCTCCAACCATCCTTTAGACAGGGCAACTGCTGTCATTGCATCTTTACCATAGGCATCGGCTCCAGAATATTTCCTTATGCTTTCATCAATTTGACCGCCGCCGATCATTATTTTTACCTTGTCCCGTAGCCCTTCTTTTACAATGAGATCTATGGTGTCTTTCATCGACTCAAAAGCCAGCGTTAGAAATCCACTCAAGCCTACGATGGGTGCCTCTGTCTCTTTTATCTTTTCAATGAAATTTTCAGCAGGCACATCTATACCAAGGTCGTATACTTCAAATCCGCTGACATCCAGCATGAAAACAACGATATCTTTACCGATATCGTGTATATCACCGGCAACAGTGCCGATGATTACTTTACCGAGTTTTTTAGAAGTCATCCCCGCCTTTAATTTGGGTTTAACAAGCTCGGAAACCTGGCTGAAAATTTCACCTGAGTAAATAAGCTCGGGAAGGAAGTACTCGCCTTCGGCGAATCTTTTCCCGATGATTTCCATCCCCTGTCTGCCTTCTTCCAGAATTACCTGCGGGTCTTCATCGTTATCCAGACGTTCCTGAGTCAGCTTCAAGGCATCATCTTTTCTTAGTTCCGCAATAGCATCCGTTATTTCGTTACTCATTTAGTTTCCCTCCAATTTGTTTATTTTTATTTATTGGACTATATTACCTTTTTCATAGGTGGATAAAAGAATCAGGGAGTAAATAAGTTAAGAATTGTTTGCTTTGTCTTTACATTCCCCACAGGAACCCTCCAGATATAACTCGGCTTTCGTTACCAGAAAGCCATACTCTTGCTTTACTGTCTCTATTAATTTTTCGAAATGAGGACTCTGGAATTCCAGAATTTTTCCACATCCCTGACATATTAGATGTTGATGATTCGATGTGGATTTAATCTCGTAATAGCATCGAATTCCATCTAACCTCATCTCATCAACCAGCTTCAGTTCTTTGAAAAGGTTAAGGTTTCGATATACCGTAGCCTGGCTGATTGATCTGTCCTTTTCAACGGCACGGCGATAAAGTTCTTTTACATCAAGGTGTCCTTCAGAATTTTGAATCAAATCTAGTAGCAAACGGCGTTGCGCGGTTAGGAAATAACCTTTCTTCTTGAGGGTATCATTACCATTTATTTTATTTTTCATCTTATTTTTTCAAATCCTTTAATAAGAAATATTCTACTTCAAGTTATCCTGGTATATTTATGAAAATGAGAATGATAATCATTATCGTTTTATTTTATGTACTAAACAGCTTCTTGTCAAGGATACCATTATATTCGTAATACAAAATCCTCTTTTGTTTTGTGCTGAAAATAACAGCATAAATGAAAATAGCTAGTTCGGTTTGACAGTAATGATCTATTCTGGTAATGTTTCGCTGAATATCTAAAGGAGGGAATTCGATGGCTGGGAAATACGACCATTATATTATTGAATACGATCCGAATAAATTCCCAAACGAACGCCGCCCTGTTATGGCTTATATGGATGATACCCTGGCAAAGGGCAGCCACTTTTACCTTATCCATTGGGTACTCCCCGGATTCGCCGATAATCTCGGCGAATTCCCTTATGCAGGACACCCACCGCATATTCACAAGGATGCCGAGCTGTTATTTCACATTGGTACCGATCCTGAAAACCCCATGGATCTCGGCGCCGAGGTTATTATGTACTTAGGTCCTGAGCTTGAAGAGCATCATATCACCCGTACCTGTTGTATCTGGATACCTCCAAACTTTATCCATTCTCCCTGGAAGCCCATCAGGATTGACCGTCCCTGGATTTTCATGGAGTTCAATCAGGGTCCGGTGCATACTGAAAAGTCCTACCGGCAGATTCTGCCTAAGGAAGCTCGTGAAAAGATCGATTGGTCTAGGTGGCCTGACGATAAATACGAAGAACCGGACTGCTGACATGATAAATTTCTCTATTATTTTATTTGGAGGATAACGTGGCTTACAGTATAGATATGAAAAAATGTCTTAGGTGTGGCCTGTGCGTAACTCAGTGCCCGGGAAAAGCCATAGTGGTCGTTGAAAAGGTGAAAGAAGATGACGGTCTGATGCTTTATACATGTAAGATAGATCCTGAGAAATGTACTGCCTGCGATGAGTGTTTCTCTTTTGAGTGGTGGTGCCCTGCTAAGGCTATTATCAAGGGATAATTCGAGAGTAATTCTCTGGCAACTCGTGATCTGAGATGTGTACTGCCAAATTATTGTTGTTCGAGTAAATCGTAAGATTTCCCGAATAGCTTATCATATCCTGTTTAGAAATTTGTCCTTGATCCTAATCATGGACGTGATATGGACATCAGTGCTGGTAGTGGCATCACAATCTTTTCTTTCAGGATAAAGATCTGGTTGTAACTGCAATCGTTATTTCACCAGAAGCTGTATAGGTAATGCAGAAACATGGGGTCGTGAACGTTCATCTGGCAGATATCACCTTCCTTAAACCAAGTAAAAGATACCGCAAACCTTCCCACTTTCAGGTAAGTCGTAGTACCACCACTGCCGATGTCGTTAGATTATTTAGGAATTATGAAAAAGGTAGACACTGACTATACTTTATCAGGAAATAAGGAGTTAATAACGGACAACATTGATCTCAAATAGTATCGGAGATCTATAGGTGTAAGGTTACGAATATCCTGGTAGATAATCCAAGAACTTATGTTTAGTGGACAATCTCCTTTAGCATACCTAATTGATAAGCCAGATTGCATGAGTCACTGTATTGCCAATATTCTGATATTTTGCCATCTTCAAAACAGACAAAGTAAATCTCTTTCACTTTGATTCTATTACCTGTTGGGGTGCGCCCCTCATAGTCCCATTCATCGGTACCTTCCCACATAAAGAACAATGCTGCTCTATCATCAGACACTACAACATTCTCTATATTCCTCTGAATGTCAGAGAAACCTTTTGTCATGTCAATAAGGAGTTGTTTAAAACCTTCCCTATCCAGACTTTCTCCATTGTGGCGGACAAGGATGAAGTTATCTGAGAAATATTCGTCTATAACGTTATAATTTCCTTTATTGAATTCCTCATAGACTTTATAAATAATTGACTTATTATCTTTCACCGACATCTCTCAACCTCCTAACAACCAATTGATAATTGCTGGAAGTATAATTATGGCATTCTCTTATTCATCATACTCACCTCCAAGTAACAAGGAAGTACAAGATGGTAAAATACTATTCTGTTGAGGGATGTACAGTGTAATCAGTAGGAAGCTAAAAGTCAATAGAGGGATGATTAGGACGACCTAATAGCATATCTCATCACTTTTAAAATATGCCTATATGTCCCTGATTGTCATATATACTCAAAATGTGAGATTTTGAGAACTTTTTTACTGATTATTTAAGATTTTCGTTATAAAAATAGCCATAATGACTTGATTGATTAGATAAAATAATGCTATCATACTTGCGAAATAACGATATTATGATATTAGATAATAATCCTAAGTTAGCAAACGGAAGCTCCGATATATTCGAGCTTCACGCTAATTTTTGCAGATGTCTATCAAACCCGATACGGCTGATAATATTAGAGGCACTATCAAAAGGTGAAAAAAGTGTGGGTGAACTGGCTGAAGCCAGCGGAGTGACACTAGCTAACATCAGCCAGCATCTTACTGTCCTGCGAAGTCATAACATCGTTCAAAGGAGAAAAGCAGGACAGACTGTTTATTACAGTATCATTGATACTCGTCTCATCAATGCCTGTAACCTAATCCGCTCTGTATTATTGGATGGGATGAAACGCCAGGGATTAATCGCCAGTGGGATAAATATGCCAGACGGTTAGAATAGGCTGTATTATCATCGTACATAAAAAACAATTCTGGCTAAAGTAATATAAAAAACAACTGGAGGAACAAGCGTGGAAGTTGATGAGCTGAAAAATCTCACGGTAGATAAACAGGTTGACGCCAGAGGAACTGCCTGTCCCGGTCCACTACTCGAGGCAAAACGCGGTATCGCCTCGGTTCCTGTTGGAGGAATAGTTGAAGTGCTCTCTTCCGATGAAGGCACCACTCAGGATGTCCCTCTCTGGTCTGACAAGGTTGGTCATGAATTTTTAGGTTTCGTTGAAGACGCCGGCTACTGGAGAATTTTCGTAAAAAGAGGGAAATAGTGATCCAGGCGAAAAACACCAAAGCCCCGACGCTGAGGATATTAGTTTTCTCTACCAATAACATATCGGATCCTGGGATCGACCTTGCCGGTAGTTCCCACATGGATTACCCATCCTCCGTTATGGTAATTCCGGTGCCGTGTTCAAGCGGTATAAATCCGAACTGGGTGCTGTACGCTCTTGAAAATGGCTTCGACGGAGTTTTTATTGCCGCCGATGGAACCGACTGCGATTATCTTGCCGATTGTACCAACCGTACTGCCAGGGTTGTACAAAAAGCACAAGAACTGATGAAAGAATGTGGGCACGATCCCCGAAGGTTGAAGATGGCTGCAATCTGTTCTGTTTGCTCTGAATCTTTTGTCTCCCACATGGAGAATTTTTACAAATCACTATGCGAGCTTTGATGCATGATTTGTGGAATATAAGGGAGGAAATATAATCTTAAATGAATTATGATGTCCTGATTATTGGAGGCGGCATCGCTGGTATGGAGTCAGCTTTGTCTCTGGGAGATATGGGATTCAACGTACTGCTGGTAGAAAAAGAAGCGAGTATAGGCGGGAAAATGGTTCTGCTAAGTAAGGTTTTCCCCACTCTTGACTGTGCCAGTTGCATTTCAACCCCCAAAATGGCAGCCGTAGCTAATCATCCCAATATTAGAGTACTCACATATTCAGAAATCAGAGAAATCATAAAAAGAGAAGACGGAAGTTTTATTGTTAACCTTCATAAAAAACCTACTTTCGTCGATCCGTTGAAGTGCACCGGCTGTGCCCAGTGTGAGGAAGTCTGCACTGTAGCCATGGTTGACCGGTTTAATAGTGACTTGATTGCACGTAGAGCAGCTTATATTGCTTTCCCTCAAGCAGTCCCCAAGAAGGCTATAATTGATAGAAAAGGTACTTCACCATGTTCATATACCTGTCCTGCTGGAGTGAAACCACACGGTTATGTTTCCCTTGTTCGTGCCGGGAAATACGACGAGGCATTTCGTCTACATATGGAAGATGCTCCTCTACCAGGCAGTTTGAGTCGGGTTTGTTATGCCCCATGCGAGGAAGAGTGCACCAGGGGTTACCTGGAAGGAGCAGTTCCGATAAGAGGGATCAAGCGTTTCATCGCGGACCACTATTATGCCAGCCATTCCCAACCGGAATATAGTTCGCCTGAAAAGTTAAGCGACAAAAAAGTGGCAGTTGTAGGTTCAGGACCATCGGGATTATCGGCTGCTTATTTTTTAGCTCGTACAGGATACCCGGTTACCATCTTCGAGTCCGAGGCAAAGCCGGGTGGTATCATGCGCTTTGGGATACCATCCTATCGTTTGCCCAAGGACGTTTTAGACCGCGATATAAAGAACGTTACTGCCTTAGGGGTAGAAATCATCACAAACAACAAGATTAGTTCAATAAAGTCGCTTAAAGAACAGGATTTTAGTGCTGTATTCCTGGCAGTGGGTATAATGGGTGGTCGTAAGATGTCCGTTCCCGGTGAGGAACTCCGGGGTGTGTACGATTGTATGGACTTTCTGAAAAGTTTCAGCACAGACAACCCCTTAGACATTAAAGACAAAACGGTGGTTATAATAGGCGGCGGCAATGCTGCAATAGACCCGGCACGGGTATCCATTCGTGCTGGAGCCAGCAAAGTCTACTTGCAGTACCGTCGAGGCCGTGAGGAAATGCCGGCACACGATAGTGAAGTGGAAGCTGCTATACGGGAAGGTGTAGACTTTCAATTTCTGACAACTCCAACAAGATTCATTGGAGATAATGGTAAACTGAAAGCTCTGGAGTACGTCACTATGGAGCTTGGTGAACCGGATGAAAGCGGAAGAAGACGGCCTATTCCAGTTGAAGGTTCAGAAAAGACAATGGATGTCGATTTGGTAATTCTCGCCATCGGTCTTTTACCCAATACCGTTCCTTTTGCAGCAGAGCTTGAGTTAAACAATAACGGAACTGTAAGTGTAAATGAAGAGACACTAGCCACTTCAATACCTTATGTATTTGCGGGTGGCGACGCAGTAAGCGGGCCATCCATGATTGTTCAGGCCATCGGCCAGGGTAAGCGAGCCGCTTTTTATATTGATCATTACTTGCAAGGACAACCACTCGAAATCACACAATTTAATAAAAATTTACCCATGGTGGACCGCGAGTTAGTTATTTCACAGGCTGAAGGTAGTGTATCTTATCGAAAGCCGGTAGAGATGGGGCAAAGGTCTATCGAGGAGTGCCTGCATTCATTTAAAGAGGTTGAGATTACCATGAATGAGGACGAAGTGCGTTATAGCGCCAACCGATGCCTGGATTGCGGTGGGTGTTCTCAGTGTCTGCAATGCGTATCTACCTGTCCTGCTGAAGCTATATCTTTCGATATGCGAAGCGAAGAACAGCAACTGGATATCGGTTCAGTTGTAATCGCCACAGGTTTTGAGATATTTGATGCCGGTAAGAAGCCAGTATTAGGGTATGGACGCTTCCCTAATGTGATAAATGCAATGCAAATGGACCGGATATTATCACCTACCCGACCATACAACGCCGTAATCCGCCCCTCAGATGGGAAAGTTCCAAGTAATATCGCTATTATACTGTGCATCGGTTCACGGGATCATAAGGTTAATAATCTCCTGTGCTCGAGAGTATGTTGTATGTATTCCCTGAAGCAAGCTCAACTGCTAATGGGGGCTCTGCCTTTGGCAGATATTACCGTTTACTACATCGATATTCGGGCTTTCGGTAAAGGGTATGACGAATTCTATGAACAGGCCAAGGGTATGGGTGTGTATTTTACTAAGGGCAAGGTCGCCAGAATTGAAGAAATGGATAATCAAAACTTAAAAGTCCATTACGAAGATATCGAAGGTGATGGTGGAATGAAACATGCGGATCATGATCTTGTTGTCCTGTCCGTAGGTATGCTCCCAACCCAGGATGCTCTGAACCTGTTCGGGGATGGGCAGCTTGAGGTTGATACTTTCTCCTATGTCAAGGAGATAGATGAGGATATGGAGCCATGTAAAACCAACATTGAGGGCGTATTTGTAGCTGGGGCAGCATCCGCGTCACGTGATATTCCCGACAGTATTCTGCATTCGGGTGCAGCCGCAGCCCAGGTGGCTGTCTATCTTAAGAGAGGTAGACATAATTCATGACACAAAGAAGATTAGGTGTATTCATTTGCTACTGTGGCGGCAATATCTCAGATTATGTGGATGTGGAAAAGGTACGTAACGGAGTAGAGAATGAACCTTCGGTAATAATAGCTAAGACAAATATGTTCACCTGTTCCGACGCTGCTCAGCAGGAGATGATTAATGAAATCAAGGATCAAAATCTGGATGGGATTGTCATCGCTTCGTGCTCGCCCAAGCTGCACTTGAGTACATTCAGAGCAATGGCTGAAAGAGCGGACCTCAATCCGTACCAGTATACTCAGGTGAATATCCGCGAGCAATGTTCATGGACCCATACCCACGACAGGGACGCAGCTACGGAAAAGGCAATCAGGCTGGTACGTGCTGGTATTGCCACGACAGGTCTGTCAAAACCTTTGCATAAGCTGCGTATCGAGACTATACCGGAGACTCTGGTTATCGGCGCCGGGGTTGCTGGTCTACGCGCCGCTCTTGCATTATCCGATATGGGAATTACAGTACATATTGTTGAAAAGTCCCCGCAGATCGGAGGTACGATTAGGAATTTGGGGAAAATGTTCCCTAATAATAAAAATGGTGGCGATATAATTAGTTACCTGATGGATGAAGTGAGGAAACGTGAGAATATTACCCTTTTCGTCAACGCTGAAGTGATAGAAAAAAGCGGTAATGTCGGTAACTTTTCAGTAAATGTGCGGGTGAATCAAAATGATACTATATCTTTGAATGTTGGCAGCATCATCGTAGCCACAGGCTTTGAACCATATACTCCGGTAGAAGGTGAATTCGGATTCGGACTGGATGGTGTTATAACCCTAACCGAGTATAAGGAAATACTTAGTCAGATTCGTGATGGGCTGAAGTACAAGGGACGAGATATTAAAACCATTGCGTATATTTACTGTGTCGGTTCACGGGAGCACTCCAAGCAAGAGAATCCTAATCTTTACTGCTCTCGCTACTGCTGTAGCGCTGCCGTTCACGCGGCTTTGTGTACGGATGAATTGAATATCGGTATTCACCAGTTTCACCTTTTTCGCGATATGCGTACCTATGGCAAATACGAAACAATGTATATCCAGGCGCTAAACCAAAATTCAGTATTCCTGCGTTATGATGATAGCGAACCTCCCCGGGTAATTACTGATAATGACAGTCTGAAGGTGAGAGTTAGAGACCGCCTTACAGGTGGTGAAGAGATAGAGATAGATTCTGACCTTGTCGTACTGGTCACCGGCATGATTCCCAGAGAAAATGACGATTTAATTAACGTACTCAAGCTGCCCGTTGGTAAGGACGGTTTTTTCAATGAAATTCATCCCAAGCTCAGACCGGTGGAGACGGTGATAGATGGTATATTTATTGCCGGGGCGGCACAAAGCCCCAAAACTTTAGCAGAGAGTGTGGCAAGTTCGATGGCTGCTGTCTCAAAAAGTGCTGCTCTGCTCTTAAAGGGATACGTTGATCTTGAACCATTGATAGCAAAGGTTAACTCTGAATTGTGTACCTGGTGCGGTGAATGCTTGGAAGCATGCCCTTACGGGGCTGTGCAGCGTATTGAAGTGGATGGTAAAGAAATTGCTGAAGTCAATGCCATATTGTGTAAAGGTGAGGGAGCTTGTGTCCCTATATGCCCCCAACATGCGATTGATATTGAAGGATATACCGACAAACAGATAAAGTCGATGATAGATGCTCTGCTTAAAGAGGTTGTCTGATGGAAAAAAGCATGACTCGTAACTTAGATGAAGTACTGCGGGATGAGATGTTTATACGGGATAAGATAACTGGCTTATTACAGGCAGGACCGAAAACGATTGGAGAGATCGCCACGGAACTGGATTACCCCTCAAATGAAGTTATGATATGGGTTATGAGTATGAGAAGATACGGAATAATTACAGAGATGCCAAAAGAAAGAGCAGATGATTACTATCAGTACAAGCTTCATAATCGGGAAGTTTTATGATAAAGGTTGATCCTGAGTTTCTGAGCAATATCAAATGGTCGGATGAGTTTAATGCCTCCGCCTGTATCAACTGTGGTTCCTGTACTGCCCTTTGCCCCATAGGTATTGACCTACTGCCGCGGATGCTCTTTCGATATGTTCTACTAGGAGCACTGGATAGAGTACTTGAGAATACCGAAAACATCTATTCGTGTCTTCTGTGCAGGATGTGTGAGGAAAATTGTCCTGCAGATGTGAGTATTGCCGAAAATGTAAGGATTCTTCGAGTCTACATTAATCAAAATATTTACAAAATTTCAAGGAGATAAATAGTGGCGCTGCCTACAGGGAAAGTCCTAAGAATTCTTGCTGATAATCTTGAGAGAAGAAAAGGAGTGGTTCCATTATCTCCAAAGAAAGCCACAGCATGGTCCGAAGGTTTAGATATACCCAGAGCCAGAGAAACAGTGATATATACTGGACAGATGTATCAGCTTATTCCCTCTATTAATTCCATGACTCACTGGATGGCGAAATTTGAGGACCTTAAACTCAACAACCTATTCGACATAGGCCGCTCTATAAACAAGGTAGTAGACCTTTCCTGGTTCATGGCATTAGGCAGCCGGCGTGAACAGAAAACTTACAATAGTTTGCTTCGAAACATTGTTTGTTTATTAAAAGCAGCTAGAGTAGAGTTCGGTTACTTATACGAAAAGGAACTCTATTCCGGAGCATTACTCTTTGATGAAGGTGTTGATGAAATATTTACCCAGCAGGCGCATCGGGTATATGAAATGTTAAAAACTAATGGTGTAAAACGAGTCATCACCGTTGATCCGCACACGACCAATATGTTAAGGAGTATATATCCTAAAATTATCAGTGGTTATGACATCGAAGTAAAAAGTTATCTTGAATTGCTGGCTGAAAGTAACTTTAACTCTACTAAACCTCTTAACCTTGATATCGTTATCCATGATCCGTGTGTTTATGCAAGGTCTGAAAATATAATTGACGAACCTCGCCACTTGCTTAGAAATGCCGGGGTAAATATTCACGAACCGGAATTGTCTGGTAAGCTGACTTATTGCTGCGGAGGCCCACTGGAATCTCTTTTCCCTGGAAAAGCTCATACCGTTGCTGTAACACGAGTCGAGCAACTGGCAAGTTACTGTAACCGGGTAGTGACAATGTGTCCTATTTGCCTTGCCATTTTAAGGCGTGTTGCAGGATTGGACATGGAGATAAAGGATATCTCGGAATATTTAATAGAGGCTCACGGTATATAAATTCGTCTAGGTTCAAAAGTAACAGTATTATATTTTACAGAATATATATTAGTGAATCCATAAATTATAAATATTTGTGAGGTAAAAATGGAAGAAAGCAAACCTGAAAAAATTGTGGTTATTATTACTCACGGCATTGATGACCCGGAAAAGGCCACCCTTGCCTTCGTCCATGCTAATGCAGCACTGGCAGTGGATGTAGAAGTAGTGGTCGTCCTCCAGGGCATAGCGGTGTTTCTGGCTAAGAAAGGCTGCTACGAACATCTCTTCTGGCCGGGTTTTGATCCGATTAAGAAACTGTTGGAATATTGTCTGGATTTTGGTGGTAAGATCTTCGTATGTACGCCGTGTATTCAGGAGCGACAAATAACCACTGATATGTTGGTTGATAAAGTAGAACCGATAAAATCTGGCAGTGTTATACAGCATATTCTCGAAGCCAAAGCTGTGCTAAGCTACTAGCACCAGATAATAACTAACATCACATTTATCGAAAGCACAGTTTTTCTGTTTTTATATTCTGCGATAGATTCTTTAATTTAGGACTGTTAGCTAGTTTATATATACTGGACTTTCAGGTAGTGAAGCATGTTAATAATGAATACCCAGATTTACTGATATACTTTGGAGTTTAACTTAATGGCTTTTTGTGCAATACGAGTTTTGTTCACTACGGCCGAGGAAAATGCATATCTAGTTCATCTTCATTCATTAGAACGCTGTAAAGGTATCTCATTCTCTCTATATAATCTTCATAACTTTCCTCAAAATTGCTGGCTTCTTCAACCTCCTCGGGAAATAATTGCGCATGCATTGCACCAACGATTTCATTAGGAAAGACTTTCAATCCACAACCCATTACTTCACCATTCTGATTACGGTGGAAATTATGTTTCACTATGTCCCAGTATTGCAGAGCAAGATTTCTATGAGGGGTGCACATCCCTGTCGTAATTCCTACAAGCAGATCAGCAATTTGAAGAGCTGGACTCAAATGGGATTCTGTCGTTAATAGATTCATGACAATATTTGATGGTTTTACGTAATCTGTCCCTTTTTCTAATAGTCGATAATAATCCTGAAGAAGTTTCTTTTCTTCTTTCCCACTCCCAGGAAAATCTGCTATAATAAGGCCTCTTCGATCCTCATGAGTCTGGAGGAAGAACTGAAATCTCTCAGTTATAAACTCTATACATTTCCATTTCGCTTCTGTCAGGGTTTGTTTTAGAGGATCCCTTTGTATCACAGCGACTATTATTTTACCATTGAATGACTTGATCAAACTCAGAATATCAAAATAAGCTGATACTCTTTTATCGTCTTTAAGATTATTCGCTATCCAGCTATTTTTAGATGGATGCCACTTGATTTCCTCTTCGGAAGGAATGTTGTGTGATGCTTTTTTTCATTTAAATAGATTAGACAATCCATTCAAGTGGTCATCATGGAATATTACTCCACCAATGCCTACATATTTTTTATACTGTTCTGTATCATCTATGAATAGAATATTCACTATATACAGATTATATCATTTTATAAAAGCTCTAAGAACACAATAGATTCCTAGCTTTATTCTTAGTTTACATCCGGTTCTAATTGAACATGACGTTGTGTTATTCTCTTGTTTTGCTTTTCTTATATGACATATAATCATACACACATTAGTAAACTATATTGTAGTAATTGATATGAGAGACAAAGCAAGTGTATGATTACATTTATTGGTTTAAAGGTAAAAAAAGAGCTGCCCAGCTTTGAAAGACAACAGTCGATATCGATTCGTAATACTGGGAATTATTGTCCTCATTCGCTCATGTCTGGGGATGAACTGGGCCTCAGCCGGCCCTCTTATTCCGCTTTTAATTGAAACTTTCGGGATGAGCCGCAGTGCTGCCGGATGGTACGCATCTATCGCACCTCTCTCTATAGCCGTGGTATCTTTGCCCATTAACATGATAGTCGCCCGTCTTGGCCTGAATAAGACTTTCGCCGTCGGGGCGTTTCTAATGTCAGCAGGGGCGCTGGCTTTTTTTACCGACAAGTATCTGCTGCTACTGGTTTTGCGGGCTATCTTTGCCATAGGAACGGCACTGATAGTTCCGGTAGGGACTGCCATAACAGCAGAATGGTTTGGCAACAACAGACTCCCTGTAATCAACGGCATCAGCATGAGTTTTGCGAACCTGGGTCACAGCCTCGCCTTTGCTACGGCCATACCGATTGCTGCTGCTATTTCATGGAAAGCACCTATATTCGTGTACGGAGGATTTACTTTAGCATGCGCTATTGCCTGGGCATTCTTCGGTAGAGAGTACAAAACAGAACCATTAGAGATCGAAACAGTCGCTCCCGAACTGGCACAGCTCAAATCGGAACTCAGTCTCAGACAGATTCTCACCAACCGGTACGCGATTTTACTTACTTTATCCGTAACAGTATCTTGGGGCTGTCAGAACGCGTTCAATTCATGGTTGCCGGACTACTATTATAACGTTTTTAATATTCCTCTGGCAGAGGCCAGCTCGATTATGGCTATTTCGAAGATAGGAGGTATCGCTGCCTCAATACTCGGCGGAATTCTCTCCACCCGCCTGGGACGTCGCAAACCGTTCCTTATTATTTCAGGGATATTCACAGGGCTGTCCGGCTTGATTGCAATTCTGTTCAACAACCCCGCTGCTATTTATACCGGTGTTTTGCTTCTGGGAATTTTCGGTCCGTTCTTCATGTCCAGTATAATGACCATTCCGATGGAAATTCCCCAGATATCCCTGCGTTCTGGAGTTATCGTGCTAGCAATGATGCTGGTGGGCGGCAACTTGGGCAACTTCATCAGCCCGCTTATGGTTGGCTACCTTGTCGATGTAACAGGCTCCTACCTGCCGGGATTCATCACCTTCATAGTGCTTTCGTATATCCTTTTGCTGGCAGGAATACTACTGCCGGAAACAGGCCCCGCCGGACAGACAAGCAATAGTAATCGCTAG
>CAZBQL010000035.1:0-10690 GCA_964493985.1 uncultured Dehalococcoidales bacterium
GTAAGCAGTCCCGAGAACGTTCCGGCAGTGGGATGCGCCAGTCCGGCGGCAGGAAAATCCAGGCAGTCGTCATAATCCTGGGTATGGGCTGAAGTGCCGTTCGCCAGGGCTGCCAGGGCTGAGCTTGCCTTGAATCTTCCGCCGATGACCGTTGCTTCCGGCGGCGACTGGGCTTCCCTGACCATCTCGATCATCATCTGGCCGGACGGTTCCTGGCTGCCGGACATCGTTACCGCCAGGTTATCCAGTATCGCGTGCTTCGCCGCTTTAATAACCTCCGGTGGAATATCCTTGTAATTGGTATTTATAATGAACTTGCATAATCCTTCTGTAAACATACTCTCTCACCTCTCACATTTTTTAAAATAGTATACCTATCAACGAGTATTGTTCAAGTAGTAGAGAGAATAATACTACCTCTTAGCCGTTTTCATACCGATGTTTGTCCTGAAGTACCTGAGGTATTCATCGATATGGTATAATTCGGTACGGTGAGTAAGATGATGAAGAATTACACAGCGAAATATACTCGTATAGACTCAGGTTACATGGGACAACTCGTCGAGTGGCCTGAAGTAATCACCGAAGGGAAAGACATTGATGAATGCCGCGAACTCCTGAGAGATGCACTCCTAGAGATGGTCAAAGCATATAAACAGCAAGGGAAAGAACTACCAAGAGGTGGAGACTTGCTGGAACAGCTAGTTGTTGAGGCATAGAGTGTCCGTCAAACGACGAGAACTGGTCAAGTATTTCACGCAAAATGGATTTTATCTCCTCAGGGAAGGTCAGAAACATTCCATCTATACAAACGGAGAAAATACAGTGCCAGTGAAAAGACACAGGACACTCGACAGGATAACCGCGAATGAATTGTGTAAACAAGCTGGACTTTCTCCGAAGTTTTAACTAAGCAATACAAAGCATTGTTTCAGTCCGAATCATATCCTAATCCCCCATCGCAGTCTTCATATCACTGTCGATCCAGAAGTACATGAGGTATTCATTGATGTTATCATTGCCTCCGCCGCCGGCGGCCCCATAGTAGTTCTGGAGCCAGGGCCACCATACCACGAATGAGTGAGGCGCAGGGAGATAGATCGGTACTGCCATCTCTAGCTCGTAGGGCCCGATCCCCTTCAATATCCGGGCTGCTTCGTCATCATCGATACCCCTGTACCGTGCTACCGTATTGTACGCCTCCTGGATGCGAGAGTCCCTGACCCGGCTGTAATTATATGGGCTTCCTTCAATCATAGACGTCATTGCCTGGGGATTGAGAAGGGAATCAGGAGCATACACCACCGACTGCGAGGTCGATCCAAGCCATTCTGTCAGATACGCGATCTCCATATCGATGTTCGCTTCTCTGAGGTATTCCTTGATTATCGAGAGAAAATCCGTGTGCTGAGCAGCGGCATACAGCGTAAAATTAAAACCGTCCGGGTAACCGGCATCGATCACCATCTGTCTGGCTCTTTTTACATCATGACCAAACAGGTCCTGGATTATTTGAGACTGTTCTTCCAGAGGAGTGTATATTCTCTCGAACACAGGCAGATCAGGATACGGCCAGGTCAGGAGTTCGGCATGGCTGTTATAATAATCGTCCACCAGCTCCTGTTGGTTGACCGCCATATTCATGGCTTGACGGATCCTGATATCTCTAAAAGGAAGAGATTCATCATCAAGGCGAGGCCATATCATGAAAACAGCGGAACCCGCGTATTCTTTCACCTCCAGTTGAGGGTGTTTACTTAGCAAAAAATCGGCTTCATCCCAGTCTGTGATCGTCATCGAGACAGTAGATGCAATATCAACCTGTCCGGTCCTGAATGCCGCTTGCTGTTGTTCCATGTTGAAAAGAACCAATTCTTCAACACCATCAGCGTACGGTAAGCTGTTCTCCGGGTGAAGAGGATCGGTCTGCCAGTAATCGGGATTTCTTACATATTCGATGCGGCTGTTCACCTCATATCTATCGATCATATATGGTCCGGTACCGATAAACTGTCGCCAGTCTGTGAGAGGTTCACCATCGTTCGCCTCTACAGCGTCGGGACACAGCATCCACAAATGATCGCCGATAACCGACGCCATCACGCCCTGCCACACCGGGTTTACCCTGACCTCGACGGTATATCTGTCATTCGCCTGGACCTCGAGCGGGGCCATCCCTGTCCTGGTGTACTGCGCATAATTGAAAGAGTCCGGAGAAGAGAAATGCCTTTTGATATTCCAGGCGACATCTTCCGCGGTCAATTCCCTGCCGTTTGCCGGTTCTTTATCCCACCAGTGAACTCCCTGGCGAATATAATAGATGATAGTCTCGCTATCAGGCATTTCCCAGTCTTCTGCCAGCCTTCCGGTCAGCGTATCTACAAAACCGCCGTAACCACTCGTCCAGTCATTCTCATTCGTACCGGCCGGACCTTTCGCCCAGTCCCCGCCAAGCAGCTCCTCACCCATCATCGCGATAATGGACGTATCCGAGCCGGCCGGGTCCGCGTAATCCCAGGTATACCAGTTGGCAATACGCAGCTTGTTATGTATTCCGCCATATTTTGGAATGGTCGGATCGTCAAAATCGGCATAATCAATAGCAGCCATATCATCCGTATCCGCATCCTTATAGAGCCACGATGACAATGCCGGTGACGCCAGTAGCAGGATACCCAGTAAAATCCCTATAGCGAATATGACATACCAGTAAGGCTTTTTCACGGATATAATGTCTCCTTTAAAAGGATGATTTATCTCAATCGTATTTGAATATCATTTCAAGACGAAATCGAGCCTAATGCTACCACCGGCAGGCTCAAATGTCAATACCTGAATGATTTTTTATGCGGTTTTGGTTAATTCTATACTCACCCCCTGTATACCCCTCGCACGCAGTACCATCATCAGCTAAAAAAATCAGCTTGCGTGAAAGGGGGAATAAGTAACTGAAAGGGGGCAGGGGTGAGGAATATTATGCCTCTAAATACAAACAGTACCAAATAATGCTGGTTATAACAGGAATTCAATAAAGGAAAACAGGTAAGTACTATCAGTGGAAATAGAATCAGATGATAGTGAATATTAGACTTGAACGACTTCGTCTAGCTCCTCAGGAACCTGTCCATATCGGCAGCCGCCCGTTTACCGGCGCCCATCGCACTGATAACGGTCGCCGCGCCGGTGACGATATCACCGCCAGCCCAGACTCTGTCTTTGACTGTCTTTCCGGTCTCTTCGTCGGCAATCACCGTGCCGCGGTTGGTCGTCTCCAGCCCTTTCGTCGTGCTGGCGATAAGCGGATTTGGTGTGGTACCGAGAGCAACCACCGCCACGTCCACATCCAGAGTAAACTCACTCCCCTCTTTAACTATCGGGCGACGCCGCCCGCTGTCGTCCGGTTCGCCGAGTTCCATCTGGTAGCATTCCACCGCCACAAGCTGGTTTTTATCGTTGCCGATGAACTGCTTGGGGTTGGTCAGCAGCCTGAAATCGATGCCTTCTTCCATGGCGTTTTCCACTTCCTCACGCCGCGCCGGCATCTCTTCCTCCGACCTTCTGTAGATTATGTAAACTTTTTCGGAACCAAGCCGGAGAGCACACCGGGCGGAGTCCATCGCCACGTTGCCACCGCCTATGACGGCTACCCTCCTGCCGAGCTTGACCGGCGTATCATACTCCGGGAACATGTAGGCCTTCATTAAGTTGACACGGGTGAGGTACTCATTGGCTGAATAAATACCGTTCAGGTTCTCGCCGGGCACGTTCATGAACATGGGAAGTCCGGCGCCAGTGCCCAGAAATACCGCATCGTAGCCGTCCTCCAGCAGTTCGTCTATCGTCGATATCCTGCCGACGACCGAGTCCAGCTTGAGTTCCACTCCCAGCGACTTTACGAAATCGACTTCCTTCTGGACTATTGCCTTGGGCAGCCTGAATTCGGGAATACCGTACATCAGCACGCCACCAGCGACGTGAAGCGCTTCAAACATGGTGACGTCGTGTCCGTACCTGGCAAGGTCGGCTGCGGCTGTCAGTCCGGCTGGCCCGGTCCCTACTACCGCTACTTTCTTGCCTGTCTGTGGCGGTAGTTCAGGTTTCTTTTCTTCATCGGTCATGTTCTGGCGTTCCCAGTCGGCAACGTACCGTTCGAGACGACCGATGGCTATCGGAGCGCCCATTCTGTTCAGCGTACATTTAGACTCACACTGCGATTCCTGCGGGCATACCCTGCCGCAGACACCCGGCAGAGCATTTTTGCTCTTTAGTATCCTGACCGCCTCCTTCATATCGCCTTCACGCAGGGCTTTGATGAAGTCAGGGATATCCACGTTGACCGGGCATCCCTCGACGCAGTTTCGTGTCTTGCATTGTATACAACGATCAGCCTCAGCCTGTGCCTGCTCGGGACCGTAACCAAGCGCCACCTCGCGGTAGTTCTTCGCCCTTACTTTCGGCTCCTGCCTCGGCATCTCCTCGCGATTCAGATTAACTTTTGCCATAAATGTATCCTGTTATACCTTAGTCCAGTTCCTGCATTCGAACATCTGCAGTGATTCTACTTCCTCAGCCAGGTACTGCACCTGCCTTGCCAGCAGCAGGTCCCAGTCCACCTCGTGCGCATCGAACTCCGGTCCGTCGACACAGGCGAACTTGGTTGTACCGCCAACCTCTACACGACAGCAGCCGCACATCCCGGTCCCGTCTACCATTATCGGGCTAAGGTGAACAATTGTCTTTATCCCTAGATCTTTCGTCGCTTCGGCCACATTCCTCATCATGAAGGTACAGCCTATCGCAACGACAAGGTCAGGCTTCTCATTATCCCGGATATACTTATCTATCTTCTCCGAGATCCATTCCTGGTATGAATCAGTATCATCGCCGCTGATTGTTATCAATTCATCACATGATTCCTCGAGCTTGTCCTGCCAGTAAAGCAGCCTGTTACTCCTGCCTTCGATGATGGATATAACCTTGTTACCGGCTTCCTTCATTGCCCTGGCAATCGGCGTAATACCGCCGATACCGTAACAGCCGCCGATGCACAGGACAGTTCCTACTTTCTCGATTTCTGTTGGTTTTCCCAGAGGCCCGGTAAAGTTCTCGATGTAGTCACCGGTTTTCAACGACGCCATCTTCCCGGTGGTTGTACCCACCTCCATGAATATGACGGTGATGCTGCCTTCCTCGGGATCAGCGTCGGCAATAGTCATCGGAATACGTTCGCCGTATTCGTCCACTCTTACAATAACAAACTGGCCCGGAAGCGCTTTTTTCGCTATTTCAGGCGCTTCGATCTTCACAATCTGCAGATTCGGTACCAGGTTTTCTTTCAGCAGGATCTTATACAATTAGTCCACCCTCTATTTTTCCAGTTTTACGGCACACAGACCATATTCCTTCAAGCCGGTAACCTTATCGGCAGCCGGGTTCAGTATGCCGTAAGCAAAGTGAAGCGGTAAAGCGACCACTCCGGCCGGTACCGTGTTCTTTACCCTTACCTTGACAGGCAGGTTTCCCCACCTGGAAGCCAGTTTTACTTCGCTGCCGTTCTCCAGGTCCATCACCCCAGCATCATTATGGTTGATAACAAGTTCGGGTTCGCCTTCGAGCATGCTGAACTCTCCCAGTCCGACATCCATCGCCGCAGCATTGAAATAATACAGGCTCGGTACGGTTATCAGCATTAACGGATGGTCTTTATTCGTCTTCACCGACGATGCTTTATAATCGATATCGGTAATTCCACCTGGATTTGCTCCATCTATCGTTACTGTCTTCTTAATTTCGGAGGTAATACCGCCGGCACTCCTGTAAGCAAATCCTTTGCTGCCCGTTCGCTTGCCTATCTGGCAGGTTATCCACCAGTCCGGCTTCGATTCACCGCGCGGCTCCACGGCCTTGTTTACCTTCCTCGTTACGCGACCGCCGCAGGTAACAGTCCCCTGTTTTTCAGTCAGTGCGGCAGACGGAAGGACAACATCGGCGTTCTGAGCCGTTGACGACAGGAACATTGTCTGGACTGCCAGGAACTGCAGTTTATCGAGTCTCCCTTTCAGCCTGGGATCATCTCCGATGATATAAGCAGCTTTTATCCTGCCCTTTTCAATCGCCGTGACCATTTCATCGAAAGACAGACCGGGATTATCGACCGGCTGGTACCCGGGTCCGTAATCCGGCATCACACCCATGTCGCAGGCGCCCAGGACATTATTCGTACCGCTGACGGGATTGACTCCAATAGAAGGTTTCTTTACCTTGCCAGTCTTCGCCGCCATACCGTTCAGAGCGGATATCAGATTGTCTGCTCCTGACTGCTGAAGTATGCCTTCACCATAAAGAATACCGGCTGATTTCGCCCCGGCATATAGCCCGGCAGTTTCCTCGATCTGTTCCGCCGGGACTCCGGTTATCCTGGATGCCTTTGCCGGTTCGACTGTCTTCATCAGACCACCAATCAACACCAGCTCGGTACCGGGCTTGTACTGGAGCCATAGCTCGGCTGACTTGCATAGTCCGTTGCGGTAAGGGCTGGCAACGATTAATTTGCCGCCGTTATCGACCGCCCGTTTTATCTCCACGGCAATCACCGGCTGGGAAAGTGTAGGGTCTGTACCGATAGTAAGGATACAGCCCGTACCGGCAATCTTTGAGATATAATCTTTGGTTTCTCCCCTGCCCGGTTTAGGAACCTGCCCCAGCCTGGCAGCATGGTCTATATTATTGGTACCCAGAACCGTCCGCGCCAGTTTCTGGAGTACGTAATTATCTTCATTCGTTGCATCCGAGCAGTTAATTACCGCTATCTCATCGCCCTTGTATTTACTGAATTGTTCAGCGACTGTATTGAGCGCTTTATCCCAGCTTTCCTGGACAAGTTCATTGTTACGTTTCATCAATGGGACTTTAAGTCGCTTTGTGTGATTCACGATTTCAGCAATACCGAAACGTCCTCTCACGCAGGACTGGCCCTTATTGACGCTCTCCGCAACCGGAACTAAGCCGATAACCCTGCCTTCTCTAACTTCAACTTCGAACTGGCAGCCAACGCCGCAGTAAGGGCAGGTGGTAATGACCGTTTCGTCAGGCAGACCTTCCCATTTCCGGCGTCTGTCTGAAAGCGCTCCGGTAGGGCAGATGTCGACGCAGGCGCCGCAGAAACGGCAGTCCGCTTCCTGCAGTGTTTCACCGAACGCGGTCCCTACCAGGGCGTCACGGCTTCGTAAAGTAAAAGCTATCGCTCCGATTCCCCTGACTTCCTGGCAAACTCTGACACAACGACCGCACAGGATACAGAGATTGTAGTCCCGCTGAAGGAAAGGGTCTCTCTTGTCGGGAATCAGGTCCCTGGACCTGGACGTAACCCTGATCTCGGTCATGCCTACGTATTCGGAGACCTCCTGCAGTTCGCACTGTCCTTTGTTCGGACAGAACTTGCATCCGGTGGTCATACCAACCTTTCGCATTGAGTCCCGGTACGGATCGCAGTCATTCCTCCGGTCGCAGGTCACACAGGAATGTGGATGGTTTGCCAGCATCAGTTCCAGGAATCCTCTTCTCAATGCCTGGAGTTGCTCGGTATTGGTATGGACGACCATCCCATCGGTAGCCGGAGTGGTGCAGGAAGTGGGAAATCCCCTCATTTTTTCTATCTCAACGATACAGACACGGCAGCCGCCATACGGAGTCAGGTACTTGTGGTAGCACAACGTCGGTATATATACTCCCGCCGCTTCGGCGGCATTCAATACTGTAACACCGCTCTCCACGGTAACCTGTTTATCATCTATGGTCAGTGTTATCTTACTCATTCCGGGTTAAATGTCTATCTCTCCTCTAAATCGCATTGCAGGCAGCGCTTTGTCTCGTCTTTCACGCATTTCGCGTCGAATCCAAGTAGCACTTTCGCATAACTCTTGATTCTTTCTTCAACAGGCAGTAGTTTCAATTCAGGCCTATATTTGTCAGATTCGATCTCATCCGGGTCAAGCGGCGGCAGTTCAGCTTCCGGCGGCACCAGTTCCTCGTCGATGAGTCCTGTACCGCCGAGGTACAGGTCCATCGAGACAGCCGCCTGCCTGCCGTCGGCAATCGCTTCGATAACCGATGCCGGTCCCCGCGTTACATCTCCGCCGGCATAGACACCCTGCACCGAAGTAGCCAGGGTATACTTATCTGCCACGATTCTTCCGCCACGTGCTGTTTCCACTCCAAATTTTTCAGGTATCACCGATTCCTGCCCGAGGGCTTTAATCACAGTATCGAACTCACGTGTATATTCACTTCCTTCGATTGGTTCGGGCCTGCGTCTTCCGCTCTCGTCAACCTTACCGAGTTGCATTCTCACCAGTGTAATCTTGAGTCCATTACTGGTCTTTTCAATACCGGCCGGGTTTGTCAGGTATTCTATTTTAACGCCTTCTTCAAGGGCTTCATCGATTTCTTCATCGCTTGCCGGCATCTCGTTGCGTGTCCGGCGGTAGACCACGGTAACATCCGCGCCCAGCCGAACGGCGGTGCGGGCCGCATCCATGGCAACATTACCACCGCCGATAACCATCACCTTCTTGCCAACTTCTACTTTATTTCCAAGATTAATATCCCTGAGTATATCCACTCCGTCTACAACACCTGGCAGGTCGTCGCCTTCTATTCCCATCCTGGTGCCTTTATGAGCACCGACACTGACGAATACTGCATCATATCCCTGTTTCTTCAGGTCATCTATCGATTCAACGGGGCTGTTTGTTTTTATCGTGACCCCGATATCTTCAATCTCTTTAATTTCCTTATCGAGTACTTCCGCCGGCAGGCGATAATTTGGAATTCCTACCCGCATCATACCACCGGCAACGGGAAACGATTCGAAAACGGTAACTTCGTGTCCCCGCCTTGCCAGGTAATAAGCCGCAGTAAGTCCGGCAGGTCCTGAACCGATAATGGCTGCTTTCTTTCCCGTGGGTTCGGCCTTCTTTAAATTCTTTTTCCAGGTTCCGTCATCATTCTCCGCGGCGAACCTCTTTAATTCCTTTATCGCTATCGCTTCATCGAGTTGACCGCGGCGGCACTTGGACTCACAGTAATGAACGCAGACATAACCAAGTACAGCCGGAAACGGGACTTTCTCCCGGATAACCGCCGTCGCTTCGCCGTATTTACCGTCAGCGATCGCCCTGATATATCTCGGAACATCAATTCCCGCAGGGCAGGTATTCTGGCAGGGCGACTTGACCAGCCCGGCACAGACACCGGCGCGGCAGTAACCCAGCTTAATATGCTCTTCGTATTCTTCCCTGAAATACTTGATGGTGGTCAGCACCGGATTCGGTGATGTCTGTCCGAGAGCGCAGAGCGAACCCGATTTCATCAGGTCTGCCAGCCACTCCATGTATTCTATATCGCCCTCTTTACCTTCGCCATTGGTAATACGTTCCAGTACGCTCAGCATTTCCCGGCCGCCTTCACGGCAGGGAAGACATTTACCGCATGACTCGGCCTGGGTAAACGAAATAAAGAACCTGGCAAGGTCGACCATGCAGGTATCCTCGTCTCCGACTATCATACCGCCGGAACCGACTATCGAGCCGGCAGCCGCCAGCGATTCGTAGTCTACCGGGATATCCATGAGACTGGCCGGAAGACATCCGCCGGACGGCCCTCCGGTCTGGACCGACTTAAACTGCTTATCGTCGACGATCCCGCCGCCGATTTCATATATAATATCACCGAGCCTGATACCCATCGGGACTTCTATCAGGCCGGTCCTTTTCACCTTACCGGCAAGAGCGAACGTCTTGGTGCCTTTACTTTTCTCGGTACCGAAAGTCGCATACCAGTCGGCGCCCCTCTGCATGATAGCCGAGACATTACCCCACGTCTCGACATTATTCACATTCGTTGGTTTGCCCCAGACACCGGATACGGCCGGGAACGGGGGCCTCGAGCGGGGCATTCCTCTCTTACCCTCGATAGAAGCGATAAGTGCCGTCTCTTCTCCGCAGACAAAAGCACCGGCACCTTCCTTGATCACTATATCGAGATCAAACCCCGAATCGAGTATATTCTTGCCGAGAAGGTTATTCTCTCTCATCTGCGTCAGCGCTGTCTCCAGGCGTTCGATGGCCAGGGGATATTCGGCACGGCAGTATATATAAGCGTAATTGGCACCGGTAGCGTAGGAACCGATCAGTATGCCCTCAAGAACGGCATGCGGGTCACCTTCGAGAAGCGACCGGTCCATGAACGCTCCAGGGTCGCCTTCGTCGGCATTACAGATAATATATTTTTCATTTCCCGGTGCTTCGAGAAGTCTTTCCCACTTGAAAGAGGTTGATGCTCCGGCGCCGCCCCTGCCGCGAAGACCGGACTTTCCAATCTCGGCAATAATCTCTTCCCGGGACATTGTCAGGGCTCGCGCGAAACCGCTATAGCCGTCATTGGCAATATATTGCTTGATATCCGTAGGATCGATATGACCGCAGTTACGAAGGGCGATCCGGACCTGGGGTTTGAGGACCGGGAGTTCGAAAAGCTTCGGAATCCCTTCTACTTCCGCATCACCGATAGTACCGAGAGCAAGGTCCGGGCGGGGATTATCTTTAACCAGGTAGTCTTCGAAGAGTTCCGTAATCATCTCGGGCGTAACTCCCGAGTAGGTTATACGTGGTCTGCCCGGTTTAATGATATC
>CAZBQL010000035.1:10790-26994 GCA_964493985.1 uncultured Dehalococcoidales bacterium
TAATAATATCTCGCGAGTATTTCCCTTGCCTTGATCGGCGTCATTCTGCCGTATACCGTCTTGTCGATTACCATCACAGGCGCCAGGGCACATGATCCGAAACAGGCAACCCTTTCGAGGCTGAATTTATAGTCATCCGTGGTAGTCTTTCCTTCTGGAAGATCGAGTTCTTTCCTTACAGCATCAAGAATCCGTTTACCGCCCTGTACGTAGCAGGCAGTCCCCTGGCAGCACTTCACGGTATGTTCTCCCTGTCTTTCAAAGCGGAACTGGGCAAAAAAAGTCGCAACTCCGTAAATTTCGCTTTCTGATAAACACAAAATACGGGCTATCTCCGGGATTATTTCCCTTGGGAGATAGCCGAATTCTTCCTGCACTTTCTGTAATACGGGGATTAGAGCTCCTTTTTCACCCTGGTACGGAGTAACGATAGGCAATAAACGTTTTTCGATATCTTGTTCGGTAACGGAACTAACTATCATTTCATTTTCATGTGTCGATAATTTTATATAGCGTTAAAAATACGCTATAATTATAATACACAGCCTTCCGGATGGTCAACAGGCTCACGCCGACTTCCGACAACAGCAAGATTTCCACCCCCCACTCTTATAGTATTAATACAATATCCGGTTGAAGTCAAGCTTGAAAAATACGTTACCATCTGATATGGTAAATGTTGACCAGGCATAAGTTAATGACCAGCGTTATATTACCATTCTCAGGCAGCAATGTAAACATCAGTTTCTCTACCCATTGTAACGTATGATATATAATTGTGTGGGTGTGAAAGCATAGGTATCTGAAACTAATACCCGTTGAAAGGGAGAAAAAGGGATGGCAAAAACCAGGATTTTAGTAAATGATAAAGAGGTTTACACCGAAACCGGCCAGACCATAATGGGTACGTGTAAAGAGGCCGGAATTTATATTCCCGGCTTATGCCATTTCCAGGGTATTACTCCCCTGCCGGAATTGCAGCCGGACATGGCATGTCAGCTCTGTCTGGTTGAAGCAGACGGCAAGATCGTGTTGGCGTGTGATACACAAATTTCCGAGGGTATGTCGATTACGACAGATACGCCGGAGATACAGGAACTTCGCCGGGAAGCCCTCCAGCGTATCCTCGTCAGGCATCCGCACGCGTGTCTCATCTGTGACCGGCGCGAACGCTGCGGACCTCTCGACATCTGCCTGCGCAACGTCGATGTCTCGGAAAGGTGTGTACTCTGTTCAAAGAACGGCCGCTGTGAGCTCCAGGACGCTGTCGACCACATCGGGATCGATAAAATGCCCGAATACCTTCCCAGGAACCTACCCGTACGGGAAGATAATCCATTCTTTATCCGTGATAATAACCTCTGCATAATGTGCGAACGGTGCGTGAGGGTTTGCGACAACGTTAGACACGTTAAAGCTATCGAACCGGCCTATCCATGCCACAGGGCATGCCCCGCTGGCATAGACATCCCCCGATATATCAGGTTAGTTGCCAGGGGACGTCCCGGCGCAGCCCTTGCGGTTATCCGCGAAAAAGTACCTTTCCCCGCCGTTTTAGGCAGAGTATGTGTACACCCCTGTGAAGAAGCCTGCCAGCGCGGTCTTGAAGTGGATAGACCTCTCAGTATCAGGATGCTGAAACGGTATGCGTCCGACAACGGTGATGATTCATGGAAGAAATCGGCTGTGAAGCTGCCTGAAACCGGGAAAAAAGTAGCTGTCGTAGGTTCGGGACCGGCGGGACTTACTGTCGCAAATTACCTGTCCAAACTGGGACATGGAGTAACTGTGTTTGAAGCCCTGTCCGAACCCGGCGGAATGATGAGAGTAGGAATACCGGCATACCGGCTGCCGAGAGATGTACTTTCCGGTGAAATAGATGAAATCAAAAATGCCGGTGTCGAGATAAAGCTGAACACCAGGATTGAATCTGTGGACTCGCTTTTTAAGGACGGATATAACGCTGTATTCGTCGGTGTCGGAGCCCACCAGGGAATGACACTCGGTGTCGAAGGAGAAGACCTGCCGGGTATCATCGATGCCGCCGAATACCTGAGAAAGGCTAACCTCGGTGAAAATCCTGAAACAGGCAAAAGAGTGGGTGTTGTCGGCGGCGGTAATGTCGCCATCGACGCTGCCCGGATAGCACTCAGGCTTGGAGCCGGGAAAGTCACTATATTCTACCGCCGCACCCGGGCCGAAATGCCGGCAAATCCCGAAGAGGTGGAAGCGGCAATCGAAGAAGGTATAGAAATACTCTACCTTTCAGCTCCATCGAAGGTTACAGCCGACGGGAAAGTATTGAAACTCGATTGCCAGAGAATGGAACTTGGAGAACCGGACGAGAGCGGTCGGAGGAGACCGGTACCCGTAGAGGGCAGTAACTTCGTTACCGAACTCGACACTCTTATCGCCGCGATAGGCCAGCGTCCCCAGGTACCGGAAGGATTCAATGTCGATACCGGGCGCAGCAATACCGTGACTGTGAAAGATAATATGATGACCAGCCGGGAAGGAGTGTTCGCAGGCGGTGACTGTTCCCGTGGACCTGCAACTGTTATTCAGGCGATTGCCGACGGCAGGAACGCGGCTGAGGCGATCGATCTTTACCTCGGCGGTAAAGGTGATATATCCGAATCGTTGGTACAACCGGAAGAAGCGGAAATACTCCCTGACAGGACCCTGCCTGAGGAAAACCAGGCTGTTTTCACTTATCTGCCCGTCGAAGAACGAATCAAGACCTTCGACGAAGTCGAACAGGGCATGACACGTGAAGTAGCGGAAGCCGAAGCCCAGCGCTGCTTGAAATGCTATGTCATTTCACCTCCGGGCGATAAAGTCCTCGAAGAAGCGGACTGCCAGTTCTGCGGCGCCTGTGTCGATGCCTGCCCTGTCGGAGCTTTATCCGAGAGAATGTCCTACCAGGAAGGAAGACCTGACAGGACTGTGACTACGACCTGCCCGTACTGTGGGGTCGGCTGCCAGCTTAATATCGATATAAGAAACGAAAAACTTATCAGGTCTGCCCCCGACCCCGACGGAATAGTCAATAAAGGTCAGGCCTGCGTAAAGGGGAAATTCGGGCTGGACTTTGTAAATAGTCCCGACAGGTTGACCACTCCTCTCATCCGCATCGGAGAAAGAGGAGAGGGGAAGTTCAGGGAAGCAAGCTGGGAAGAAGCCCTGGACATGGTAGCAGGTAGACTTAAAGAGATCAGGGATACATCCGGACCTGACAGCCTGGCATTCCTGTCTTCGGCTAAGTGTACCAACGAGGAAAACTACCTGCTGCAGAAACTGGCAAGAGCGGTGGTCGGTACGAACAATGTCGATCATTGCGCGCGTCTCTGACATTCTCCCACCGTGGCCGGTCTGGCCACCACCTTCGGCAGCGGAGCAATGACCAACTCTATAGAAGAGATTGGTAAGGCAGATTGCATCTTTATCATCGGTTCCAATACATCGGAAAGCCATCCGGTTATCGCACTCCAGGTTATGAATGCCCACCGGTACGAAGGAGCGAAAGTAATAGTAGCAGATCCCCGGAAAATAAGAATGGTCGACTTTGCCGACATATGGCTGCAGCAGAAACCCGGCACAGATGTCGCCCTCATTAACGGTCTCTTGAATATTATTATCTCCGAAAACCTTTATGATAAAGAATTCGTGGAAAAGCGGACCGAAGGGTTCGACGAACTGAAAGAAGCAGTCAAAGAATATACCCCTGAGAAAGTCAGTGAGATAACAGGAGTCCCTGTCGAAAAGCTCCAGGAAGCAGCCCGGACCTACGCCCGGGCTAATGCAGCAACGATTCTTTACTGCATGGGTATCACTCAGCATACCTCCGGGACGAATAATGTAATCGCTCTAGCCAATATGGCAATGCTGACCGGTAACGTGGGTAAGGAAAGTACCGGCGTCAATCCTCTCAGGGGACAGAACAATGTCCAGGGTGCCTGTGACCTCGGAGCGCTTCCGAATGTATACACCGGTTATCAGCAGGTCGCCAGTGAAGAAGCCAGGGCTAAATTCGAGGAAGCCTGGGGAGTAAACCTTTCCCCTGTGCCCGGCTTGACTCTTGTCGAAATGATGCACGGAGCCGAACAGGGTACTATCAAGGGTATATACGTAATGGGGGAAGACCCGGTTATTTCAGACCCCAATAGTAAGCGTGTCGCCGAAGGACTTAAAAAACTGGATTTCCTGGTTGTCCAGGACATATTTATGAGTAATACGGCTCAGTATGCTGACTTGGTATTGCCGGGTGTAAGTTTCGCCGAAAAAGACGGTACCTATACCAATACCGAGCGCAGGGTACAGAGGGTAAGGAAGGCAATCGACCCTGTCGGAAACTCCAGACCGGACTGGATGATAATCTCCGAAATAGCCGCCCGAATGGGTTATGAGATGAAATACGAAAGCGCGGAAGAAATTTTCGAAGAGATAAGAAAACTGACCCCTACTTACGCTGGAATAAGTTATTCACGCATAGATAAAGCCGGACTGCAATGGCCCTGCCCCACCGAGGATAGTGAGGGTACCAGGTTCCTCCACGAAGGAAGGTTCTCACGCGGCCTTGGAAAATTCCAGGCGACTCCTTACCAGGGACCTCCTGAGGTTACCGATATAGATTATCCAGTGATACTCTCCACCGGAAGGATGCTCTACCACTATCACGGCGGTAACATGACACGGCGTTCTAAAGGACTTGACGAGATAAGGCATGAAGCTGAAGTAGAGATAAATCCCGCCGATGCTGCCAGGATGGATGTGAAGCAGGGAGACCTGGTAGAACTGGAATCACGGCGGGGCAAGGTTATTACGAGGGTAAAGATTACCGACAGGTCGCCGGAAGGGGTAGCCTTTATGACCTTCCACTTCAAGGAAGCTCCTGTCAACCAGCTTACCCTTGATTCACTCGACCCTGTAGCCAAGATACCCGGTTATAAGGTAAGTTCTATACGGATAAAACCGAAAAGATAATAGTAGAAATAGACACATTATGTAAAGAGAGTAGCCAGCAGCTACTCTCTTTTTTCGCCGATCTCTTCCAGTACTTTTTCTATTACCCTTGGTATAACCGCTTTTATATCAGGCGATAATTCCAGGCTCCAGCCCAGCTTCTCCACTTCAACCCCGAAGATTACTATATCCTTTAGAGATTCTCCGGTATATTCAAGGGTCGTCAGGGACTCCAGCAGACCGACCTGGTGGAGTGAAGTATATACCGGTTTGCGTACTTTGATGTCGGCAGGTGTAAACCGGTAAAGCGTTCCCGGTTCTCCTCCACCGCCCTGTACCGCATCGATAACGATTACTTTTTCACGGTTCTTGAGAAATTCGAGAATATCTATCGAAGCCGTGCCGCCATCTAACAGCTCGACCGTATCCGGAAGGTCCATTTCCTGCATAGCTTCGATAACACGAACTCCAACCCCCTCATCGCCGAGGAGTATGTTCCCGACACCCAGTATTAATATAGAAGAATGGGGGGCATGCTGCCCCCCGATAGTATTGTCAGCCATATTGCGTATCCTATATTACCTTGAACTCACCCTTGATTTCGCCGTTCGGTGCAATCACGTGCACCGCACATCCTAATCAGGGATCGAAAGAGCGTACGATACGGACTATCTCAAATGGATTGCTCTCATCCTTTATCTTTGTCCCGACAAGCGCCTGCTCAATAGGTCCGGGCTGCCCTTTTTCATCACGTGGTGAAGCATTCCAGTTCGTGGGTGGTACGCATTGGTAGTTGTTTATCTTGCCTTCCTTAATATCGATCCAGTGTCCCACAACACCTCTAGGCGCTTCCCAGAGACCCATTCCTTCCGCGCTCTCCGGTGTCTCCCATTCTTGGAAGACCGGTTCACCCGGTTTTATCGCCAGCAGCCAGTCAGGCATAGAGTCGGCAACAAACTTGCATTCCAGCGCCCTGGCAGCATGCCTTCCAAGAACGCTGAAAAGCGCAGCCGGGGATGCTCCGAAATGGGCCAGTGTATCGTTGATCAGCTTCTGCACCGTCGGTTCTCCGGCAGTATAGGTAACTCCCATTCGTGCCAGGGGACCAACCTCGTACACGTCTCCTTTGTACCTTGGAGATTTCACCCAGCTATAGCCTTCAGGTTTATACCTGTCGGGTACTGTCTGTCCCTTACCGGGATAGAGCCCTGATGGATTACTGTACCAGCTGTGCGTCACATCTTCCTTTATCTGCAAAGGGTCCAGTGGATTGTGGGTCAGTGAGGAGGCTGAGGTTGTTCCCTGGGTCAATAACCTCTTCCGGGTAGCCTGGTCCGCCACTCCACCCTCAAGATCGAAAACTCCGAAGCTGAGCAGATTGCCGCAGCCTTTACCTATCTCAAAGTAGTCCGAGTAAACTCCCGCTACCGCCAGTACATCGGGAATGTACACGTTGTCGATGAAATACCGTAATTCCTGCAGCTTCCACATGAAGTCAGCGATCTCGTCAACCGTCGGTACCGCAGTCACACCGCCCGGGACAATAGCCACATTATGAGGCATCCTGCCGCTCCAGATAGCCGACATCTCATGGGCGAGTCTACGCATATTCAACGCTTCCACGTAGTGCGCAACCGCTGCCCTGTCTACCTCGTCGGGCAGCCGGTAATCGCCTTCATAGCGGGGATAGAACGGCCCCAGCATACCCATATCCCCGGCATCGAGTGCCCGTCCGATAAAATCCTTGACTGAGACTAACGCCGGGTCTTTCCCTTCATAGTTTGCCACCTTCGTCACATCGACATAATCGAGAGCCGTCAAATGATAAAAATGGAGGAGGTGGGACATTATAAAGTTCGCACCCTGGATCAGGTTCCTGACTATCCGCCCGTTATCCGGTACCTGGTCCGAAATCCCGAACGCGGATTCAAGATTGAGCGCCGCAACACTGGCATGGGCTGTAGGACACACCCCGCAGATACGCTGCGTTAAATGTTGCGCGTCAAACGGCTCCCGCCCTTTAAGTAATATCTCGAATCCCCTGAACAGCGCTCCGCTTGATTTAGCATCTTTTACGACACCGTTTTCTACGACTGTCTCTATCTTTAAATGGCCTTCTATCCTGGTAAGTGGATCAATTACTATTTTTGCCATAACCTATCTCTCCCCTCCTTCATCACTGATGTGAACGGGTTTATTTTTCCTTTTCATAAACAAAAACGCCGGTATGATGGCGAGGATAAGGCCGGCAATAACGCCACTTAACCAGCGGTATCCGGTAGTTTTTGTAGCAACAGAAGGTGTTTCCGGTAAGTTGAATACTGAAGGACTTTCAGTTAACACATACAGTGCGTGTAGTCCGCCAAGTTCGTTCTCACCGTACAGGTTCGCTTTATCATATCCTTCGGCCTTCAGTTCCTGGACCCTTGATTTACCGTATGCCAGCATATCGGTGCGGTCTCCAAATGCCAGGGCCCCTGCCGGACAAGAAGCTACGCAGGCAGGCTCCAGCCCGTCGGCCTGCCGGTCAACGCAAAACGTGCATTTACGGGCAGTGCCGGAATTTGTTCCGTGCTCCTTGTGAGGTACACCGTATGGACATGCCTGCACACAGTACCCGCAGCCGATGCACCATTCCTGGTCGATAACAACCGCTGCCCCCTGGTGCGAAATGGCGCCCGTCGGGCATACTAATTCACAACTGGCCTCGGTACAGTGCATACACTGGTAGCGGCACAACATAAGCGATTGTATGCCGTTGAACGTGTATTCCCTGGCTTTTATGATCGTCCATGTCCTCGCAGACAGATTACTTGGATTGTCATAGACTATCCCGTGGTCTTCTCCCTCGGCAGGCAAGTCATTCCAGCTTTTACAGTTATTCTGGCAGGCACGGCAGCCGACACACTTGGCAGCGTCATATAACATTGCCTTGCCGGCGCTCTCTGTCATCACAGGCGTCCGGGCTGCCGATGCTTTATCGGTTTTTGATATCCCGGCTATAACCGCAGCGCCGGTTCCGGCTCCCAGTAGCTTGAAAAAATCTCTTCTACTTGTCGCCATGCTAATCCTCCGATTTCTCCTTGGATTTGCCTTTCACGACCGCTGCCGTCACCGCGGCGCCGGCGGCAACACCTGCAGCCGCGCTTATCCCGGCAACCAGTCCGGTCGAGACTCCTTCCTTCTCGCTGTCCATCGGAGGTAACCAGCTTGGTGGTGTCGCCGAGAATATCTGTTCTACTCTTCTGAATGGAGCAACAACATCCGGAAATCCGGGATTGGCGCATCCGGCACAGGGTCCTCCCGAGCCAACGCACCAGTTGGTTCCGCTATTCCATAACCGTATCGGGCAGTCTGCATAGGTAACCGGCCCTTTGCAGCCAAGCTCGAATAAACATCCCGGATCGGAATACTTCTTGGCAAATTCGCCACGATCGAAATGCCCTCGCCTCGGGCAGTTATCGTGTATCAGCTGCCCGTAAAATGCGGTCGGTCGGCCAAGATCATCAACCTCCACCGCGCCCAGTCCACCGATTAACACAGTCGCCACCGTGCCCACAAACCAGTCGGGATGCGGGGGACACCCGGGAAGATTTATTACCGGGGTAGTAATCCCTTTCTCATTAAAAATCTCTTTTACGCCCTTGCACCCTGTAGTATTCGGCTCGGCAGAAGGAACTCCGCCAAAAGTCGAACAGGCTCCGATGGCGATAACAGCCATGGCATCCGTCCCGAGAGACACAAGGCTTTCCAGCATCGTCCTCGCATTCCCTTCAACCTCACCGATCTCACAAAAAATGCCGTCATCTTTTGTCGGTATCGAACCTTCGACAACCAGGATATATCCGCCCTTCTTCATCGCCGTATCATCCATTGCCTTCATCGCAACTTCTCCGGATCCTGCCATTATAGTCGGATGAAAACGCAGGCTGACATGGCTGCCGGGAACAACCTGGTTGACCAGCACTTCCTGGATCTTGGGACTGAGTGAATTCAGAACGGATACCGAGCAACCACTGCAGCCACCTCCCTGTATCCAGATCACAGGATACTCAGTGACTGAAGCAGCCAGCAGCCTCTCGAAATTAGGAAATTTAAAGAGCATCAGTCCTAATGCTGCCGTGGAACCCGCTGACAACTTCAGAAAATCCCTCCGCGTCAGGTCCCTCTTGAATGTCATGGTAAACCCTCCTCACACATTTTTTTGCCCCATAAATAACGCAGAAAACATACCTGTTTCTGCATTGACAGGGTTCGCCGATGATACGATTCCGTTATGGAGCTAAACCGGAGAGAATAGCTTTTTACGGTCACCCATCGACAACCCTGCCAGCGCAGAAACTAAAAAAGCACCCCATCAGGAGGTGCTGTTACTTACAATGACCTGCAGCAATCTAAACACTCTCCTTTCCAAACACGGGAGGTATTACCGTTTTCAGCAATGCCCTTGATCCCGATTATTTCGGGATACTGTCTGTCATCCATGTCCCTGACCACAAAGGATTTAGGCTAAACAGATAGGAGAATTTTCAATTATCAAAGGTATGTTTCTATTTATTAGTTTACTATACCGGCGTAACGTACGTCAAAACATTTACTTTATATACGACAAGAAAATATCCGGCCCTACTTTTCTCTAAACGGTTTCAGAAGATACTCCAGGCCGTTTAATTTTAATTCGTAGAGAGTTTCCAGGAGCACACCGAGTTTTCCTGATGGGTATCCTTTACGATGAAACCATGCAAGGTACGGTTCCGGAAGGTCACACAGAATCCGATCTTTATATCTGCCGAAAGGCATTCGCATTCGGGCAAGCTGGATCAGTATTTCAGGATCGATAGACGGATTATCCTGGTTCATTTTCCCTGATAACCGCTTTACTTATCAGATCCCTGAGTTCTTCCAGAGGTAACCTGTCCTTTGTCTTCGCCAGGAACCCGCTTTTATGCGCGAATGATACCCGTTGATCATCCGATATCAGCGTCAGGTCGACCGGAGTACCTTCGTAACGGAAAATACGCCAGCCGTCATCACGCCGGTCCAGCGAAATGACTATATCAGGAGGGTCATTCTCGAGTCGTCGGAACTCTTCCAGACCGGTTGTTTCCCTGGTCTCACTTATAACAGCATGGACTCCTGAAATTTCGACTCTCGTACTGCTTCGCAAGACCTCTATCTGGTTTTTCAGCTTTTCAGCTTCTTCGATCAGATATTTACCGAAGCTCTTCAGCAATGGCGCAGTCTTCTCGATGTCGAACTCAAAATGTGTAGTGAGCCAGTCCTCTACCGGGTTCCGGTTTATCAGGTCATCTCCGGCATTAAACTTCTCAGAACTGTTACGCGAGCCAAAACGGTCGACTTCGTCCTTAAAGTCCCACCATGGCATGATAGACAACCGTTCAGCCAGACCGAGGTAATTGGCTACCAGGACAAATGATGCAGGACAATCGAGCGACTGGTGATGGTCGAAATTGTGTTTCTCCGGTTCGTGTCTGTCTCCTATATCTATCACCCAGATATCCGGATTATCAAGTTCTTCCGGTTTCGGTTCACGCCGCTCGATATGAAAATCCGTATTTTCATGCACGGCGAGTATCAGGCCGACAGCCGTTACATCATCGAAGTGCGCACTGCCGGGATGCGTTATGATTTGTTGTTCTTTCATTCTACTACCTATCATATCTCAATCATCCATATATTATAAAGGTTCTGTCATGCAATCGGTACTTCACTTGGAATATCAATAACTATCCGGTAGAATTGTGTGAGTGTAAATTTCTCATGAGGTATATACAATATGAAGATCACCCGTATTGAATGCATACCTGTTTCACTTAAATTCGCCAAACCGATGATAATGGCGGGCGGTGCTGAGTTAGCTTCCGATGTCGTTGTTGTTAAAATACATACCGATGAAGGCATCACAGGCATTTGTGAGACCGGTGGCACGTCTCCCTGGTACATGGGTGAAAGCCAGGACTCGATGATGCACAACATCAACAAGGTCTACGGTCCCCAGATACTCCTGGGAGAGGACCCTTTCAAGATAGAGCAGATAGTCGCCAGAATGGACAGAGCTGTACGGGCTAATTATCAGTCGAAAGCGGTGATAGACTACTGCCTGTATGATATCAAGGGAAAGGCACTGAATACTCCTGTATATAACCTCCTGGGTGGACTGTCCAATGAAAAAATACCCCTGTGCTTCGTAATGTCTTCGGATACACCAGATATAGTAGCCGCCGACGGTAAAAAGCTGCTTGCAACCGGTTTCCGAAGCCTGAAACTCAAGGTTGGACTGCGAACTCTCGAAGAGGATGTGGAAATAGTTGCCGCTCTTAGAGAAGCTGTAGGCGACAAAGCCCGCATTATGGTGGATGCAAACGGCGGCTGGCATTATAACCAGGCCCTGCATACACTGAAAGCGATGGAGAAATATAACCTGTTCCTGGTAGAACAGCCCGTCCCCCGCTGGGACTATGAAGGAATGGCAAGACTCCGCCGCAAAATAGATATTCCGGTATTCGCCGACGAAGCGGCGGTCGAACTGAGCGACCTCCATCGATTAATAATGATGGATGCTGTGGACGGTTTATTCCTCAAGATTCCTAAAGCTGGCGGTCTTTTAAAGTCACAGAAATGGGTTAGTATTGCCCAGGGAGCTGATATGATGGTCATGTGCGGATGCATGATCAACTCCGGGATCGGCGCTGCTTCCGAGGCTCATTTCCTGGCAGCAATGGACTGGATGGGAAAGGTCGAACAGGAATCGATCGGCCCCCTGAACCTGTATAACCGACCGGATACGGTAAATCCACCTCTCACCGGTGATCTCGCCAAAAAGGGTGTCCGCTATGAAGGTGGATATCTTTATCCGCCCGACGGACCCGGACTCGGTGTAGAACTGGACGAAGAGGTTATGAATAACCTGATAACCCCCGGCAAAGAACCGACCGTTATCAGCCTGTAAGACGGATACTCAGGTTTACTAAGAAACTTTTACTACCAGGGCAGCAGCACTATCACCCGCAGCACAACCCGCGAACAGACCATATCCGCCACCGAGCTTCACCAGCTCCTCGATTAGTTCTATCGTGCAACGGGCTCCTGTGGGACCCTGCGGGTGTCCGAATATCAGCGAACTTCCGTAGTTATTAAAAATATCGTCAGGGATTTTCATCAGGCTGCCCATGACGATATCATTCACGGTAAACGGATTATGAGTTTTTACGGCTGACAGGTCCTTTACTTCTATACCCGCATTGTTAAGAGCCATTTCAGCAGACGGTGTGACGGCAGCCGCCATCCTGGCCGGCTTAGCCCTGGCATAGCCATAACTCAGTAACTGAATGGTTACTCCTTTATCTTTACTCAACTCGGCGGCTCTTTCCTGTGTTGTGACAATTACACCGGCATTTGCGTCGGCAGGATGAGTCTGGGCACCATACGTAATACAGCCACCCTCGACCGTGGGCTTGAGAGGAGCCAGACCTTCCGCAGTGTTGGCTCTGATACCCTCATCAGCGTCGACAATGACAGTCTTCTTCCTGCTTACGTTTACTTCAACCGGTATCATATATCCTTTCTGGAATTCTCTGTCGTTCTCCAGGCTCATAGCGTACTGTTTATAACGGCGGATTGCCATCGCGTCCGATTCTTCTTTCGATATACCACCAAAATCCGTAGCCACGAACTCTGCGGTTTCTACCATCAGGTGACCTGCATAGGGATCGGTAAAATTATCCGTCATCCAGTTTTCACTTATTACCTCGCCGCTGGAGCCAAGTGGATTCGCCCAGGCTAAATGAGGAGAATTCGAGGTACGATCTGCTGCCGCCGCCAGGACCGTTTTATACATCCCGGTTTCCACTCCCGCGGCAGCGGTATAAATGCAGGTAGCACTGGTCGCGCAGGCCTGGCTTATCATCGGGCCGCTTATTTTATCATTCCCCATCATTGCGCAGAACCATGGCGTCATATGGAACCATTTAGGCTGCGCGACGGTACTTCCCAGAACACAGCCATCGAATATATCGGGAGTATAACCTCTCAATTCAAAGAATTTCCTGGCTGTTGCGGCACCTAATTCAATTGCATTGGCGCTTTGAAACGACATCTGCCACCTGGAAAAAGGCGACGACCAGTACCCTTTATATGGAATATAAGCTTTTTGAAACATAATCCACCCTTCGAACATTATTTTTATAGCCTGAAATTACTCGTCGAACGACAACTAATTGTATATATCAACCATAATAAATGTCAAAGGAAGTCGATGTAAAAATATGAAGCCGGTTCTGAGATTTAACTCAGAACCGGCTTCAACAATTACATTCCCCTGATATATTCTACTTATATACTATCTTTCTTATAGTTTCATATGAAAGCCCGTATTCTTCAGCTAATTCCTCAATAGAGACCTTGTGAAAGTATTTATTCCGAATTTCCTCGTTCCGTTCTTTATAGAAACGCCTTCCGCCTGAATTCTCTCCCCATTTCTTACGCTTCTTCCCTTTCGGAATATACAAGGTCTCACCTTCTACGAATTTCTGTACTTCTCGGAGTAATTTGTCCGGTAATATATCGGATGCGCTCTTATATCTCATCAGTTTCTACCCGGCTTTTATCCATTAGCATTTATGAAATCTCTAACGGTATCGTATGATTCTATAGATACACCATTTTTTTCTATTACTGAGATTATTTCCTTCTCAAGTTTTTCTGCCTGCTTCCGATATGCCTCTAAATTATTCGAATCAAATGACCCTAGTAAATCAAAATCTCCAAGTCCAAATTCTTCAACAACGATATCCAGTTCACTCTGCAGGAAGCATCCCCGCATAAAGGCATTTACCGGATCATCCCGGTCACACCAGTGGTATACTTCCCTCCAGGCATAGCTTAGTTCCTGGTACCAGCCGGCAAGGTCAGCGTAATTCTGGTCGGCCCACCTCTTTTCCGGCTGTCCCTTTTTACCGGTAAAGTACCGTCTTACACTGGATATTAACTCATGACACAACTGCTTGATTTCACTGACTGTACCAGCCTTGATGATGTCCGCCTGAAGTTGGAGCAAGTTGTCCGGTATATCCTTCATTTCCAGCAGGTCCTGTCTGGTATTCATATATCCGTTCCTGAAATACGTTCTATTGGTATAGGCAATGGCATTAAGCAGGTAATTTAGGATATAACCTGCTGCTTTTCTTACCTTGTAGAGTTCGTCCTCGAACATCATCGTCTGGTATAGTTCCATCGCCACACTAACCTTCACGAGTGCTTTTTTCAGCGTAAACTGCGGATCATTAAGGTGATCTTTCAGTCTGTTTTGAAGTTCTAGAAACCTCTCTTTATCCTGCTCGGTCCTGTAATAAAGTATCTCCGCATCACCCACGCAGGAAGCGTTATCTTCATCAAGTTCCGTCATTCTCTCGATACGTTCCCACGACATCGGAAAAAGGTCGTATCCTATGCCGTCGATGACGAATGTCTTTGCCAGTGCGTATGCCTTATCGGTAGCCGGGAAAAAGAAGCTGATTCGGGCCAGTTCTGCATCTCCCGGTAATCTGTAGCTGTTGTGACCTATCAGGAGTTGAATGTCGTCTTTATATTCAGTTTTTATCTTCGTAATTGCCCAGTTGTCCAGTTCACTCATTTTGGAACTCATAGTATCCTCCGGTAAATGATTGTATTGTAAGCTTACGGATTCAGTATATAGTCGGAGTGACCGACGTTCAATACCAAATATGGTTATAAACATTTTCTACCTGGAAATAAAGAATGCTGGAATTTTACCGGTATTGTTGTTACCGGTATCTCCACTTTGTTGCAAGGTAGTCATGCTGGATTTCCGGAGCGGTAAGGACCCGATTATATACCCGGAGTTCACCGATCATGCCGTTATAAGCCCCTGTTCCGGTATGGACAGAACCGATACACAGACAATAGAAATCTGTGTGTAATTCGGATAATTTCATTGCTTTTCGATCGCCGTCCAGGTAAGCGGTAAATGTCGTACCATCAGTGGTTCCTGCCAGGTGATGCCATTGGCCATTATTAACGATAACACCGGTTGAAACCGAATCAATTGATGTGGCAGGTGTTATCCAGAAGAGATCGGCTATATTATTTTTTAACCTGAGTGCTATCTTGCTTTCACCGCCGGCGGCCCGAGCGACATTGACCAGCCTGTGCCCTATATCCGTGTCCGGGCTGGACGCGTTTGTCTTGAACCAGCAGGTCAGAGTATACTGCTGAGAGTCAAAAGCCGGGCTACCTCCGCAGTCTATTAAATCATTAATGCCGTCGAAATTCCTGCCCTGGGGAGTCCAGATAGTACCAGTATCGACTGCCGGTTGTCCGTAAGCATCTCCTGATACAAAAGAAGCGCTGTCCAGCTTGTGTAAAGGCAGATGCAATACCAGGCTGGGATCAAGGTTTAAGTTCATTTTTATCTCCCCTCTGCTGTATAGAACCGGTGTTCTGATATTACGAAAAAGAGTAATACCGGTCAAGAGGAAAATGTCGCCTCTTGAATTCCGGACGTTGTCCTGTATATAATAATTCATCGTAATTTTTGTAATGATATGAATGAAACCAAGACTATCGAACAAGTTTTAAGAGACGGACTGTGTACCGGATGCGGGACATGTGCAGGTATGTGTCCTCAAAACTCTATCGAAATGGTGATCGACCGTGAAAAGGGGATTTTTCTCCCCACCCTGGACGGAGACAAGTGCGTCGAATGCGGGATATGCTTCAAAGTGTGTCCCGGACATGGCGTTGACTTTAATACCTTAAACCGGGAAATCTACGGCAGAGAGTCAGAGGATATCTTCCTGGGTCACCATATAAGCTTCTACGCAGGTTATTCTATTGAAAACACTATCAGGTACAACTCAGCTTCGGGAGGTTTGGTAACCGCACTGCTTATTTTTGCCCTGGAAGAAGGATTTATCGATGGTGCTCTGGTAACCAGGATGAGTGAAGAAAATCCGCTTGAACCTCAATCTTTAATTGCCCGGACCGGGGAAGACATAATTTCTGCCACCAGGTCAAAATACTGTCCCGTTCCAGCCAATATGGCTCTGAAGGAAATCCTGCAGGCAGCAGACGGAGAGAGATTTGCTGTAGTTGGACTTCCCTGCCATCTGCACGGGCTAAGAAAAGCTGAGACCCTGCATAACAGTCTTAAGCAGAAAGTAGTGCTTCACTTCGGGCTTTTCTGCAACCACACTCCATCTCT
>CAZBQL010000035.1:27094-28377 GCA_964493985.1 uncultured Dehalococcoidales bacterium
GTTGCTGAATTATCGGATATCAGCTTCGGGGATGCCTGGATTGGAGAATACTCAAAAGACATGATTGGCACATCATTAGTGATTTCCCGGAGTAAGAAGGGGGAACAACTACTTAAGAAAGCGTTGGATAAGGAGATAATTACACTCGAACCTATAACGCGAGACAAGGTGATATGGTCGACCAGGCAGATAACAAAGTTTAAGAAAACAGTGCCGGCACGTTTCTTTTTACTCAGGCGTATCGGTAAAGCAATACCGGAATATAACATGACATTCCCCAAACCTGGAGTTACCGCCTGTTTAAGCAGCCTGTATTGCTACTTTCGTATGTACCTGGGGAAAAGGCGTTTTCTTTGGGGATTTCTATGGAATTTGTCCTGCTGGTCCGGTATTCTAAGGTCCACAATACTCTGGATTATCAAGTCTCTTGGTCTTTACAGAATAGTTGCGAGAGTAGTGCGGGGATTCTAAGTTGGAAATCTGACAATCGAGACAAGCCTTACTGTGTATCCACCAATTCCCTGACCGATTTAGCCTTTTATATTCTCAAGTCAAGAGCAAAAGAAATGGCTTTTACCACAGAGATCATTTTCTCATGCGAAAGTATAGTAATTCTTTCGACTAACCTGGTTTTAGGGATAGTTAATATTCCATCCAGGTTTACGACACACTTCTGAGGTATCCCATCGTTTGTATCGAGCTGCACTTCAACAGGGATATTCCGTACGGTACGGGTAATAACACCAACCGTCACCGATGTTCTTACTCTATAGGCACTGTCTCTTGAGAGTAGTAAAACCGGTCTTCGGCCTGAAGGTTGTGGTAATTCAGCCCACCAGACTTCACCTCGTCTCACCTACCAGGTCTCCTTTGGTAAGATTTCATCAATTATAGTAACCTGGGCTTCTCCTGTTTCGCCCGTTTCCGGGATTCTTTCGTAACCTTGTCGATAAATTTTGTCCAACTCTTCAAATTCCATTTGATTTAAATATTGTTGACAAGCCTGACGGATAACTTCTGATCTCGACTTAGATTGCTTACCAGATAGCTTATCAAGCTCATGCAGCAAAACCTCATCAATAGGGACCTGTATTACTTTCTTGGTCATGAATATCCTCCACATATTAGTACACATATAATATACCTATATAATTACACAAGTATAGAGTTTTGTAAATATGCAACAGGAAAGTGTTTAATTCACGAAATTATGACTTTACCTCAATATAAAGAAATACCACACTGATAACTGATTCCCAGTAAATACCATTATGAAGTTAATA
>CAZBQL010000036.1:0-27841 GCA_964493985.1 uncultured Dehalococcoidales bacterium
GCAATTATTGTTATTATTATTCCGTTCATCCTGAGCCTGTCGAAGGATGAGCTTGTCGAAGGGCGCCGTTGTGGTTCGACAGGCTCACCACGAACGGCTTGATTATCTTATTTTTCTGTGCACCCGGGTGCTAGTCCGAATATACGTCTTCGAGTGCATCCTCAGGTGCCGGGAAAGGGCTCTCTGCGGCAAATTTCACCGCTTCTTCTATTTTCTCTAATATCTCCGTATTCATATCTTCGAGTTCCTTCTCCGACAGGATCCCTTCATCCAGCAGTTGTTTCTTCGTCCGGGTTACCGGGCATTTCTTCTTCCAGCTTTCCAGTTCTTCTTTTGGTCGCATATCCGGAAAGGTTGTCGACTCAAAATGCTCATGCCAGCGATAGGTCTTGCACTCAAGGAGAGCGGGACCTCCTCCCTGTCTCGCCCTTGTTATCAGTTCTCTTGCGGCTTCATTTACGGCAGTCACGTCATTACCGTCGACGACGACTCCGGGCATATTGTATCCTTCTGCTTTCTTATATATATCCTGTACAGGCAGGGCGAATCTTGCCGGCGTACCGGCGGCATAAAGGTTATTCTCACAGACGAATACCATGGGCAGGTGCCATACCGATGCCAGACTTAAGGACTCGTGAAATTCACCTTCCTGAGTGGCCCCGTCCCCAAAAAACACAGCGGCGATCTTGTCCTTCTTTTCCAGCTGGGCAGCCAGTCCGGCTCCCACCGCGATCGGCATGCCGGCACCCACAATGCCGTTAGCTCCAAGCATTCCTATGCTGAAATCAGCAATATGCATCGAACCACCCTTACCTTTGCAGTAGCCGGTCTTTTTCCCGAATACCTCAGCCATCATGCGTTTTACATCCGCCCCTTTGGCAATCGAGTGACCGTGTCCCCGGTGGCTGCTGACAATACGGTCGTCTTTCCTGAGATTATTACAGACACCGGCAGCTACTGCCTCTTCGCCTATATAAAGGTGAACGTATCCCAGAGCATTACCCCTGGCATATTCGGCTGAGACTCTTTCCTCAAACCTGCGAATGGTCAGCATGGTCCGGTACAGGTTTATCAATTCATTCTTGTCCAGTCCCATATCAGCTTCCTTTCTTAAATATGTCTTATTTTATCAGTTCAAGGCCAGCTTCACTCCTGGCATCGTTAATATGTATCAATACCGCTTCTTCCAAAGGCAGAAGCGAGAAACCGAAATCTTCCCTGGCTCTTTCACTGCTGGCTCTCCAGGGAATCCCGAATTTTCCCCTGTTTTCCGGTGGTGCGATATTCCCGAACTCTATCTTCGCGTCAGGTATATACTTGCGTACAGCATCGGCAACCTGTCTCATGCTTGTCGGCGGTCCGCCTATATTATAAGCAGGATGAGGGGAAGCGTCGACGTGCAGAAGCAGCCCGGTAAACGCCGCTATATCATCGGGTGTAAACAGCGAGGTCTTACTGGTCCCATCTTCACCTATGGAAAAAGGCTTGCCGACCGCCGGCAGCGACACAAGGTCCGAGTAATTTTTTATCATGAGTGGCGTTCGTCCACCATGCCCGAAAGCAATCGTCGGACGCAACGCAGTGAAATTTATACCGTACAACTCGGCGTACTGGTCCGCCAGTATTTCACTCAACTGCTTGGTAAGAGCGTATGCACTGCCGGGATGTAAATGATCATCCTCGGTGACATCTCTATCGCCGTATTCATCCTGGGGACCGTATACTCCCCAGGAGCTTGCGTATATTACTCGTGATATACCAGCCAAGCGAGCGGCCTCAAAGACATTACACATGCCTAGTTCGTTTACTTTAACGCTGAGACGCGGATTTCCTTCGATATCTCCGGGCAGTAAAAACGCCCAGTTGACGATTTTATCAATCTCATATATCCGTATTGCATTCAGGATATCTTCAAGGTCAGAAACGTCACCCCGGTAAAAAACAAACTTTTCATCGAATTCCCGGTACCTGGGTATAATCCATTCTTTTGGTGGAATGACATCCATGGAGACAACTCTGGATATATCAGTATCTTGAAGCAGCTTCAGTACCGTTTTCCTGCCGAAAAGACCATTCCCACCGATTACCAGTACGTTCAAAATACACCTCCGTTCTCATTAGTGTACGGGCAGATTAAGTATGAATTCTATTCTGTACAGACAGGTTTAGTCAAATCAATTGACAAATTATCGGTTACAAACCTATGATAAACAGGCATCAATAATTCAGGAGGTCAATATGCCATTAGTAACGGTTAATATGTGGGAAGGACGGTCTGTCGAACAGAAGAAGAAACTTGTCCAGGGGATAACATCCGTGATGACGGATAAACTCGGGATTCCGGCGGAAGCCGTAACGATTATTATTAAAGATGTACCGAAACATAACTGGGCAATCGGTGGTAAACTGGCTTCAGAATAGAACAACGGGGCACAGGCTTTTCCTGTGTTTTCAGTATAAATATATATGTATGGTATATTATTTATAAGGAAGGTAACAAAAACACGATATCTCCCTGCTGTATGGTAAAAGGAGTTAATTGTGGATTTCGGTAATCTATCAGAATTCATGCCGGTTGTCCTGGTAATAATCGGGCTTATTGGTATACAGTTATTCTTGAGAAGAAAAGGCGGCCCTCCGTCTTCACATCAATATGTAGTACATGCAATACTATCCGATATCAGGGTAAATCTGAGACTAGTCGAGATCCTCATGGAGGGTGAACAGATCAAGAGGTTCTCTGTCAACAGCTGGAACACGAATAGAAATAATATCGAGTTTCTCAGCCAGAATCTGCAGTCCGCCCTGACAGATGCGTTCAACATTGCCCAGGACTATAATGACCAGGTAGCGACCACCAGGCAATTCAAGACCAGCAATTACGTAGCCAGCATCGACACGGTAAAATTGAAAGATCGACTCCAGAGGTGCAAATCAGCGCTTGAAGACTGGTTGATGAATAACATAGGGACCACGGACCCCGGCGGAAAAACGGGGATGTTCGACAGCATAATAGGAAGACACTAGATAACTTAATGTACCGGAAAGCTGAACCGTGCTTCACCCCATCTTGCCGTATGCGTCTGGTAAAGGTCTCTCATCAGGGAACGACATTCCGACGAAGTAATATCTCCTGTCGTCATTATATAGGCGTCTTCACGGTTATCCGTATAATATGCTTTTCTCACTCCTACCTGTTTAAATCCGTATTTCAGGTATAGATTCTGTGCTCCGGTGTTAGAGACACGTACTTCAAGGGTCACGATATTAGCATACAGTTCCCTGGCGCGGTCAAAAACAGTCAAAAGCAGTAACTCGCCCATTCCCCGACGTTGTAGTTCCTCACTTACTGCGATAGTCGTGATATGAGCTTCATCAGCCATAACCCAGAAACCAACATACCCACAGATATAATCACTGTAATTTTCAGGCTGAAACGTATTATCTTCGCCAGGCCTGGCCGGATTGAACCATCGCTTTAACCTGTTCACCAGGCCTGACGTTCCGGTCCTGGCAACAGGTATATCAACCTGGTCAATCTTCTTATCCTCATCACAGACAACATACAAATGGGTCATCTGATTACGGAGTTCACGTTCGAAATTAGGCGGCGGAAGCATGGTCGGGAAAGCTTCCCGGTCTATCCTGGAAACCTGGGGGATATCTTCTTTTCGCATCGGGCGGATGTAGTAGGACAAGATGACTCCTTATTTATGTTAAATAGAATGACCATAGTATTCAGTCTCCCGATATTCTAACACATTACGCTCATTTCTTTACAGTAAACCTATCTTTTTAATGTCCCGTTCGTTATACTATATAGCATCAGGGTAACGCCTGATTTAAACCGGGCGAGGTACTGCTTAATCACTGTCCGGGTTACAGGAGTTCTCAGGTGCAGGATGAAGAAAAAGTCGTACAACGGGCAAAACAAAATGATCCGAATGCGTTTGCGGAGTTGTATGATGAATATTTTGACAAAATATACAGATATATAGCGTTGAAAATAGGAGACAGGGAAGAGGCAAAGGATATGACCCAGCAGGTCTTCCTGAAAGCCCACCAGTCAATTTCCTCTTTTAAATGGAAGGGCGTCCCGTTTTCTGCCTGGTTGTACCGTATCGCCCATAATCTGATAGTGGACTACATAAGAAAAAGTCAAAAACGACCGGATACTATCGCTGATGAAACGATGATCACAGACGATCCCGGGAAAAATCCTGAGCAACTCGTTGAAACAAGAATGGATATCGAGCAGGTAATGGAAGCTGCCCGGCATCTCACCGAAGCTCAAAGAGAGGTAATTTCTTTAAGATTTGCCGGTGAGATGCCGATAGTCCAGGTTGCGAAGATAATGGGAAAAAGCCAGGGAGCGATAAAAGCCTTACAGCATAGCGCTATTGTATCTCTCAGGAAAATGTTACTGGCGGAATACTATGGGTAAAGAAAAAGAATTTAACGATATACTGGACGAGTGTCTTGATCGCCTGATGTTTAAAGGCGATACGGTGGAGCAGTGTCTCGCTGATTACCCGCAGTATGCCGACGGACTCAAACCGTTGCTGGAGGCTTCTCTGGTCACCAGCCGTATCTCCTCACTTGAACCTGACCAGGAATTCAAGGCTAAAGCTAGAAATGAATTGTTCGAGGTACTTAGAAAAACTGAAGAGAAGAGAAGCCGATCAATGTTCAGATTTGGATGGCAACCACGCTGGGCCGGTGTAGTCGCTGTTATCGTGGTGCTTCTTATAGCTGCCGGCAGCACCGCCGCAGCATCGATGGGCAGCATGCCTGATGATTTCCTCTATCCCGTCAAGCGTGCCACGGAACAGGTACAGCTTGCCTTCACCTTTACCAATCTTGGGAAAGCAGAAGCCTATGCCAGGATGGCAAACCGAAGAGTCGAAGAGATTATCTATATGGCGAACGAGAACGACATAGATGAAATAGAAGTACTTGCCACCAGCCTGGATTCCAGTCTGAACAATATTGCCGAATATTCTTCAAGACAGGACAATGCAAACAGAGCCACCGGTCAAGGTGCTATGGTGTTCAGTGAAAAGGCTGTAGTCACGGAGGAAGCTGCAGAAGCAGATACCGAACAATCTTTAACGGCAGCAGCCGGTGAAACACCGAAAAGTGGTGAAGATACGGTTTCTGAGGGGGCTGAGGATGAAAAGATAGCTGAAAATCAATCTGCTCCGGAATCGCCCGCAGAGCCGATTGTAGTCCAGCCGACCAAGCCTGAAGTGAATGTCGAAATTCCTCCCACGAAGATAACAATTGAACCGGCGTCAGCCGGACAGGGGCTAAGCAAGAGAGAGGAATTAAACGTAACGGTCAATAACCAGGCTAATACAAACATCCAGAACCTGTATAAACTCCTGGATAAAGTACCTGAATCGACCAGAGAGGCTATTCTGAAAGCTATTGAAATCTCTGAGCGAGGTTATGGAATAGCCCTTGAATCACTGGAATAATAGTAGACTCGTTTTTGAAACAGAAAAAGCCGGCTGAATAGCCGGCTTTTTTTTACAGCCGATTTCATGATGGGTCAACGATATATTAATCGGTTGTTCATTCAAATTTGTTACAGTTAAAATGCATTCGGACATCATTTTCCGGATTTTCTTAATAAGATTTTAGTATTTGGCTGATAAAATAACCTAAGAATACCCGAATATTTGCGAAAGGAGGTGAAAAAGATGTGGAGGAAGAAAAAGTTCATCATCATGTTACTGGGCGCTATCCTTATAGTTGCTGCAAGCATTGGCGGAGTTGCATTGGCGCAGGGATCAGAAGAAGATTCCCAACCTGATTCATTGCTGGGAAGAGTGGCTGCCATACTCGGGATAGAACAGCAGACTGTTGAAGATGCTTTCAAACAGGCAGAGGCGGAAATGCATGAAGCAGCACTGGATAAATATCTGAAAAATCTGGTCGATGAAGGAAAAATCACTGAAGAAGAAGCTGCCGAATATAAGGGATGGCTCGAAGCCAGACCAGACATGAGTGAATATACCGACAAGATTCGAGATTGGATGGAGTCCAGGCCTGATATTTCTAACATGCCTCGCTTTAAAACCTTCGGCATCTTCCGGGGCGGGGATGGAATGAGGATGTTTGATGGACTATGCCTTCCTAGACAATAAGATAATACCGGATATACCGTATTAATCTTGGAAGATTCTAACAGCCAGGGAGAGGGGGAATACCCCCTCTCCCTGTTTTCGGGACTCGTTAAACACCCCATGCTAATATTTCTTTAACATTTCCATTATAATATCAAATAGAATCACATTTCAGGAGAAACATGTGTGGCAGGTAAACGAGTCCTTGTCGTCGATGATGATGAAAAAACGGTAGAGCTGGTAAAACTTTACTTGAATCGTGATGGATATAAGGTGGATACAGCCTATAACGGTCTGGATGCGCTGGAACTCGCCCGTAAGAATCATCCAGACCTGATAGTGCTGGACTTGATGCTGCCCGGAATGGATGGACTCGAGGTGTGCCGCACAATAAGACAAGAATCCGATGTTCCGATTATTATGCTTACGGCGAGATCGACTGACCAGGATAAGTTAACAGGCCTGGAGGTCGGCGCCGATGATTACGTTACTAAACCTTTCAGTCCTCGTGAACTGGCAGCGCGAGTAAGAGTAGTACTGAGGCGAATGCCGGGTGAACGTGGCCCCGACATGATAACGCACGGTACTCTTACCGTGGATTTCCTGAAGCACGAGGTATCCAATGACGGCAGGGTAGTCCCGTTAACCGAGATTGAGTTCAAGCTGCTGGGCACCATGATAAGAGAGCCGGGCAGAGTCTTTAGTCGCGCTGAGATTATCGATAAGGCACTTGGTTATGGATTTGAAGGATTCGACCGCACAATCGATGTCCATATTCTGAATATCCGCCGCAAGATGGAGAAAGACCCATCGAAACCCAGATACATTAAGACCGTTTATGGCGCCGGTTACAAGCTATCAGAGGTGCCTGATGACGGGTAAACTTCAGTATCGCCTTTTACTTGGTTTTACTCTCGTGATATTCGTGGCAATCGGTGCTGTTCTAATTTTTGTAAACCAGGCTACCAGGGATGAGATACAGAGATTCAGAGAGCAGGTAGATGATAGTAGAGCGTTCAGGATGCAATCCGAACTTACACGTATCTATTTTATCAACAGGAACTGGGACGGCATTCAGCCGATGATCGAGCAATGGGGCAATCTCTACGAACAGCAGATAGTGCTTACAGATTCGGAAGGAATAGTAGTTGCCGATTCACAGGGCAAACTATCCGGAGAGTATGAACCTGATTCACCCGGACGAGTTATTTCGTTGCCTTTCCAGAGGGAAGGTTTCGGTACTTTATATATTATACCGAAATCATCTTCAGAACTGAGTCTTGAATCTTTCCAGCTTCTGTTTAATTCTATCGGCAGGTATTTTCTCTGGGGAGGGCTTATTGCAATCATCATCGCCCTGATACTCACCTACTTCTTTTCACGGAGGATATTATCACCGGTTCGAGCATTAACGCAGGCTGCCAACCAGTTGGGTAGTGGTGATTTCTCCCAGAGGGTCAATGTGAAAGGTAACACTGAGCTTGACCAGCTGGGAAATACCTTTAATACAATGGCAGATAATCTCGGGAGAGTTGAAGAACTACGGAAAAACATGGTTGCCGATATAGCACATGAATTGAGAAATCCACTTGCCAATATCAAGGGGTACCTGGAAGCAGTCCGTGACGGACTAATAGAAACCAACGAAGATACGATTCGAAAACTGGATGAGGAAGCAACTCTTCTGGTCCGTTTAGTAGATGACCTCCAGGAACTCAGTCTTGCCGAGGCAGGTGAACTAAAACTTGAACGTGAACCGGCGGATATCGGTAAATTAATCGAAACAACCACACAGATGATGGAGACCAAAGCTTCGCAAAAAGGAGTTAGTCTTAAATTCACACAACCTGATGGTCTTCCGGAGATAGAAGTTGACGTGCATCGTATCAGCCAGGTACTGCACAACCTGATAGAAAATGCGATTACCGCTACACCTCCCGGAGGAATTATATCTATTTCAGTACAACAGGCAGACAACTTCATCGAGGTTAGCGTAATAGATAACGGTGAAGGTATACCCGTTGATGACCTGGAAAATATTTTCGAAAGGTTATACAGGGTTGATAAATCGCGTGCCAGGGCAACAGGAGGAAGCGGCCTGGGACTCACAATTGCCAGGCGACTTGTTGAAGCTCACGGCGGACAGATAAGAGTTGAGAGTGAATTGGGAAAGGGCAGTTGTTTCAGTTTCACTATACCGATTACTCATAAATGAGTATAATACATTAATATTATCTTAATATTATTATGTCATAGTAGCAATGATTTAAATTTATATTACAGGAATTGAACATTGTTGTAGGAGGATTCCGGTGAAATTTGTACGTTATACCCTAGGGGGACTGATGCTGGTCGCAACATTAATGATTTTTTCAGGATGTGGCAGAGGAGCCGAAACCGCTGCAACCGAGGAACAGACAGTGATACAGACCGTAACACGAGGTAATCTATCACTGGATATTTCGGCTGTGGGAAACCTTGCTCTCTCTCAAAAAGAAACTCTCGCTTTCGGACTTACGGGGACGGTTAAAGATGTCTTAGTAGAGGTTGGTGACTATGTTGACGAAGGGCAGGTACTGGCAACACTTGACACCTCCGAACGCGATGACCAGTTGAAAACCTTATCTCGTGCTATTGAAACAAAGGACCAGGCTTTATTACAGGCGGAGATTAATTACCAGAACGCAGAGGATGCTCTGGATACTGTTAACAGCCAGGCATATGCCGATCAGAAGAAAGCCCAGGCTGAACTCGACGTGGCAAATGCGGAGATATCTCTAGCTTCTGCCCAGGAGATTTTCGATAGAGTTGAAGGACAGTACCTTGACAATTGGACAGTACCTGAAAATATCAGAAATTATAATCAGAAAAAAGCCCAACTGGATATCGCTAAAATCAATCTGAGTGATGCTGAGAAAAAACTGGCAGATGTCTCTGCCGATCTGGCAATAGAACAAGAGACGAAACAGAAAGAACTGGTAATAAAGAAAAGTCAACTCGAAGATGCGCAGCAGCAACTCGACGAAGCAGAAGAGGCGCTGGAAGAAGCTCAAAACCAGGAATGGAACATCAAAGCCCCTTACGAAGGTTACATCACCAAGGTAAACCTTGTTGAAGGAAATACGATCCAGAAAGGAGCAGTAGCTATTGAAATAGCCGACCCCGATGAATTCGAAGCCGAAGTCTATGTCAGTGAAATGGATATATTCAATATCGCTGTCGGGGTACCGGCAACAGCCACAGTAGACGCTGCTCAGACCATGATTCTTCCAGCCGAAGTAGTCAAGATTTCGCCTACAGCCACTATTCAGCAGGGAGTGGTCAATTACGCGGTTACTATCAGGATGCGCTCTGGAGATAACACGATCGTGAACTCTGGAGAAACCATACAGCAATCCAATGAGAATCTCCAATCCGGCGAACTTCCTCCAATGCTTCAACAAGCCGTTGATTCCGGTCGGATGACACAGGAACAGGCTGAGCAAATAGCTGAACAAATGAAAAACTTTGATCCAAATAATTTACCTGAGGATGCTGAAGGTAATGTACCAGGCTTTCCTTCGGGAGGAAGTGGCAATACAACGTTTGGAGGTAGAGGATTTGCTTTCGGCGGCGGAGCTAATTCTTCCAACCAATCGGGAGGATTCTTGTTCTCTGCTGGTAATGTGACACAGTCGACTTCATCGAGTAATTTTCAGCTTAGAGAAGGTCTGACAGTAACTGTTAGTATCACTACACAAGAAGTAAATAACGTCCTCCTGGTACCGAGTGCCGCAATAACCATGAAGGGCGGTCAGAATTACGTGAAAGTAGTACTTCCCGATGGGACCACCGAGGAACGCGCCATCGAGACAGGAGTCAGTGACTGGCAGAATACCGAGGTAATAAGTGGCTTAAGTGAAGGTGACGAAGTTGAGGTTACTCTTACTTCATCGAGCAGTTCAACGCAATCAGGTGGATTCTTTGGACCCGGTATTATAGGGAGATAAGATGATACGCCTGGAAAATATCAGAAAAGTGTACCCGATGGGTAAAAGAGAATTGACCGTTCTCCATGGTATCGACCTTGAAGTTGAACAGGGTGAACTGGTAGCGATAATGGGACCGTCCGGTTCCGGTAAAACGACCTTACTGAACCTGCTTGGCTGCCTGGATACTCCAACCTCAGGTGATTACTACCTTGATGGCAAGGAGGTTGGCCACCTGAAAAGTAATGAGTTGGCTGAAATACGGGGGAAAAAGATAGGATTCGTATTCCAGACATTTAACCTGCTTTCCAGGCTGACTGCACTGGCAAATGTCGAACTGGGGATGACATATTCCGGAGGAGTAGATCGCCAGCGAGCCCTGGAAGCTCTTGAGAGTGTAGGGCTTTCCGAGCGAATAAGACACCGCCCTATCGAACTCTCCGGTGGCGAACAGCAAAGGGTAGCCATAGCCCGTGCCCTCGTGAAAAATCCTTCCCTTTTTCTTGCTGACGAACCTACCGGTCAGCTGGACAGCCAGTCCGGTAAAGAAATAATATCCATCCTAACCTCACTTAACACTGAGCTTGGAATAACCGTACTCGTGGTAACACACGATGAAGAGATTGCCAGTCACTGTCAGAAGATTGTACACATCAGGGACGGTGAGATTGTTTCAGGTGATAACCAATGAAGAAGATTACTAATTTCATTTCAACTATCTGGATCGGAATAAGCACTCACAAACTGCGTAGTTTCCTGACAATGCTTGGCATTGTCATTGGTGTTGCCTCGGTAATCACTCTTATGTCGATCGGTAAGGGCGCCACAGCCTCGATCCTCGAAAGCATAGAAAGTATCGGCTCAAACCTTATTACTATAAGCCCTGGTTCTGTCACTTTTCGGGGTTTCTCCGGTGGCAGCAGCCAGACACTCACCTATGAGGACGCCGAAGCTATCGCTGATCAAATTGACTACGTCGAAAACGTAGCTCCATATTATTCTACTCGTACACAGGTAATATATGGTAATGCCAATGCTAACGTCCAGGTATACGGAGTCACACCTGAATATGCCGATGTAATGAATCTTGATCTTGAACAGGGAGTATTCTTCTCCCAGTACGATTACGACCGCGGATCGAAAGTAGCAGTAATCGGTAGTAATGTAGAAGATACTCTATTCGAAAATGTAGTACCCATCGGTGAGAATGTGAGGATCGAGGACAAAATCGGGACGGTTATTGGAATCCTTGAATCCGAAGGCGGATTTATGGGACCTGACAATTCCATATTTGTACCTTTGACTGCCGTACAGCAGTCGATAGCTCAAACACGAACGCCGCGTGGTGAGCACATCGTCTCTACAATAGCTCTGACAGTATCAGATGAAGACAAAACAGACCAGGTAATAGAAGATATAACTGAACTCCTGCGCACACGTCACAGGCTTGCACTCGGTGTAGATGATGACTTCACAATCCAGTCAATGCAGGAAATAGCTGAGACAATGGAAGAGACATCCCAGACTCTTACCATACTCCTCGGTGCGATAGCAGCCATCGCCCTGCTGGTTGGCGGTATCGGTGTGATGAACATTATGCTCGTATCCGTACTTGAGAGAACGAGAGAGATAGGCATCCGGAAAGCCCTCGGAGCAAGAGAACGTGATATCTGGATTCAGTTCCTGGTCGAAGCCGCATCGCTTACTCTTGCCGGTGGAATCATCGGTGTTATTTTCGGGTGGGTAGCCTCTTTCTTCGTTCAGCAATCAGGCCTGGTAAATACCCTTGTTTCTGCTGATATCGTAATACTTGCCGTCTCCGTATCTATCGGTATTGGCTTGTTCTTTGGTTTTTATCCTGCCTGGAATGCATCAAGACTAAACCCGATTGAAGCATTGCGTTCAGAATAATCCGTAACATGATTTTATTCAGCCGCCGCTAACTTTGCGGCGGCTTTTTCGTTATATAATATGAAAGGACAGGAGGTGGAAAAGAATGAAAAAGATGTGGTTCCCGGTGATCATTGGACTGGCAATTATAGTAATGATATTCGGACTTGCAGGATGTGAACAGGCAAGTACCGCGTCCGGAGAAATACCTGATATCAACCTGAGCAGCCAGCAGAACGGCATCTGGGTGACCGGACAGGGTGAAGTGAGTGTAAAACCTGATATTGCGGTTATCAGTCTAGGAATCGAATCCGAGGATAACAGTGTGGCTACAGCTCGTGACAGAGCAGCAGCAGCTATGAATGATGTAATGGATACTCTCTCTACAAATGGAATAGCTGAGAAAGATATACAGACGCAGTATTTCAATATACAGCAGGTCCGTACCTGGGACCGAGAGACTGAAAAAGAGATTGTGACCGGCTATAGAGTAACCAATACGGTTACGGTTACGATAAGAGATATAGAAAACGTCGGGACGATTATAGATGCAGTTACAGATGCCGGGGGTGACCTGACCAGGATTAACGGAATCAACTTTTCGATCGATGATCCCGGTGAGTATTACGAAGAAGCCAGGAAAGAAGCGATGGCCGATGCAAAGAATAAAGCCGAGCAGTTGACCAAACTGGCTAATGTAGACCTTGGTGACGTTACCTTTATCTCAGAAAATTCCTATTATGCACCCGTTACTAAGTCAGCAATGGCTGTCGGATACGACGAAGCGGGTGGCTATACCACATCGATCAGTCCCGGTGAACTGGATATCAGTCTTAGCATACAGGTAGCCTACGCAATAAAATAACCGGAAGTAAACATTGTTAGAAATAAAAAAGCAGACCTGCCTTGTTTGGCAGGACTGCTTTTTTATTACTAGAAGGAGAACCTATTTAATCTGCTATTTTTCTACCCTTGTCTTACCTCATTTTTTAGTTAGTCATTCCAAGTCTTTCAACCACTTATTACTCGCTTTGTTCGGTCAGACTGTCATACATGACGGATATCAGCCGTCCGGATAACGTCCTGGTCCTGTCATCAAGAAAATTGTTAACTTTAGCAGCCAGGCTGGTTAATTCATAATGAAAATGGTCGTCATTCATTTTGAGTAACTTGAGCATATCTCTAATTTTCTCAGTGCTATCCATATTTCTTCCACCTTTCTCGCTTCTCTTCTTACAATACTTGTTTCTATTCTCTTTGTTTATAGAATATATCACTATAAACGATCAGTACATATCAGATTATGTGGAATTATGGTGCGGTTTGGTAGAAGAATGGTAGAGATTTATGCCCATATCAGGTGTCTGAGGTAAAAAATTGAAAGATACCCATCCGGACTTGAAAAACATGTAACAGGCAGGTTCGGGATATAAAATTTCCTACTGGATTTATTCTATTCGGTAATGGTGAGCAAATGGGAAATAAGTGCGGCTCTTCTGAAAAACAGAAGAGCTGCGGCAAAGCTGCAGGATAAAAGTTACCTTACGATTTAGAGAAATATCTTCTCCTGAAGAAAAGAGCCACGTTCACCAGGCTGATAAGTACCGGGACCTCTACCAATGGTCCGATAACTGCTGCAAATGCCTGGCCTGAAGAGATTCCGAAGACCCCGACTGCCACCGCTATCGCCAGTTCGAAGTTATTACTGGCTGCAGTGAAGGCAATGGTTGCTGAAACATCGTAACGGGCGCCGATTTTCTTGCCCATGTAGAACGAGACGAGGAACATCACTACGAAGTATATCATTAACGGCACCGCTATTCGGACGACATCCAGTGGTATCTCGACAATTAGTTCGCCTTGGAGAGAGAACATTACTATGATAGTGAACAGAAGGGCAGCAAGAGTAATCGGACTGATCTTTGGGATGAATTTCGACTCGTACCATTCTCGCCCTTTGGTCTTGAGAAAGACGAATCTGGTTATCATTCCACCGAAGAACGGAATACCCAGGTAGATCAACACACTTCGTGCTATCTCTCCCATCGTTATTTCTACGGTGGATCCCTCCAGCCCAAACCATCCCGGCATAATGGTAATAAACACATACGCGTACACCGAGTAAAAGAGTATCTGGAATATGGAATTGAAAGCCACCAGGCCGGCAGCGTACTCATGATCACCACCGGCGAGTTCATTCCAGACGATTACCATGGCAATGCACCTTGCCAGACCTATCATTATAAGGCCAACCATGTAGTCAGGATATGGCCAGATGTAACCGAGGAAGAGAATTGCCAGGAAGAACATAAGAAAAGGTCCAATTATCCAGTTCTGTACCAGGGAAAGAATAAGTACTCTCCAGTTACGTAATACCTTACCTAGATCCTCGTACCGGACCTTTGCCAGAGGAGGATACATCATCAGGATAAGGCCCACAGCGATGGGTATTGAGGTGGTACCGATCGATATGCTGTCGATAGCATCGGCGACCGAAGGAACGAAATACCCGAGGGCTACACCGAGGCCCATTGCGATAAATATCCAGAGGGTAAGAAATCTGTCTAAAAAGGAAAGCCTGCGCACCGCCGTCTCAGTAATTCCACTCATTAAGCCTTCTTCTTTTCAGCCTTACATTAGAATCCAGTGTTATTTAATGTTGAGTTCGTCGATAAGTGTGATTACTCTTTTCTTAACTTCATCCCTGATCTCGCGAACTTTTTCGATAGGCTGGTCATTAGGATCATCCAGTTCCCAGTCTTCCGTCTCAATAATACTGGCGGGGCAAATCCCTTCGGCATCAGCACCGCACCCCATGGTTATCATCCTGTCTGCATTCTCGGCCATCTCGATGGTTAACGCTTTTGGCTTGTTTCCACTGATGTCTATCCCGGTCTCTCTCATAGCTTCGACAACAACAGGATTGACGCTACTTCCCGGACTGGTCCCTGCAGATACAGCCTTCGCTCTACCTTTGGTTAACCGGTTGAAAAAAGCTTCTGCCATCTGACTGCGGCCTGAGTTATGAACGCAGACAAATAATACGGTTTTCATGAGTATTCCTTACTAATACCATCTTAATTATATAGTATCAGCAGTTATCTCTGGTTAAGGTCCTGTTAAAATTCTTTGAATGACTTGCTTTGGGAGAGGTACGAAAAATGATGTGGGTTAGGTAAAAAGGATACCATAGCTCAAGACCTGATTACAAAAAGCAAACGATATAGTATATTGAGATATGCATACCGTATATCAGATGCCGGGGACGCAGCCTGGTGCTCTGATTATTAATACTGGAACACTGGAAGAACGGATAACCCGGTCTGCCACGCTTCCGAACACCCATCGGCTGACACCACCGCGACCGTGTGATGCTAATGCAATAAGGTTAATGTTGTTCCGCCTGGCATAGTCGGTAATACTTTCGGCTGCCCTTCCGGTCATAATTTCCGAATTTATTTTAACCTTGTCATATTTAATTCTACCGGTCAATTCGGTGAGATAGTTCTCGGCTGCAGTCCTGTTTGCCGACTCTATTTGCTGCCAGTCCTTGACGGTAAAAGTATATCCTGCATCACCCGAAACTAAAGGGTATACCGGCTCAACAACACGAAGAAAGCTAACTTCGCTTGTGCCGCATCCATTTGCGATGGATTCCACGTGAGGGAGTACACATTCCGCCAGTTCCGAACCGTCCAGTGGCACCAGGATTTTTGGGTACATTTCGCTATTCCTGCAGGTTAATATCATTAAAGAACAAGCAATTCTACACCAACATTTTAGGTAAAAGGTAATTGAAAAGTCATAAAATATATAGAAGGAAAATTACATATTCGTGTCAATTTAACTGATTCAAAATCCACAATTAAAAGAGGTATCTGATAAAAACACCTGGTTTATTTACCGGAGAATCACGGGCTACAGGTCGAACCGCATCGTATCTCCTGCATTCAGTTCATACGTGTTACCCCGGAAATCTATCTGGATCGGTGCCAGGGCGTTCTTCCGTGTACTGACAATCAGCTTGTTCAAGGTTATCTGAAGATTGACCCAGTGTTGACGATACAGTATATCGAACTGCATTCCCTTCAGGTCATTCGGTAACGACGGATTAAACAGGAGCTTGTTCTGACGGGTCTCGATACCGGTATAACAACGCTGGACAAGGTCTACCGTACCTGCCATAGCGCCCAGGTGGATGCCCTCGCTGGTGGTCCCGCCCTGTATATCCGAAACATCGCTTTCAAGTGCTTCCTTGAAGAGATGCCAGGAGAGTTCTCTCTGAGAACGCGCCAGTACCCATGCATGCACCACCCTGCTAAGTGTTGAACCGTGAGATGTCCGTTTCAAATAATACTCGATGTTTCTGGGAATTGTGTCCTGGTCAAACGGATAATTAAGGCGCCCGAACAACTCCTCGAGTTCGTCTGCTGAAAGCAGATAGAACAACATCAATACGTCGGCTTGCTTCGACAGTTTATAGCGGTTCGTTGAATTACCTTCAGCTTCGAGAATCCGGTCGAGCCGGTGAATACTTTCGTATTTCTTTTCATAAGTCTTCCAGTCGAATTCCTCCAGTTCTCCGTATCCGTCAAACTGGCTGATGATATTGTTATCATGGAAAACAATACGCATTTTCCGGCTAATATCCCTCCACCGCAACAGTTCTTCCGGTTTCAAGGACAATTTTTCCATGAGGTTCTGCTTTCTCATTTCCGGCAGGTTAAGTGTTTCGAGTGTATGGCATAGTACCCAGACTGCCATGATGTTTGTATAGGCATTATTATTAATACCCGGCTCTTCAGAATCAGGATAACCGTCATGGAATTCATCCGGTCCCATCACTTTTTTAATCTCATAGCGGTCAAGTGAGTGGTTGTATTCAGCAATACTTGCCCAGAAGCGTGCTATTTCAACCAGCATCTCCGCCCCATAAAATGAGAGAAAATTAATATCTCCACTTACCTGGTAATACTGCCAGACATTATAGGCGACAGCGATGTTCACATGACGCTGTAACTGCGAATTATCCGACACCCAGCGTCCGGAACGTGGGTTAAGGTGCAGTACCTGGCTTTCTTCCCGGCCATCACTGCCACTTTGCCAGGGATATAGAGCACCTTCATAACCAGCCTGCTTTGCTATCCATCGCGCTTCATTAAGCCTGCGGTAACGGTACATCAGCAGCGCACGTGTGATATCGGGAATCCGGAGATTGAGAAATGGAAAAATAAACAGTTCATCCCAGAGAATGTGCCCTCGATAAGCCTCCCCGTGTAATCCACGGGGAGGGACACCCACGTCCAGGTCTATCGAATGTGGCGACACTGTCTGGAGGAGGTGAAAGATGTGCAGGTTCAGCACCATTGAAACCCGACTGGAATCTTCAATCTCAATGCCGCATCGTTTCCAGAGCTGGTCCCACCTAAGGATATGCTCGGCGATTAGTTCGTCAAACCCGGGAGTACGTTCAATTTGTTTTATCGATTCAATACCGCTTTCCGAAATGGCTCTATCTCTTGATACGTACAGGGATATGATTTTTTCGATGGTTACCGTTTTGCCTTCTTCGAGCTTGATTGAAAACTCCTGGGCTATGTATCCCGGGCGCTCTATATCTTCAGCCTTGACATCTACTTTTTTACCATCGATAAATACCCTGGTACGGGCTGCCTCGGCAATTCTTACATGTGACTGGCTGGTCTCTGCGACAAGGTGGATAGTATCATCACTAACTGTACGAGTCTCTACCGGATTGAGGTGATTGGTACTCAATGACCGGTACCGTGCTATACCGCTGTTTGTTACTGTTCCATCGAGGGCAGAACGGACAGATACGTTACCGGTCCAGTTTTCTGCAACGATAGTAGTCTCAAGTCCGGCGAAATGCTCATTAGCCATACTGACAAAGCGCCTCTGAAAAATCCGGGTATGTCGCTCATTTTCATCGGAAAAGCGTACCAACCTGCTTAACACACCCTGGTGCATATCCAGTTCCTGCCGGTATTCAAGTATATTCTCATCCATGATGTTGAACCAGCGACCATCTTCGAATTTAAGGCTTAAAGGCAACCAGTTGGTAACATTTACCAGGCTTTCATTTTCCAGTACTTGGCCTTCTATTTCATCCGTGAGCCGGTTATACAAGCCAGCCAGGTACGTACCCGGATAGTGGACGCTATCAGCGCTCGACTCGGCGGCGGCACCCCGCGTGGCAAAATAGGCATTACCCAGGGTGCATAATGATTCGCGTAAGCCTTCCTGTTCCGGAATGAACTTATCGTATGCCATTACCCACGGGTTTTTTGGCGTGTCCATTTCGGCAAGCTCGGTTAGCTCCCGGAGGAAAGTAAACACCTCCTCCGGGTTATTCAACCTGTATTTAGCTGCTGTAGGACGAGTCCCACTTCCAACCACGATTGATATTCCATTTTCCTTGATGGCTTCAAAGGCATCTTCGTCGGTTACATCATCTCCGATGTAGAAAGGAATGATCCTGGTACTGTCTGTGAATAATACGCCAAGCAAGTGAATCAATGCCTTACCTTTATCCCAGTTAACATTGGGCCTGAGTTCGACAACTTTCTTACCTGTGGACTTTTTCAATTCAGTGTAGTGGCCTGATACCTCGTCGAACCGTTTTATCACGGTATCGACGTCGTTCTCCTGTACCTGCCGGTAATGTACCGCAATTGCGAACCGTTTGCGTTCAACCCTCGCTCCTGGAATGTCAGCAGTCTTCTCTTTAAGCTCTTTTTCGGCATTATCCAGAGCGTCCAAGTAGGGCATGCCGATCTTCTGGTTCCGATACCTGCCGCCAGGTCCGGAGATATCGAAGCCATGGCTACCCGCGTATGCTATGTTGCTGATACCAACCATCTTCTGGACGTCTTTCAAGTCACGCCCGCTGATAATAGCCACTGTATAATGCGCAGCCAGATGTTCCAGCCCTTTCCTGTGTTTTTTTGTAAGAATTGCTTTTTCCGGCGTTTCTACTATCGGTGTCAACGTACCGTCATAGTCAAGGAACATAACCGCCGTTTTTTCGCGTATTTCAAAGAGGATAGCATCCTTTTTTTTCAACGCCGATGGAAGGTTATCTATAGCCGGATGCTGTTCGGATCGGTCCCGGCTGGATTGCCGTAACACAAGTTGAGAAAGGTCCTGGACCACTACATCGGCGCCGCGTGCTTTCAGTTCCTCTGATTGATCAGAGCGACCTACGCCGATAACCAGCTTGAATTTTCCCAGATAACCGGCTTCCACTCCAGCCAGGGAATCCTCTATGACCGCCGCTTTTTCAGGTTTCACACCGAGACGGCGTGCCGCTTCACGGAATATTGCCGGGTCAGGTTTACCCTTCAACTGAAGGTTATCCATATCAACACCGTCGACTTTCGCATTGAACAGACCATCTATCCCGGCTGCCTGTAATACCTCCTCTGCATTCCGGCTGGCCGATATGAGAGCTACCAACACACCATTCTTCTTCAGCTCGTTTATCAGCTCGATAGATGTCTCAAAGGCTTTTACCGCACGTTTTTTTAACAGTTCTAGAAAATATCCGTTTTTCCGGTTCCCGAGCCCGCAGATAGTGTCCTGGTCCGGTTTGTCCTCCGGGTCTCCGTAGGCAAGTATAATCCCTCGAGATTCGAGAAAACTCCTGACGCCATCATACCTTGCCTTGCCGTCAACATATTGTCTGTAATCCGAATCAGCGTCAAACGGACGATAGTCTTCATCATTGTCCCTGGCATGTTGCTTCAAGAAGCCATCGAACATCTGCTTCCAGGCTGCTGCATGGATATCTGCAGTATCAGTTATTACTCCATCCATATCAAAAATAAACGCATTGAGGTCATCCGGATTTATCTCGATTAATCTTTTTCCGCTTTCCATAAAGCAGTCCACCCTTTCGTCGTGCGTTGCAGAACAGTTTTAAGAATGTCAATTAATATCATTAATCGTAAATATAAACTTCTACAGGCTATACACCAGTATATCTACCGAGCTATTACTATCAAACACAAAGGATATTTTAATGGGTAAATCTGTCAGTCTATCTAGACCTTAAAGAATTCATACACCGGTAGTCAAGGAGTCCAGAATAATCCTTGAAGGGTGCAAACCTTAAAAACCGGCTGGTAGTAAGTCATCGAACCAATTCCAGACTCGGACCGGAAGATGTACCCGGAAGCAGGGAACGAGTTGTTCCATGGCACAAAACCGGTCCGATTGGAAAATTTTCTCACTTTCCAAGACAATGGGATGGTTGCTATTAATAACTGGAGCCGGATAGTCCTTTTTGCCGTTTTTTCAGGTATTTGTTTTGATTTATTACTTAAATTCAGTATTCGTTTCTCCTCTGTTAGTATCTAGTCCGGCAGTTTTTTATTACCGGACCACAGCTCGAATTCCTTTACTTCTCTCTGGAGAGATTCGGCAATCCGGCAGCCGTGCGAAGCAGCCAGAAGCCAGTATAACACTATAGCCGTGTCCGCCAGTTTGTCCTGCGCCCTGAGGGTGAAGATTGGTTCATTATCGTCTATATTAGGAATCGTCAATTTCCCATATTTACCTGATATCGCCATGCCACATCTCCTTATTTAAACCTTATTTTAATTTTCCTTGATAGATTTTAACCGGAAGATAGATGATTAATTGTTTCCGGTTTAGTCCTACCTGCTCTGCTTCAGCATCGGATATACCAGGTAACATATATATACTGGACCTTGCCTCGCTATGGTCCTCGATTACCTTTTACTATCTGGTATGGTTGTGTAAACCACTCTGCATTTCCTCAAAGTGTCCGATACAGGCGACACGGTTCATTCGAGCCGCACCTGTGGAAAATATGGCCGTCATCGTTAAAGAACTTACGCGTTGAAATAAGTTGACCTGCTGAAAAGTAGATTGTTTCTATTGTTTTACATGCAGGGCATTGCGCTATTAGTTCATCCGCCGTTATGGAGATAATAGTCTTCGTCTCCCGAGCATCGGGTGTATTTTGTTTTTTGGCAACTGTACATAGCATAATGAACTTCCCCTGTGTCAATAATGAGTTTTATTTAACTGATACTGCAATCTTCTGCAGTAATTTCTAACTCAAGCAAAACTCCTGTTACCTTTATGTCCTGCAGGTAAGAAAGGTAACTAAATATTAAATGTGAATATTTGTTTTCTCTGACAAGGCACCTAATTGTGTCATGTAATGAAATTTAGCAGGATAATGATTGAAAAGTAATAAAATTAGAGATAGAAAACGTTGCAAAAGTATGTCATTTATAAAGCAATGAAATAGATGTAGTCTGAATATTATGATCTAAGATATCACGGCTATCCCGGTTAAGAACTGTTCCTCGTCAGTCCGGTTGTCTGCTTCGGTGCCTCCCGACCGGGATTTGGTTCTGAAATGTCATATATTTGTAAGATTTTCGTTGTACATTTTATTACTATGCAATCAATAATTATCTAGAATTTATCTTGCTATGGAGCAAAGATCTTTCGGCAAGACCGGTGAAAATTTTCCGATATTGAGCTTTGGAGCGCAACGTATCGTTGATGACCACGGCTGCTCAGAGGAAGAAGCGGTAAAGATGCTGGACTATGCCCTGGACCATGGTATCCGTTATTTCGATACCGCATGGGTATATTCGGGTGGGCAGTCTGAAAAACGTGTGGGTATTGTTGCAGACAGGCGACGTAAAGAAATGTGGATAGCTACCAAAGCCTGGGCCAGGGATGCCAGGACTGCAAGAAAACAACTTGAGGAAAGCTTACGCCGGCTTCAGACGGACTATGTCGATGAATGGCGGATGCATAACGTACGCTCTGTCGAAGAACTGGACAAGATAACGGGGCCGGGCGGCGCGCTGGAAGCCGCAGTTCAGGCCCGCACTGATGGGCTTGTCCGGTATATCAGTATCAGCGGTCACAGTAATCCAGCCGTACAAATCGAAGCGCTGGGGCGTTTTCCTTTCGATAGTGTACTCTGTGCTACGTCAGTATTTGACCACTTTATCCTGAGTTTCGCGGAAGAATTCATTCCTGTAGCGAAGGCTAAAGGCGTGGCAGTGGCCGGTATGAAGATTATAGGACTGGGGAGCCTTGCTGCAATTTATGATAAAGCGCTGCGATATGCTTTCGGTTTGCCCATTGATACTGCTGTCGTGGGAATGGAGAGCATGGACCAGTTACAAAAGAACCTGGCCGTAGCCGAGACCTTTAAGCCGCTCACCGATGACGAACGGCTGGAACTGTTCAAAGAAATATTACCGCGGGTAACGCCAGAGATTGCGCCGTGGAAAGCTGAGGATTGGAACAATCCGGTGGAATGGAAGAAACGGTAGCATCCAGTATTGGTTTTATTATGTCAATGTGTACCTGTATACCGAAGAATCAATGGTTGATAGATTTGTTTCCTTCAGGGCTTCCTGGGGGTGGGGCAGTAATCTGAATATTAACAGGTGAAAGGAGGATACAATGGTTCTGGAAAGATGGAGACCGAGGTGGGGACTTAGCACATGGAGACCTTTTAGAGACCTCGATGACTGGCAACAGCAACTAGAGGACTTTTTCGGACAATCGATGTTAAAGTCCAACGGAGACAAAGCCTGGATGCCACATATAGATGTCTTCGAGAAGGGCGATAATCTGATCATCAAGGCAGAATTACCGGGAATGAAGGAAGAGGATATCGATGTTTCAGTAGTCGGTGACATGTTAACCATCAGAGGTGAAAAGAAAGCGGAGTCTGAAATCAAAGATGAGGACTATTACCGCTGCGAACGTACGTACGGCAGCTTCTACCGCTCAGTTTCACTGCCGTCAGGCGTTGATTCAAGTAAAATCGAAGCCAACTACGAAGACGGGGTACTCGAAGTCACTCTTCCCAAATCTCCCGAGGTAAAACCAAAGAAAATAGCAGTATCAGCTAAAAAGAAAGCACTAAGTAAAGCCAAATGATGGCGGAATTGCCCCACTCCCTGGTAATGCCAATGCAAGTCCGGCACGGTGGTATATTTAGAGCGACATGTTACTGTCTTCCCGTGTGAGTTGTGGCTGTGATTACCGCGAAATAACGCATATTGAGGAGAAGTCGATATGAAGATAGCACAACATATCAAGGAAAAAGGAGCCAGCCTTTCGTTCGAATTCTTTCCGCCAAAGAATAAAGACGGAGAAGACCGTTTATTTCAGAATATAACCAAACTGGAAAGGCTGAATCCCGACTTTGTATCGGTAACATACGGAGCGGGTGGTGGTACACTTAAAAATACCAGAGAGGTGGTAGCACGGTTAATAAAAGAGACCTCTCTTGTTCCGATGCCACATCTGACCTGTGTCGACCAGAACAGGAATGAGCTTAAGACTATTCTTGAAGATTATCGTAAACTCGGCATCGAGAACATTCTAGCCCTGCGGGGAGATCCGCCGGCGGGATCAGAAAAATTCGTCGCGCCGGAAAATGGCTTTTGCTATGCCAGAGACCTGGTAAAACTTGTGGTTTCCATGTCCGCCTTTTCGATCGGCGTTGCCGTTTACCCGGAAGGCCATTGTGAATCACCGAATCTGGAACTGGATATGGCATACACGAAAGAGAAGATCGAAGCCGGAGCTGATTTTGCCATAACCCAGATGTTTTTCGATAACATGTACTTTTATAACTTCCTGGAAAGGTCCGTTAAGGCGGGTATCAGGGTCCCGATAATACCCGGGATTATGCCTATAACCGATATAGGAAAAATAAGAGGATTCGCGGAAAAGTGCGGCGCTACTATTCCGGACTCTGTATTGGGTCACTTTGAAAAGGCTACCTTCAATCCGGCAGAGATAAAGAGAATCGGAATCGAATTAGCTACGGAACAATGCGCCGACCTCCTGGCGCACGGTGTGCCGTATCTTCATTTTTTTACCCTTAATCAGAGTGATACTGTACTCCGGATAGTCAACAATCTTGGCTTACAGAACCGGACGGAAAGCCTTCAAAGAGCCTGATCAACCAATAGAATAGACCTGTCTACGAATCATATCAAGAGACGGCTTATTAACTATCGCCATATTCGAATTAGACTATGCAAGTACGGAATTCATGTTATCGTTTTGCTGCAAACAGATTTCAGTACTTGCAGGTCGTTATGAGTGTTGCTCCGGTTAAAAAAGTGGTATCGTAATCGGGGGTTTTTTTGTTACTATTGGGGTCAGATATACGTGGAGGGTTACATGATAGAAATAGAACGCGACGACTTAGAACGCTACCTGCTGGAAACAATAGGCGCGCCGGTGAGACTAAAAGGAGTCGGGGAAATAGGCGTCTGGGACGAGCAGGCTATGAAGGAATTCGGGTATGGCAAGTCGATTAAAGTGACCTACGAGAAAGATGGCCAAGAAGAACATGTCGTGTTTTCAACAATGCGTGGAGACCGGTATGGGCACCAATTTTACTGGGACCGGGCTGCGATACTCATGTTTGAGTATGATACCAGTACCAGAATGAAAAAGCATATCAAGCCCAGAGGATTAGGCTACATCGATGAAAGCGGTTGTCTCGTGCCGGTAAAGAGACCAAAGGAATTCTTCATCGTTAATGAACTGGCGGACGGAAAACCCTATTTCAATGACCTGGAGAGAATTAAGAAAGGCGATATAGTTCCTCGAGACAAAGAACGCGCCCGTGAATTTGCTCGCTGGCTGGCTACAGTACATTCTCAGAAACACGATGACCCTGACATGTACTTACGCCGTGTACGTCAACTCATTGGCGATTCCGAGTGCATCTGGGGGCTTATTGATGCCTATCCACACCCTTATGACCACTTCTCTCCGAATTCGTTCCGGAAGCTGGAAAAAAGACTTATCGACTGGCGCTGGAAATTGCGTGGGTATACCCGGCGTCTTGCAGTTACCCATGGTGATTTCCACCCCTGGAATGTACTGGTCCGTCCTGATGGCGACTTTTCGGTACTGGACCGCAGTCGGGGTGAGTGGGGAGAGCCCGCAGATGATATCGCTGCCATGAGTTCCAACTATTTACTCTACGGACTCTATCAGAACCGAAAGCTGGCAGGGGATTTTGAAGGCTTATATATGACTTTCTGGGAAGAATACCTGGAACAAACGGGTGATGAAGAGATCCTGGAAGTCATTGCCCCCTTTTATGTTTTTCGCAGTCTGGTTACGGCAAACCCGGAGTGGTATCCGAACCATCCAATCGAAGTGCGGCAGGCATTGTTTAAATTCACTCAAAACGTCCTTTCTGAGGACCGCTTCGACTACCGGAATATAAACAAGTATCTGGATTAAGTGTGGTACGAACCTGATATGGTAAACAAAAAAAAGACACCCGGCTGGGTAGTATGGTTCGTGGGACTGCCCGGTGCAGGAAAAAGCACATATGCCCGGGCTGTATTTGAGGCACTGCAGAGGGAGAAGGTGGATGTAAGATATCTGAGTATGGACGAGCGACGGAAAACTTACATCCCCGTACCGGAATATACTGAGACAGAACGGACTAATGCTTACAGGTCATTCGTGGAAGAGGCAGCACAGATAGCATACCATGGCAAAAATGTGATAATGGACGGGACGGCTCACAGACTCTCAATGCGCGAGCAAATGCGCCGGCTTATACCACGCTTCGCTGAGGTTTTTGTCCGCTGCTCCCTGGAAATAGCAATGCAGCGGGAGAGGGACCGCCCTGAAGGCACGGTTATGGCCGACCTGTACGAAAAAGCTTTGAACAGGAAGGAAACCGGTATTCAAATCGAAGGGCTGGGAGAAGTCATCGGAGTGGATACGGAATTCGAAGAAAATCCCTCCGCTGAGTGTATCATTGACAGCGACCTCGAGAGCATCAATCAGGGACGAGATAAGGTACTGGCATTCCTGGACAGATGGCTGTAACCAGACAGTGCAGGTGACTAGGGCTTCAAGACAATCATAGATGACAATAAAAACAAGCATGTAATTATTGTCACCCATGATGCTATTATCAGGATACCAGTCGCACAAGTTCTCGCTGTATTATCACTATCTATCGTAGAATTGAGATTGAAAACGCATTACTAAGTCTGGCCCGTATTACCAGCATCCCAAGCCTATTACGCTTAACGACTCCAGACATTTGCAGACTTGATATAGAAAAGGGATGGATTATCTCTAGCCGGTCATATCACCTTAAAGGTTCTACTCCCGGCTGAAATAATATCATTCTCCTATATCTTCGTTATGAACTTATGACATTTGCATGTCTCAGACCTGAGTGGTAAGGAAAATCTGTAGACCCATCTGTTCAATCTGATCCTGGACTTCTTCAATATCATCGATATGTTTGTCTTCGTCGGTAAGAATGCTTTCCAGGATCTCCCGTGTGGCAAAATCTCTGCTGTCGCCACATAAAGCGATGGCTGAATTATACGCTTTGATGGCATCACTTTCCAGAACGTAATCACTGGCAAACATCTTAGGTATATCCTCTCCGATATGCATCTTTCTCAAGTTGCTGACGATAGGGATACCTTCCAGGAAAAGTATACGTTCAATAAGCTTTTCTCCGTGTTTCATCTCTTGAATAGCACGGGCCTCTATCACTTCACCAAGCTTATCATAGCCCCAGCTTTCACACATTTCCGCATGCACCATGTACTGGTTAATAGCCGTGAGTTCGTCCGCCAACAGAGAATTAAGGACCTCAACTACCTTTTCATCGCCTTTCATATATACCTCCATTTATTTATTGCTTCCCACAGATTGAACTACAGTCTGTGCTTGATGATTATCACATATAGCACTTTCAAAAGTTATAAAATTAACAGGGAAATAATTACAAATTTATAACAATTGCTATTAATCGAATACATGTGTGAGTCACAGAAGGTCAATCCTGTCCGATATACTCCGGTAATGCCTGACGCGAATTGGTAACCTCTTGGTGTTATTATTTGAACATGTCCTTGTAGTAAATCCCTTCAAACTAGAGTAAGGACATAAAATACAACACTATGTTCTTGTCGGTACATCCATCAATTCGAGCCTTTCTTATTGAACGATGCTGATTATCAGTTCGAAATCAACAGGAAATGTAATAGTTTTGTAACTATAGAACACGTCTTTTTATTACTATTTCATTCGATGACATGTAGAATGCAGTAATTTAAATGCCAATACAAAGAAAAAATAACTATTTAAAAGGTGATTGATGTTAATAATTCTGGCTCTTGTCTCGATAATCGCCGGGACAATAGCCTCTGTTGCCGGATTCGGGATTGGCAGCCTGCTAACACCTCTTTTCGCACTGGAACAAGGAATCAGCATCGCAGTCGTAGGAGTAGCGGTCGCTCATTTTATTGGAACGGCGCTGCGGCTGTTTCTCCTCAGGAAATCAATCAACAAGCAGGTGCTGCTAACCTTCGGACTCACAAGTGCTGCCGGAGGAATCATCGGAGCATTTCTTCATAATATTTTTCAGAATACAGTTCTTACAATAGTGTTCGGGTGTCTTCTGCTGCTTACCGGAATATCCGGACTCACCGGCCTTTCGGAAAAAGTCCGTTTCCGTGGCGCTATAGTCTGGCTGCTGGGAGGTATCTCCGGTCTTTTCGGCGGTCTGGTAGGTAACCAGGGAAGCATCCGATCCGGCGCTCTGCTTGGATTCAACCTGGATAAAGACCAGTTCGTGTCAACTGCCACCGGAATTGCCTTGATGGTAGACATAGCACGGCTGCCCGTTTATCTTGCGGGGCAGTGGGGTATTCTGGGTTCTATCCGGGAATCAATCCTTGTTATGACCATCGGGGTTATTACAGGGACAATCGCAGGGCGGAGACTGCTTGAAAAGATACCCGACAACATATT
>CAZBQL010000037.1:0-4613 GCA_964493985.1 uncultured Dehalococcoidales bacterium
GAATAGTATTTGTGTTAACCTTATGTACTATTCTAAGAATCAATTTCAGGCGATCCTTAACAATACTTTAATGTTATCTTCCTTGTCGGTTAAAAGCTTTTCAAATCCTTCTTCCACGGCATCGGCTAAAGGGACAATGGATGTAATCAATTTATCAGCATCGATGGTTTTATCAGCCAGCAATGAAATGGCTGTGCTTGCTTCATCCACATATATCGGACTGCCTATCATCGTCTTCTGGTTGTACATCACACTCAAGAAATCAACTTCACCGCGCTGATCGAACACACCTTCGATTACAGCCGTTCCCCCATTGCGTACCAGGTCAAGTGTCAGTTGAGGTGTATCCGGGTGACCCACGCATTCAAAAGCAACATCCACACCGAGTCCTCCGGAGAGTTCCCTGATTTTCTGCACGGCATCTCCTTCATTCAGATATGTTACTGTCGATACTCCCATTGATAAAGCTCGTTCTCCTCTACCTTTATGCTTGGCTACCAGATGAATCTCCGAAGCTCCGGCTGCTTTTGCAGCCATTAATGTACAAAGCCCAATGATACCATCCCCTACGATAGCAATTTTATCTCCAAGAGCAACTTTACCGATTCTCACAGCATGTATACCGACCGCTATCGGTTCAACGATCGCTCCCGCCTCATCGGAGACCGAATCGGGCAGCTTATACAGAGCATATTCCGGTGACACCAGGTATTCCGCCATGCAGCCGTTCTTATGAAGACCTGTAAACTGCAGATTGGAACAGACATTATACATATGCCGTTTACAGTAATAGCATTCTCCGCAAACCCAGTATCCCACACCGGACACCCTGTCTCCAGGTGAAAAAGCAGTTACACCTTTTCCGGTTTCGACCACAATCCCGGCAAATTCATGTCCTATCGTTACCGGAGCATCTTCTCCGTTAATGATACACGGCCCTGAAGAATATTCTTTCAAGTCGGTGCCACATATCCCCGCAAGGTTGACCTTTATCTTTACTTCGCCTGCACCGGGTGACGGTTCAGGAACATCTTCATATCGAAGGTCTTTCCTTCCATACCATCTTAAAGCTTTCATTGTTCACCATCCGGATTATAATATTATCAGTTTACGCCAGGTCATTATCGACAAACAATATAAAGAATGTCAACCATCATTCACCTGTGATTGACAGTGTGTGCCGTAACCCATACAATTTGAATATGCAAACAAGGAAAATCTTCATTTTATCGGTCATTTTAATTGCATCCTTCATTTTACTCTATTCGTATTCATGTAAACCTGCCGGGAATGACGTCGTTGGAGATGTCTCATCACCAACTGAAACTGTTACTGAAGACAACAACGGATCGCCAGTTGATGAAGCTATTCCGGAAGAATACAACCGGATCGAAGCTATCCCCGTTGACGCCGTCAAGATGACCCCCGCAACAGACCTTTACCCGCCAATCCTCCATTCCGACGAATTCTATAACCCTGTGCCCATGCCGTGGCCAATTAATACAGCCGGTGGGGAAGACTCTCCATTTATTATGCCTGATGGGAAAACCTTCTATGTATTTTTCACTCCCGATGTCAGTGTCCCCGCAGAGAAACAGATACTGGATGGTGTTACCGGTATCTATGTATCGCATTTGCTTGAAAATGGAGATTGGAGTGAACCTCAGAGAGTTTCTTTCGGTGACGGTCTCTCTCTTGACGGCTGTGCTTTTGTCCAGGGAAACAGAATATGGTTCTGCTCTGCCCGTGAAGGGTACAACGGAATTCACTGGTTTACCGCTGATAAAGTTGATGGAAAATGGCAGGACCTTAAGTTTTCTAACCTTAACATGCTTGAAGGGTATGAAGTCGGCGAACTGCATATCACCTCGGACGGTAATGAGCTTTATTTTCACTCGTCCCGCCCCGGCGGACTGGGTGGATACGATATCTGGATGTGTCGGAATGTCGATGGTGAATGGAAGGAACCGATTAACGTTGAAATCGTGAATTCACCTGATACCGACGGCTGGCCTTATGTGTCTCAAGACGGACGCGAGCTCTGGTTTACGCGTTTCTACCATGGCAGCCCGGCTCTATTCAGGTCTACCAGGATAAACGAAGAATGGCAGGAACCGGAATTGATAATATCTCAATTCGCGGGAGAGCCTACTCTGGATAACGCAGGCAATCTGTATTTCACGCATCATTATTATGAAAACGCGGTTATGCTTGAAGCTGATATCTACGTAGCAATGAAGAAATAATATTAATAATTGGTCAATCAGGGATATTACTATTAATTGAAGAAATCACGGACAACGTCGAATTCCTTGGGGAGTAATCCTAGTACCAGTGGGAATTTATCCAGCAGGAATCCGGCTATAAACGAATTAGTCAGCATGTCAGGACCGAAAAACTTTTCCCAGGTAGCCAGTATTGCCCCCAGGAAAATCATTCCTATGAAAAACCCGAATACAGCACCGCCGGCGGTGTTCACCCATCCCAGCATAACAATCTTGATAAAAGTCTTAAGCAGTTTCGCCGCCACAGCCGTTATTATGAGGACCACAACCAGTATCAGTACATAAGCAACCACGTTAGCTACGTCGGGATTATCTATAAAACCGAAAACGCCCGCTAGTTCCTCATAGAAATTTCCAGCCAGGATCACCCCAACTATAAGACCCACAAGTGATAATACCGCCTTTATCAGACCCTGTTTTAAACCAATAAACGTCGGAATTACCAGCCCAATGAGAAGAATTATATCCAGCCAGTGCATCTTTGTTTCCTCATTAGCATTTTCATAATACTATATCACAATATTTCAGGATTAGATATAGTGTCGTGTTGAGCCAATATTCCGGTTTCCATCCAATCGATGCGTGATAGTTCAGCTTTACTGTTAGAAATGAATAATATAAAATCGACGTTATAATTAGGAGGTGTTCGATGACCGAAAAAGACCAGCAACAATATTTCAAAGAACAGGAAGAGCTAAAAAAACGGATAGAAGAAAAATACAGTAAGACTACTGAGCATCTTTACGAAGAGAGAGACAAGCGTGCTAACGATGTCATTGACCTGAAGGTCCCTGACAGAATTCCTTTAACAATAAACGCGGATTTCGCCAATTATACAGATGTTCCACGTTCGGCGGCGTATTATGATCCAATCGCTTTTAAAAGGGCGACAAGGTATATTAGTGTGACGTTCGAACCCGACCTTGTTTTTCCCGGTTTGCCCACATCCGGCGCCGCTTTCGAAGCTCTCGGAGTAACCAACAGACTCTGGCCCGGCGGACCTCTTCCGCCGAACTATAGATACCAGTTCGAAGAAATGGAATTCATGAAAGAAGACGAGTATGAAATGTTCTTTACAGATCCGACGGATTTTATGATCCGACGTTTTCTTCCCAGAATGTACGAATCTTTGACACCCCTGATGGACCTTCCTCCTCTTGGAATGTTGATGCAGGGCTTCGAAGGTATGACGCCTGTTTTCGCTACGCCTGAGTTCAGGAAGGTTGCGGAGGTACTGGCAAAGGCTGGAGAAGAAACACAGAAGTTCAGAGACCTGATAGGAAACTCTTACGACGATCTAGCCTACCTGGGATTCCCTCCCTTCTCGCAATTGGGACTTGGTGGCATCGGAGGAGCACCTTTCGATACCGTATCCAGCTTCCTGAGAGGAATGAAAGGTTCTATGCTCGATATGTACCGCCAGCCGGAAAAACTAATCCAGCTCTGCGATATGATACTCGACCGAAGGATCGTTCAGGCTGTCAAACCGGATCCACTGCCAACCGGCAGACCAAGAAGAGTCGGGATGCCGTTGTGGCGAGGAGATAAATCATTTATGTCGCAACAGCAGTTCGAAAAATTCTACTGGCCGGGTCTTCGAAGAGCAATGCAGGCCGTGATCGATCTCGGTGGAGTCCCGATACCATTCTTCGAAGCGAAATTCGGAGAACGACTGGAACGTCTGTATGAGCTGCCGAAGGGTAAGGTAATCGCCTCGATAGAATATGAAGACCTGCCCAAGGCAAGAGAGATCCTCAAAGGTCACCATTGTATCCTTGTCAGAGGTCCCTTCTCACTTGAAAAAGCATCCCCACGAGAAGTGATCGATTGTTATAAAGACATATTTGATAGGTTCGGAGAAGGTGGAGGATTGATGATGAACGTTCGTCTCCCGGATAACATAAGTGCTGATGAAATCGTTCCTATGCTCGATGAGATCAGGGAATATGTCAGGTATTAGTCTCTATTTTTAAAAGTATATAAAGGAGGAAAAATGAAGATCCTCGCTATATCCTGCAGTCCACGGAAAAACGGGAACACAGTCGCCATGCTCGAAGAGGTTCTCCACGGTGCCCGTGGTAAAAACGCCGAGACAGAACTATTCAGCGTGTCCGGCAAGAATCTCCAGCCCTGTGATGGATGCTGGACTTGTACCAGTTCCGGAGAATGCCATATCAACGATGATATGAAAGACCTCCATGACAGGATGGTCGAAGCCGATGGTATTGTTTTCGGTACTCCCGTGTATTTCTACGGCATGACGGCCCAGGCAAAAACCATCCTCGACCGCTCAATGCCTTTAGGACACCCGGACAGAAATCTTACCAG
>CAZBQL010000037.1:4713-27021 GCA_964493985.1 uncultured Dehalococcoidales bacterium
AAAACCTTGATGATGATGCTTGGAGACGCGTTACTTGGTCATGCTGACGGTGTTGCCAATATTGCCCGTGGCGCCAGGGCTGCCGGCGTTTCTGAAGAAGAAATCAAGGAAACCGTTGCCATTGCGTTCATGATGGGTGGATTGCCCGTTCTTATAACCGCATCTAACGCGTTCAGAAAGTAATCACCTATCGAAGAAAATATCGGTTAATCACTGGAGAGTTATCCCAAGTTCGTCTTTTAAACAATTTTACTCTCTTTTCTCAAAAACGTATATTTGACATTTGAGATTGGTTCAGAGAGCCAAAGAGCTAATGATAGAGGCGGGTTATCCCGATGGATTCAAGTTTACGGTAGATTGTGCCGGTGCCGACTTCCTTGCGATAATTAAGGAATACCTGGCAGCTATCAATATAGATATGGAGATAAATGCTCTGGAATTCACCGTCTATATGAGTGAATGGATGGGTGGAACCTACGAACAGGCATTTTTTGCCAGTGACTACCTTGTTAAACCTCAGAATATGATGACCATGGCCCCGGGAGGTATCTATAATTACAGCCGAGTCAATGATCCCCGTATTAATGAAGCATATCAAACGATCTCACAGAACCTGGTGAAAGACGAGGCACTGGTAGTCAAGACATTGAAAGAGATCGGCCCCTACGAGCTTGAACAGGCAGTACCGCTCTTACTGCCTTCGGCCTATCAGCATGCACTGTGGTGGCCCTGGTTCCAGAACTTCTACGGAGCAGTCGGCGGTGGCGGGAATGCCAACAACGATGAATACCTTCAGTATTTCTGGATAGATACAGAAATGAAAAAAGACATGGGCTATTAGAACCTCAATACAATCGTAATACACTTAGATGCAAAAGGAGGGTACTGAAAAAACTCAGTACCCTCCTTATTATTCCTGGTAGGTTTGAAGATATTACCATTCTACAGACAATTTTCGTAGTATTTAAAACCAGGTTTAAGTTTTATTCCGGGTGCGATCGCAGGTAGTATTCATACGCCTTCCTGGCAGCCAATGCAGCGCGACCTATAGTCGGATAAAAAGGAACACCCAGATTGATGAGTGATGTCCGTGTCCGGCACAGTCCCTTCCATTCGAAATCATCTTCGCCGTCGATACCAGGGCTTTTATCCGCCACCACTCCAAGGAAAGGCTTGGATCGAGTAACCTCAAGCCGATACTGCTGTTTTATCATTTCTTCCGGTGATAATCCGGGCATCCCCGGAGGACCTCCCGGCATTCCCATGATAGCAATTAAGAGGTCAAAGCCAGGGTCTCTGGCCATCATCTCCAGCACCAGGCCTACAGATAAACTGTCATCTTCGCGAATCGATAGGTCGGCGGGATTGCCCAGCCAGTCCCAGACAGAAACACCTTGTGCCTTCAACTCTTGCCGGAATCCATCCGAAAGTGGAACAACATCGAGCCCGGCTCTTTCACAGGCATCGGCAGCCAGCACACTGGACCCACCGGCACCACCAGCGACACCGACCCGGTTACCTTTAACTGGAGGAAGAAATCGGAAGGTTACTGCCAGATCGATCAGTTCTTCGACACTATCCGCTATAACGGCGCCGGTTTGCGTAATGAGTGCTTCCCACATCCTTGAACTACCGGCCAGTGAAGCAGTATGTGAAGCCGTAGCTCTTTCTCCCGACTGACCTCTGCCACCCTTTAATATAACGACCGGTTTGCGTGACGCGGCATGTTTTAAAGACTTAAATAAGCCGGGTCCGTTCTTAGTACCTTCGATATAACAAAGGATAACTCTTGTTTCCGGATCATCAGCCAGGTAATCAAGAAAATCCGTTTCATTCAGGTCGATGGCATTACCATAACTGAATACCTTGCTGAAATAAACACCTCGAAGCGGAGAATTCTTGACTATCTCACGGGCCAGCATACCACTTTGCGAGACCAGTCCAACCGGCCCGCATTCTTTTGGGAAATCACCATGAAACGCAATACCATCGGCAGGTGAATAAATACCCATGCAATTGGGACCTATCAACCTCATGCCTGATTTTCTTGACAGTTCCAGGATTTGTCTCTCTGTCTCAATACCTTCTTGCCTGCCTGTCTCGGCAAGGCGTGCAGTAAAAAGGTGGGCAGCTTTCGCTTCTTTCTGTGCAGCCTGTTCGAGGATTTCTAAAACACTGTTTGCCGAAACACACGATATTACATAGTCCACCTGTCCTGGTATGTCAAGCAAGGACGGATATACTTTCTGACCCATAGCCTCTGTATATTTCGGGTTAACAGGATAGATTTTACCTTTGAAATTATAGTTGACCAGACCTGCCAGAAATCCTCCCCCTCCCCAGTTTCCTGTCGGTGACGCACCAACAATAGCGATCGATTTTGCGTGAAGAATTTCATCAATAGGACTATCAGACATGTTCAGAGGGCCTCCGATCTATTGTGAGTTGAAGTCATTATATCTTGTGTCTGTCAAAACGGGCAAACAAAATTTGTATGCCTATCCGGTTTAATGATATCGTTAATTCAAGATAGAAAGGGGTAATAATATATATGATATTCGCCGATTATCTTGGTCTCGTCGCCGGAGGAATCGTCACAATAGGAATCGTCCCGCAGGTCATCCGGATTTATAAGTTGAAAAGCGCCCACGATATCAGCGCTTTGTTTAACCTGGCTTTGCTTTCAGGTATGATAATGTTCCTGGTCTATGGTATTATACTGCACTTGTTTCCTTTGATATTATGGAATTCCGTAGGAATGCTTCTCCTTATAGCACTCCTTTACGGTAAATGGAAATACGGTCGCTAAATACTATCTGGAGGTAAAAATGGCCAGGTTTAACGATGTTGAAATAATTGTCGATTCGGTTTTGAAAAATGAGTGTCCTCGTGGATATAAGGTTGGAGACCGATGGTTTGTCAAAGGAGGTAATACGCCTCAAACGGAAATGTGTGCCAGTGCTTACAATTCCATAGCCCCGGCACTGAGAGTTCTCTGTATGGGCGGTAATCATCCATGGGACACCGAGTCCGGAGAAAGTCTAGCAATGTGCCCCGATTCGAATGTAGGCCTGATATTCAAACTTAAGAGAATCAAATCCGAATAGAATAACGTTTGAATAAACGGTTATTCCGAGATTTCCTTAACCCGGTATTTCACTATTTTTTCGATGAGTTCATAAGGTATCGGTTTATCCAGGGGAAATTGGAATGCTCCTTTCGAGGTATGGTATGGTGTTAATTCTTTTTCGAACGCTGTAATCGCTGACGGAGTCGGATAAAATCCTATGTGTTTCTTGAACGCGGCGAAATGGACCAGGTTCCCATTTAGCTTAAACGTAGGCATCCGGTAGCTGATGGTTTCTTTGGCATCCGGCACAGCTTCTCTAATTACCTTTCTCAGTTTTATTAGTATCGACCGGACATCTTCGGGAAAACCAGCAATGTAGGCGTTAACTGCTTCTTTACCTGTATCATTCATAGATATAACTGTAATATTAACAGGTTATTTCGGATAAGCTTTCCCGTCAATCATATCGACGTATCCAACCACCGCCATTTCATCCAGCATCAAAGATACGTTCAAATCATAGATCGGTGGATACACCTCTTCCCGTTCGAATTTGGTATATTTATCCAGAATCTCATTAACTGTCATGCCCGGCTGTTCTTTTACTTTTTCAAGTATGCTCATCGCCCGGTTGTAATAGGTCAGCATATCGCCGCCACTGGCAAGGTCAACCGGCTCACAAATGAAATGGGCGCCGGTCCTTGTATCATCACAGGTAAATCCGCGCTGCCTTTTTATCAGGCTTTCGGGAGGTACAGCCGGTATACCACTCAGGTATTTTGGGTCAGCCCCTTCCGGTGCTTTCTTCAACGGACGAAATCCTACACCATCATACTTTTTCATCTCCGGGTCCCTGGCGCTGAGACCTGAATACAGGTAAATCATCCGATCGTAATCTCCCTGCCCATAGAAGACAGTATTCCATATCACCGTTGCCATGTTTTTCAGTAGTCCGTTGCATATTCTACCTTCGAATTTTTCTCCATCATAGGTAAACTCGTCACCTATTTCATAATCAAAATGGCAGGGAAAATGTTCCGAATCTCCCGTAAAAGATACAAGCGTGCATTTTACTTTGAAAGGCATATCCTATACCTCCTTTTCCCCGGGGTGAATTTATCCTGAAATCATATCCTCCATACCCAACCGATCCAATGTGAAATCCAGAGGAATTCCCGTATTTTCATCCCATCCACGCAGCCGGTAATACTCCTTCAACATTTGCAGGTATTTTTCAAGGTCAAGCGGCTTTCCCGGAAGCTCTCTGGAATTCCTGAAATTATCTTCGTAAGGGTAATCATCTTCGGGCAACTTCCTGCCTTCCCTTATCATTATCAATCTCTGTATATTTGTTACTCTCTCCATAGCCAGGTCCAGTTCATCACTGCTCGCACCGGTCACCGCGTGGAACAGCTTCGCTTCAAGCTCGGGATCACCCACAAAACCAGGTTTACTGAAAGAATATGCTATAGGCCATCCTGAATCGCACAGACCAAGACTATCCTCCAAATACGCCCGGTTCTGTATTTTTACAGCAGCCAGCGCTTTCCCCTCATAACCTGCAGCGTCCGCTGCCGCTTTGCTGCCCCAGAAAGCTTCTGCTATCTTTTTATACACCTCTTCTGTGACCGAACTTGCTTCCGGATTCATCAGGTTTGTCATCCTCGCTGCTCTTACAAATCCGGCGTGGAACAATGGACGACTCATCCGCGGTTCTACCGGGTCCAGCAGAGCGTGGACAACTGACGATCGCGGCATATATGCATCGTTTTCACCGACCGGCAGTACTCCAGGATTCAGCATCGACCTGACTTTCTCCGGCACTTCCTTACTCGCTCTGAAAAGTCCTTCGGCAAGCAGTTTTCCAAGACCTTCTCTAAAAGAAATCGAATACAGTAATTTTTCAAGGAATTCTCCTGTACCGATTTTCGATAAAGGCAGGCCCGTTTCCTCTTCGGTCAAGCTATTTGCCCGGTAGCAGTCGTATAGCCAGTTAATCATGCTGCGGAGTTCGAAGGTGCATATCGCATAGTCATTTGCCAGTATCGGGGCATTATAGAAGGTATCTACAGGTTCATCATTGTAACCATACTTCCACGGCATATAGTACTCCATCGCCTCGCATCGCCTGTAATCCTCAAGGTCTTCCCGCTTTCCGTACCGGTATTTATTTCTGATACAGACCAGTCCACACTGATAACACTGCCCTTTTCCTATACGTTCTAGTAAATGCCCGTGATTACTCATGGTTACATCAGGCGGTATGGACAGATCGAGACGCTTGCTTATCTGAATGGTGTACCTGTTCAGTTCCTTCAACCTTTCTGGATCATAAATTCGCGGTCTGCCAGTACCCTTCACAACAATCGCCTTCAGGTTCTTCGATCCCATTACAGCACCGAATCCTGCTGTGGATGTTGACTGGTGGGAGCCGAAAATCACGGCACTCCTGACACGGTTTTCACCGGCTTGTCCGGTGGTAAGGAATTTCACCTTATCTCCATGAGTTTGCTGTATTGCTTCACCCGTTTCGTATGTCCCGGTTCCCCATAATCCGGAAGCATCCAGAATATCTACTCGATTATCATCTATCATCAGATAAACAGGGCTATGCGCACGTCCTGAAATCACCAGCCCATCGTATCCGGCCTTCTTCAGTTCAGCGGGAAAGTAACCTCCGATATTCCCGTAGCAGTACTGTTCGGGATATGCCATCGGTGATTTTCCGGCTACCGCCATACGTGTCGCACCCTGTGCGCCCGTAGCTACCAGTGGACCGGTAACGAATATGAGATGATTTTCCGGATCAAAGGCCGTTGTTTCAGGTTTAACATGTTGCCAATATATCCGGGAAGCTATCCCACGTCCTCCGAGATATTTTTCGACATATTGTTTTGTGTCTCTGAGCGATATCTCTGAGGTGGTAAGATTTATATTCAGTATCTTTCCCATCCAGCCATACATACTCTGTTAACTCGTCTCCTGTTTAGCAGTTACGCTAACGATACGGCAAAATAGAATTACATCCTCAAGGCTGAGCGTTCTTCTGGCGTAATACTATTTTTGAAATTCTCCAGTTTCTCTTTGCCTTTATCCGTAATAGCAACTTTACCATCCCTATCACCATCAAGTGTAATATAATCCAGGACAGTCAACTCTCCGACAAGTGACCAGATTATATTCTGTCCCAACGTCGGGTATATGTTATCTCTCTCGTCATCTTCGAATTCTTCGATGATTTTATTAACTGCTATTTCAGGTTTTTTCGATATTTTATTTAGTATCGAAAGTGATCTTCGTGTATACGGTAGGCCGTCTCCATAATCGACCAGGTCGAAGGCTTCGAACTCCATTCTCATAAGGGTATGTTTATCGCCGCACACCAATATTTCTTTTTTCCTCTCTCCTGTACCCGGCCCACCTAATAATTCACCACCGGGTGGTTCATCAAATAGCGTAACGTCCGGTATATACTTATAGTTTTGTTCGGGCCTTTCTAATGTCGGTTTAAATCCTACACCGTCATATTTTTTATATTCAGGGTCGAAAATACTATAAGGTGAATGGAAAAAGGGTAAATACTGACCCGGAGTTTCCCCTTCCCTGTGCCTACCTCCCGAAGTGTAAAGAATGCTTACTTTTTCAGAAAACGGTCGAAGAATGGAAGGGCAAATGCGTCCGATAAACTTCTCCCCATCCCAGATAATGGTATCGCCTACCTTATATTGAAAGTGGCAGGGATGGCGTACTTCGTCACTGTCGAAACCAAGCACAGTAGCTTTAACTTTAAACATAGTTTACCTCCTGTTAATATTTACCTGCAGAAAACAATATGATACCGGTTATAATAATCTACTTGACTCATAAACGCAAAATTCATCTAAATTTGATGTTTGTTCCGGAACAATGGTAAAAAGATATTCTCGAACATCAAAGATTCAACCATATTAATATAGGGCAATAAATATGAAAAGTGAATCGGAAAATCATCCTATCGAGTTGATATTTCACAATATACACGACCACGGTACTGACATCGGTGATAGGTGGATGGCTGAAATAGAGAAACGTTCCGCTGGTAAATTTGTCTTTAGCACGACTGTCGGTGACGATCCTGATCTACTCAAAGCTGCAGATGTTGTTCGTGATGTTCCAGCATCCGCTGAACTTTATCCTTTACTCAATCTTGTTCAAATCCCATTTATGTTTCCTAATTCTACGGTAGGCAGCAGAGTATTAGCTCAGCTTTATAAAGAGTCTCCAGAACTGCAGAGTGAGTTAAACGACGTGAAGGTAGTGGGAATCGGAATTGGGGCAAGGATGGCAATATTTGCTTCCCTTTCTTATAAAAAGATTCTCAGTTTGGAAGATCTTGTCGGTACCAGAATTAGATCTTTATCAATAATGGATGACGTTTTTAGAACTTTAGGAGCTATCCCCCGACATGTTGGATGGTTTGATATGGGCAAACTTTTAAAATCCGGCGAACTCGATGCTGCACTACTCGGCATTATTCCCGCCTGTATGTTCAAACTCGCTGATGATACAGCCCCGTACTGTATATTAACCGGTGAAAAATCCATTACCATGCACCCAATGCGTATTTATATGAAATGGGACACATGGAATAGACTTCCGGATGGTATTCGTGATGTTATTGATGAACTGGGCCCTTCCGGTTCGAATTGCTGGTACGCAGTACAAAACGGGAATGATTCGGATACTCATCTGCAAGAAGCACTTGAATATTTCAGACAAAAAGGTTTTATAACTTCCTTAACGCCTGATGAACTGGCCAGGTGGGAAAGAATAATACAACCAGTACTAAACTCTATACTGGATAAATACGAAGAAAGAGGGCTTCCTGCCAGGAGTCTTATTACCAGAATGGAAGAACTTATTGATAAATATTCAGAATAAAAATTACTCAAATATATTTTAAAGCAACCTATGGAGGTAGACTATGGATCTAAAATTGACCGATAAGGTAGCTCTGGTAACCGGAACAGGAAGCCAGATTGGGTACGGGAAAGCTATCGCACTCACTCTCTCAGAAGAGGGATGCCATATCGTCTCTGCCGATAAGGATATTAAAGGCGCTGAACAGACTGCTGAAGAGGTAATATCACGAGGACGAAAATCTCTGGCAATCGAGGTCGATGTAAGGAACCGCAGAGAAGTCAATGAAATGGTAAAAAGCACAACGGATGAATTCGGTAAGATAGATATTCTGGTGAATAATGCCGGAGTAAGCAGTAAATGGAAACCTTTTATGGAAATGAATAACGATGATTGGGACTACGATATAGGAGTTAATCTGTATGGGCAAATGAATGTCGCCCAGGCAGTTCTTCCTCACATGGTCTCACGAAGATCCGGCAGAATTATCAATACTTCCGGTGGACAGGGAATACCCGGGATTTCACTCTACGGTGCTGCTAAAGGGGCGGTAGTACAGTGGACAAAGGCTCTCGCCAGAGAGGTTGCACCTTACGGGATAATAGTATCTGTATATTCTCCGGGTCTGGGTGCTACCGGACTTACCGGGGACGATCCACGAGAGTTGGAGAGCCTGGCAAAAAATAATCTATTGGGAAGGCTTTGTACTCCGGAGGATGTTGGTAATCTTGTCGCTTTCATGGTTTCTGAAAAAAGCAGTTACTTTGCTTCGATGTTCGGTGGATAAACTAATATAGTTTCAGGAGGGTATTTACATGACTGGAAATATGACCGTTTTTATATGCCCTTATTGTGCAAACGAATACTCAACAGCTAATGCGCTAAGGGCACATCTCGAGAAAGATCATTTCCCGCCTAATAAGGACAATCAGGTCTGGGGGCGTGAAATATACCCAGATCCAAACGGCGTGGCATTTATAGATTGTGACGTTATGAAATGTGTCGGTTGCGGATTATGTGCCGAAGCCTGCTCAATGCAGCACTTTGGTGTGATAAATAAAGACTTCTCCAGAATATATATCAGAAAGTTTCTCTTACCTTTACCGAAAGCTATCGTTGTAACCTGCAGTCAGTGCCAAGAAGAAGAAAGACTTTGTCAAAAAGCCTGCCCCGTATCACCTCCGGTTATATTTTTTGACAGTGATACGCTCCATATGGTTGTTGATAAAATCAGATGTACCGGATGTCTGTCATGTAAAGATGCCTGCGGTACCGAAGCGATACGTTATAATCCCGATATTTCAGATACTCCACTCGTTTGTGACCTTTGCGACACTAATAGTACGGGTGAAAGGAATCCACAGTGTGTACAGATCTGCCCAATGTCTGCTCTTTATTTTCACGACCAGAATGAACGGGGACGACCGCTCCGAGACAGCTTCAGGAGAAGTTCCGACGAAAAAGCCAGTATGGTTGCCCGACGACTCTACCCGCTTACGAAAGACAGTCTGGCATTCCCTGTCTGGGAACCGTAATACCGTTGAAGGAGAAGATAACAATGGATGGAATTAAATTCAAACTACTCGAAGTTAACCTGTCTACGGGCGAAACGCAAACGATTGATGTCACGGAAAGTGTAGAAACATATTTCGGTGGAAATGGACTGGGCAATAAACTGATTTGGGATCTCGTACCGCAAAGAGTCGACCCGTTAAGCCCTGAAAATATCCTCCACATCGGCGTAGGACCGATAACTGGACTTGTCGGTACGAAAGTCAGCTGTTCTTTTATATCACCACTTACAGGATGGGCTGGTGAAGCAACAGTATCGGGATATATCGGTGATGAAATCATGAGGTCAGGTTTTAATGCGGGAATATTGATAAGAGGAAAAGCTGATAAGCCGGTGTATCTTTATGTATACAATGATCGCGTGGAGATAAGGGAAGCATCCGATATCTGGGGAAACTATCTTGTCAGAACGGAAAATACACTGAGAGATATCCTTTACCATGAAACAGGTCAGGAATTCGGAACACTCTGTATTGGCCCGGCTGGAGAAAATCTGGTACGCTTCGCCAGCGCCAGCACGGAGAATGTACACAGTGCCGCTAAAGGAGGTATCGGGGCGGTATTCGGTTCAAAAAACCTGAAAGCTGTTGCTATAAAAGGTACTAAAACTCTTCCTTATGCAGATCATAACCGGGTATGGCAACTTAAGAAACGATACGCGATGCATCCTGCGACTGCGGTACAGAAAAATCCCGGTTGGGCAAGATACGGCGCCAACGGAGGAATGCGGGCCCTGCTTAATCACGGTGGGGATACTATAAAAAATGGGCATTTATCATGGGATCCAATAGCAGATCAAAGTGACCATATCGATCATGAATTGAGTTATCGTGTCTGGACCGATGGCTGCCCGGGGTGTGCTACGCCTTGCTTTATGCCCTTTTTCAAGAATACCTCCCATGGAGCTTTCAGCGGGGAGTTAAGGCACGGTAATACGGCTGGTCTTTGTGGTAACGCAATGATGGGTTTCGATGAGGTACAGGAAATTAACTCGTTGCTTGAAGAACTGGGAGTAGATGCGGAAGATATACAGGGACATATCGCTTTCGCTATGGACCTCTATGAAAACGGTATCGTATCAAAGGAAGACTTGGGGGGAATCGACCTGAACTGGGGAGACAGGGACGCGACCATAGAATTCATGAAAAAGATAGTATATAAAGAAGGACGCGTACCATCTCTGTTAGCCGAAGGTTATTGGCATACAATTGAAAATCTTGGTTCCGAATCAGCATGGTACGCATGGCATTCCAGCACTAACAGCTCAATTCCGCGGTACGATGTTCGAAACAGGAAAATCGGTAATGGATTAAATAACGGAACGGGACACGGGGGAGGAGGGGGGTTGTTTGATTCTGCGACTATGTGTCTTTTTTCGGCATTCGCCTTCTATCCCATCTTCGGGCAACCGGATGAGATTTTCAGGACGTTTTCTTTAGCAGCCTGCGGATGGAATATGACCACAGAGCAAATAAATACTGTTACCAAACGAAATGCTTATCTCAGCAGGTGTGTGAGTCTCAGAAATGGATTTCATCCTGAGAAGAATGAACATCTACCTCCTCGCGCTTTCGAAGAATCGATTTCTGATAAATACGGAAATACCTGGGTATGGACAAAGGACGAATGGGAGCACGCGAAAAGGAATTACTATACGGGATTCCTTAATTTATCTGAGAGAGGGTTACCTCTAAGAGAAGAAATCTCTAAACTGGATCTGGATTTTGTGATTCCCGTACTTGAATCGTTAGATGCAATCGATTAGCAGTTAGCAATGCGGGTAATCACCGCTGATAACTAACAACACAGGGAGAGCTTTTGTACCTCTCCCTGTGTTCCATTGCAAATATCCGCTTTATTCTGCGGGTAACTCTACGTTCGAAAGGACGTTGTCCATTTTCAATTCGATAAGTTTTTCTTTTGTCGGCAGTCCTCTCGGTGTCCATCCCCGCAGTTTATAATATTCCTGCAGTATTTCGTCCCACGGTACGATTTTACCCTTGTAGATACCAACTTCGCCTTCCTCGTAAGCGAGTTTTCCGGTAAATCTGTCGTCCTTTACATCCCAGCCCTTTATCTTGTAGTTATAAAGACGCATCAGATTCAAAGAACGTTCACCGACTTCCATTAGTTCTTCGTAGGATACGTCCCAACCTGTTATCTTATTCAAGATGTCGGCATAGGTCGACGGTCCGAAACCAACCATCATGAACTGGGTCGCCCCGCCGAACATGCAGGTAACAAGGTTATTAAAAAGAGCAACGAATTCCTCAGTCCACTTGGCGAATAATGCTTTTCCGCTTAATCCTTTCACCCAGTCTGTATCCACTTTAGGGGGATCGCCGAATATCCTCTTCTTCAGGTCATCGGGCATATCCAGTAGTTCAAGGCATCGCTCGTATAATTCAAGATTCGTCATCCCGATATACTCAGGATAGGTGTCCCGTCTCTCCGGCAGGAAGGCGAGTTCCCAGACATTATGAAGCCTGAGCCAGTCGCCACCACGGGGACTTGTCAAAGCTCCGAAAGACCAGATTAGCGCCTGGAGTTTGGCATCTCTCTGTATCGAAGGTTTTCCTTTGACCGTCTGCGGCATGATCGCTTCCGCTTCGGGTCCAAGTTTTTCAGCCATCGCAGCTACACCATCGGCCAGCAGGTTACCCAGTTTTCCTTCTCTTGCAGCGGTCCGGCGCGTCACTTCCCATATTAGTTCTTCATCGCCACGTTTTAGTTCCAGTCCGTCCGTATCTTCAATGGTAAGTATGCCATTCACAAAAAGGTCTACGGCATAAGAAAACGCCATGGTAAATGAAGCCGGGTCAAGACCAAGTTCCTGTATCAGTCTTTCAAAATAGATCCAGGCATTAAAATCCTGGATTCCCAGGTTCCTCAGGGAAACGGTAATAAATGTCATGTGGCCACCGAGTTGCCGGGTCCCTGCGTATTTCCCATCTTTTATCTGCAGCCAGTGGTAACACGGAGCGAAGCAGTTCAGGCATCCGGCATTATTGTAGTGAGGAAAATCAGCAGCATCTCGATTTTCCGCAAGTCCGTCTCCTGTCATCGGCCACCTGGCTGTAACCGACATATCCGTAGTTCCTCCATGTTCTTTCCAGAGACTTAAAGTTGGTTCTTCCTCAAGGAACTTATTTACGGAATTGAATGATGATTCCAGCAAGCCTTTCGGATCATATAACTCAATTTCTCCGGTGCCGCGGACAGTAATAGCCTTCAGGTTCTTGGATCCCATCACTGTTCCCCCGCCGGAACGCCCCGGACATGATGTTGCATCACCGCAGGCAACCGCATATCTGACCATATTCTCACCGGCAACAGATATGCTCAACACTCTGACTTCACCCTCATATCGTTCTCCAATTTCTTCCCTGAGTGCCTTAACCGTTTCTCCTGTTTCTTTACCCCAGATATGAGCAGCATCACGTATATTTATTTCCTCGTTGTCTATGGAGATATATACCGGTTTTTCGGCTTTACCTTTCACGATAATCACATCATAACCGGCATATTTCATTACCGCCGGGAAATACCAACCAAAGGAACCTGATGAAAATCCTCCAGTTTCGGGACTTATACATCCCAGCATGGCGCGTCCCGACTGGGGTGCTGCCGTGGCAGTCCATGGACCGGTTGCTACGATTACTTCATTATCAGGGCTGAGTGGATCTATCATTTCAGGTATATCTTTCCAGAGTATCTTGGTAATAAAGCCATCTCCGCCTACCCATAACCTTGGATCTATATTATATTCTCTGAAAAACCGGTCAGTCGGTATTACCCTGATTTCGCTGTCAGTTAAATTGATAATCGCTACATTGCCGGCATATCCTTTAGGTATTGTCATATCATTCTTCCTTTCAAAGGTTGGTTCCGGTTACCCTCCCGTCAGGTGCATCACTATGTGTATCTCATCGCCGTCACTGACCGGCGTGCTTAAATCATCAGGATCCGTTTCTACAAGATTAACGAAAATATCAAGATACTTTCTCAGTTCTCCGTCATCCTCGAACAGCCACCCGCGGGCGCCAGGAAATTTCTTAACGAAATCACCCAGGCACTCGCCGACTGTATTTCCTTCCACCTCGACTATTTCCTGGTCGTTGGTGAGATGAGGTAAAAAGTAGTATACGTTTATTTTTACACTCATATGAAAGTTATCTGACCTCGGAAAAGTGGGGCATCTAGCTTCAGGTAGTATAATCTGAACGAAAAAATTATAACACTCCGGTCTTGAATATATCAAGAAACGCAGAATTCCGTTGTCAGAACATTCTCCCGGCGATTATGCGTTTAGTCAAGATTCCCACTAATGTGATAATATTGCCATATACAATATCTCATTGAAAATCTATCATCTGAGAAAGGAGTCGATCAATATGGCAAATGGGAATACAGGGCGGATTATATTCGTAAATCTTTCGACAGGACAGATTACGGTCGAACAGCCTGAAGAATCCCTTTATCGTAATTATATCGGAGGTTATGGTATCGGTTCACGAATACTCTATGACCGCCAGAAACCCGGAGTAGATCCTCTCGGACCTGATAATACCTTTGGTGTACTTACCGGCCCTATGACCGGAACTAATGCTCCTATGGGTACACGCTACACATCCGTCGCCCGTTCGCCGGTTACCGGAGGATGGGGCGATGCTAATGCCGGGGGAAATTTCGGTCCCTACCTGAAAATGGCAGGATATGATGCCGTGTTTTTCACCGGTATCTCAGATAATCCGGTCTACCTGTATATCGATGAAGAAAAAGTCGAACTCAAGGATGCCGGCATACTCTGGGGCAAGAACACGTATGAAGTCGAAGATACTCTTGAAAAAGAATACGGAAAAGATACCGGTATTGTGACAATCGGTATCTCCGGTGAAAAATTATCTCTTATCTCGTGTACTGTCAGCGACCGAGGTGCTGTCGCCGGACGATCAGGACTCGGAGCGGTAATGGGTTCGAAGAAGCTGAAAGCCCTCGTTGCCAGAGGAAGCCGTAAGGTGCAGGTTGCCCGTGAACAAGAGATTATAGACCTGCGAAGACAGTACATAGACGGGATGAAAGAACCGGGACCCGATGGTAATTCGTTCTATGACATCTGGCACCGATACGGCACCTCGTCGATGACCGCACGTTCCGCTCATAGCGGTGATACTCCGGTCAAAAACTGGAAAGGTGTCGGCGTTATCGATCTGCCGGAAATTGACGAATTGCGAATGGACGCTGCCGTCAGGAATATGGACAGGCAAGCCGGCTGCTGGCATTGTCCTTTAGGCTGTGAGAGCCGTCTTAAGGCAGGAGAAGGAGAATATAAATATCCGGCTGGTATTCGCCGTCCAGAATATGAGACGGAAGCCTCCTTCGGAGCAATGGTTCTAAACAATAACCGCGAAGCTATCAACATGGCAAACCACATATGCAATGATTACGGTATCGACACGATATCAGCCGGGACAATCGTTGCTTTCGCGATGGAATGCTATGAAAACGGTATTCTCACCAAACAGGACGCAAGTGGACTGGACCTTACCTGGGGAAATCACCAGGCAATGATCGCCCTGACTGAAATGATAGCCAGACGTGAGGGTATAGGCGATATACTTGCTGACGGCGTTAAAACAGCCGCCGAGAAAATCGGCAAAGGTTCGGAGGAGTATGCTGTTCATATTGGCGGCCAGGAACTCGGCATGCATGATCCCAAACTGATGATGTTCGGTAACCGCCCGGCGGCAGCAAGATACTGGCTGGAACCTACACCGGGCAGGCATATGCAGAGTTTCGGTCCCAGCAGTTTCCAGGGACACGTTCTTAACGCTTCCGGGCTCTGCATTCTGGGAAACAGAGTTTCCAGTATAGAAAATTACTTTCTGAAGATACTGAACGCTGTTACAGGATATGATTTTTCTCTTGAAGAAATGCTCCAGACCGGCGAACGAATACTTACGATGAGACATCTTTTTAATCTTAGAGAAGGTATCAATCCACTCAATTGGAAAGTGCATCCCAGGATAATTGGTGACCCTCCCCAGGAAGATGGACCATTGGCCGGTATTCGCGCGAATATTGAAGCGCAGGCATACTGGAACCTGGGGGCGCTCGATTGGGATGCGGAGACAACGAAACCGAGCAAAGCCAAGTTGCTGAAGCTCGGCATGAACAAAGAAGCCGAGGAACTCTGGCCGGAACAGCAGGCAAGCCGTTAAAAAGGAGTCTTACAGGACATCGTGATAACCTGCACGATCGAATTATACGGATTATCTGCCGAAGTCGCCGGTAAAAATGAAGTGATGCTTGAACTGCCTGAAAATAACGCAGGTATGCAGGAACTTGTTACGGGCTTTAAAAATCCGGTTACCCGAACTCGATGGTATAGTTTTTAAAAAAGAAGAAAACGTGCTGGCAGACGATCAGGCGTTTAATATCTGTGGACGCTTCTATTCCACCACAGATGAAATTACCGTTCATGATGGTGACAGGATTCGTCTGCTGACTGCCGCGACGGGCGGCTAAATCGGTTCAAAGTAACATCGTCAGTTATTTTACAGCAACGACCTGAACCTGCTTTCATATATACAGGTTTGGTTGGATAAGGAGTTGAGTATGCAATACAGGAATTTCCAGGGTCTTGACTGGAAACCGTCCGCGCTTGGAATCGGCGCAATGCGTCTCCCGGTAATCGATAATGACCAGTCTGCTGTCGATATCCCCGAAGCCTCAAGGATGATCCGCTACGCAATTGACCGCGGCGTCAACTACCTGGATACAGCCTATTTCTACCACGGAGGTAATTCGGAAACAGCGGTTGGCGATGCGTTACGGGATGGATACCGTGAAAGAATCAAGCTGGCAACCAAGTTTCCATATCGTGAAGTAAAATCGATCGATGATTTTGACCCGGCTTTCGAGCGCCAGTTAAAACGTCTTAACACTGACAAGATCGATTTCTATCTCCTGCACGGACTTCATCGACCTGTCTGGGAAACCTTGAGAGACATGGGCATCGTTCCATGGCTCGAAAATAAAGTTGCTGAAGGCTGCCTGGAGTATCTCGGTTTTTCTTTTCATGATGAATACGATTACTTCACGCGGGTTGTAGACGCCTACGACAACTGGACCTTCTGCCAGGTACATTTCAACTATATGGACGTAGATTACCAGGCCGGTAGACGCGGCGTCGAATACGCCGCCGGTAAAGGTCTCGGTGTTATCATAATGGAACCGCTTCGGGGTGGGCAGTTAGCCTGGCAGCATGAGAGTGTCGCCTCCGTCTGGGAAAAGTCGGGCAAAAAACGCAGCCCGGTGGAATGGGCATTCAGGTGGCTCTGGGACTACCCGGAGATATCTCTTGTACTCAGCGGAATGAGCACCTTTGAACAGGTAGTTGAAAATGTGGAAATTGCAGAGCGTGCCGGAAACAGCCGACTGTCCAATGACGAAATACCAATGTACGATGAAGTCCGCAAGGCGTACAAAGACCTTGTACCGGTCCCCTGTACCGGCTGTCGATACTGTATGCCATGCCCGAACGGTGTAGAAATTCCCTCGGTTTTCAGAATCTACGGGGACTACAAGATGTATGGGAACGAACGTATTTCCAAAATAAGGTATAACGGTGGACCATGGGGTTTGAAGCCGGAGCAGAACGGAGGAGCCTGCGTTGAATGCGGGCAGTGTCTGGAACTCTGTCCTCAGCATATCGCTATTCCGGAATGGCTAAAAAAAATACACGCTGAACTTGCGTCATAATATCCGTTTTATATCACAAAAATAGCGAGAGGAAGTAATCATGGAATTAAAAGAAGCAGTCAATAAGAGAAAAACGACCCGCGGGTTTACGGACAAGCCGGTACCAAAGGAAATTCTCGAAGAGATAGTTAAACAGGCTCTTCGGGCGCCGTCATGGGGAAATACCCAGCCCTGGGAATTTGTCATAGCTGGAGGGAGTGTCTTTGACGAAATTAAACAGGCATATCTGGACAAAGCTGAGGAAACCCCGGCACCTGACCTGCCTTTCCCTCAGCAATTCCCGGAATTTATCCGTGCCCGGTTGCCCTACGCCAGGAGACAGCAGCCGCCGGATAATCGCGACCCGAAGGAAGTACTTAAGGAACGGCAGGTTATGGGGGCCAGGATGTATGAAGCTCCAGCAGTTATCTATATCCTGACCGACCGCGAAATGTACGAACAGGACGGTAAGAACAAGAACGTCTACGCTGTTTTCGACTGCGGTCTGATTGCCCAGACCATCATGCTTTTGGCAGTAGAATATGGTCTCAGCACCGTCGCCGCAGCTCAATCCGTGAGATGCCCCGAGGTACTGAGAGAAAAACTGGAAATCCCGGATTCAAAGGTTATTGTTCTCGGCATACTTATCGGGTATCCGGATACTGAAAATCCACAGTATGGAGTATATTCGGACAGGGTACCGCTTGATGAGATAACCAGGTGGTACGGATTCTAATAATCCGGTGATAAAATATTATACTTGGTAGCATAAACGGTGATTTCATTATCATTTTGAGATCGCTTTTCCTTTAATACTTCAGAAAGGACGCAAACGTATCGATTGGCAGAGGAAGACAGTTCGGAAGAAAGACGAGTAAAGGCAGAAAGAGACTGGACTAAAGGCAGCATTATCGGAAGTCTGTGGGGATTATCATGGCCGATGATGATTACCCAGCTTGTTACCACACTCGGTCCGACTGTCGACATGATATGGGTCGGCAAACTGGGAAGCGCATCGGTGGCCGGTGTCGGCATATCAGGAATGGTCGTTATGCTTATGAATACGGCCAGGATGGGACTGCAAATGGGTACCCGGGCATTGATTGCCCGTTTTATAGGCCAGGGAGACAAGGAGCAGGCTAACCATGTCGCTCAACAGACATTTGTCATCAGTGTCGCTTTTTCCATTGTTATGGCGATCATCGGTATTTTCCTGGCTGAACATATAATGATGGCATTCGGAGTCGATCCTGATGTTGTGACTGAAGGGGCTGCCTACATGCGTATCCAGCTCATTGGTATGATATCGATGTCCCTCCAGATGATGTCCCAGAGTATTATGCAGGCTTCGGGTGACGCTTTTACTCCGATGATAATTGGCGTCGGTGGCAGGCTCTTTCATATAGCTCTCTGCCCGTTCCTCGTATTCGGATGGTGGATTTTCCCTGATATGGGAGTCAGCGGCGCCGCGATGACCGGCGTCATTTCTCAGGGACTGGCCGGCGTGCTTGGACTCTGGTTCCTCTACACGGGAAGAACCAGGCTTACACTCACCTTCAAGAATTTCCGTTTTGACAGCACTATGATATGGAGAATAGTCAAAATAGGCCTTCCGGGAAGCATCAACGGTATGGGAAGAACAGGCGCTACACTCCTACTGACACTGTTTATAGTTCCATTCGGGACGTATGCCGTAGCAGCCCAATCGTTAATGGAAAGACTCGACCGCTTTATCCAGGTGCCTGCTATGGCCCTGGGTCAGACCGCCGGTGTACTGGCCGGGCAAAACCTCGGTGCCGGACAGCCTGAGCGTGCTGAAAAAACTGCATGGCTGGCTGTAGGGATTTTCACTGCCTTTATCTCCGTTGTATCGATATTCATCTGGTTTTTCGCAGATAACATAATCATACTCTTCAATAATGAACCGGAGATGATCGAGGTTGCCGGAACTTTCCTCAGGATAACCATTGTAACCTATATGTTCTTCGGCTTGGTGATGGTACTGATGCAATGCATTAATGGTGTCGGTGATACATTGACACCAATGATTGTCACCATTATCACTATGGGCTGTGTGATGTTGCCGCTGGCATACTTTCTTCCCCGGATAACAAATCTTGACGTCTACGGTGTACGCTGGGCGATGGTTATAGGCAACCTGATGAGAGCGGCAATCTACCTGGTCTATTTTAGAATGGGCCGCTGGAAAACAAAGCGAATATAGGTAAGCACCCCCATTTGACTTCTTGCAGAGGTAGCTATAGACTATTTCACAGTCAGATGTCTCTGCATACTATGGGTCATTCCGCCAGGGTAGCTGCATGACGAAACTCATAAAGCAGCATCTCACTGGGATACCCTCAATACTTCAAAATCTTTGCACCAGGAGGTCTTATTGTGGATTTCACACCTGACAAATATACCCATGAACAGGAGGAATTTGCCAAAGAAGTCAATCAATGGCTTGATGAGAACGTCCCCGAGGGCATGGAATTCCCCAGGGACCCTCTCAACGTAACACAGGAGCAGTTCCGGAAAAGACGCGAACTTGCTAAAAGGGCAGCACAAAAGGGTTACCTTTACCCCAACTACCCGGTCAAGTATGGAGGTGGTGGCTACACCCGGGCGCAGGCTACAGTCATAAGACGTGAAACTGCCAGGAGAAACATTCAACTTATGGGTTTTCACAGTGCAGGTTCGACAATGGGAATACCCGCCATCCTGGCCTGCGGTACCGATGAGCAGAAAAAACTGCTTCTGCCGCTAATAATTAAGGACGGAGCTCTGACCTGGGAACTTTTTACCGAACCTGAAGCCGGCTCCGACGAAGCCAATCAGCAGACGAACGCCCTGCGGTCTGTACGTGACGGCGAATATTTCATCGTCAACGGCGGAAAAATATTCGTTGGTGGAATATACCCTCCTCCGGACAATTTCTTATTGCTGACCCGCAGCGATACCAAAGCACCAAGGCATGAAAATCTGTCCATGTTCCTTACCCCGGCAGACATGGAAGGCGTTTCAATTGTCCCGCTCGACCTGTTCGTTCCGGGTCCCTTCGGCACCACCAGTGGTTCGATGACTGCAGGAGCAGATGGTATTAAGTACCAGGTATTCTTCGATGACGTAAGGATCCACGAAAAATACCTGATAGGAAAAGAAGGAGAAGGATGGAGAGCCGCCAATGCCGCTCTCGAGGTAGAACACGGCGGTATCGGCGCTGCCGAAACCGGTGCCGGTGAAGGCGGCGGCGCCCAGTTCTGGGGCTCCGCACAGAGTTACCTCGTACGGAGGTTTATCGACCAGTGCAAGAACAATCCGGTTATTGCGGAGCGCATTAAGGAGAATCCACTTCTTCTTGAGAGTGTTATGAACGTCTATATAGAAGCTGAAAAAGAACGCCTCTTCGGGCTGAGAAATGCCGGAGGTATGGGAGGTCGTGCCGGCGGTACTCACGCCCAGTTATTCTCTAAAAAGTTCTCTATCCTGCTGACCAACGAAATAGCGAAAGTACTCGGACCTTACGGTCTGACGAGCGATGAAGAACTAGGCATAGAAGATACCATGTTCGAAGTCGCTCAACGGGGTGCCCTTTGTCTTGCACCACTCGGCACTCCCGAGGTACTGAAAATCGTGATTTCAAGGGCTCTTGCCATCGGACGTTAATAATTCTTAGATAAGAATATAAATCTCGGAGGACAATCATGGGTTTAGACCTTAAATATAGCGAAAGCGAACAGATACTCAGAAAATCGGCCCTGGATTTCCTGAAGCGTGACGCTCCAAAGGAAGTAGTCCAGGTTTTACAGGAAACCGGTACCGGCATTACAGAGGAACTATGGAAAAAAGTGGTCGATATGGGATGGATGGGAATTATTATCCCTGAGGAATATGGCGGTGTAGGCAGTACTCTCACCAGTGCCGGTGTTTTATTCGAGGCGCTGGGTACCGGTCCTCTTCCGGGACCGTATTTTTCGTCAGGTATATTAGGAGCTTCGATAATACTGGAAACAGCGTCAGAAGAGCAAAAGCAGAGTATCCTGCCGGAGGTTGCCGAAGGCAGAATTATCCTGGCCCTGGCACTTACAGAGGAATCATATCGGTGGGAACCGGACGCGATACAGATGTCCGCTGAAGAAAAAAATGATGAGTATATACTTAACGGGAAGAAATTATTCGTAATGGACGCTGAAGCAGCCACTCACCTGATAGTGGTTACCCGTAGTGGGAAAGAAAATGGTCCTTCGAAAGGTATCACCGTTTTCCTTGTCGACAAGCGAACGCCGGGAGTCTCGGTCCGCCGTCTGCCCGGATTCCTTTCCGACAGGAACTTCGAAGTGAAACTGGACTCGGTCAAGGTACCGCAGCCGGTGGTGCTTGGTTCAGTTGGCGAAGGCTGGGCACCCCTTAAAAAAGGTATAGACAAATCGATCCCGGTTCTATGCGCCTACAAAGCTGGAGCTTGCCGGGCACTGTTCGACGCCACCATGGACTATGCCCGTACAAGGATACAGTTCGGTCAACCGATCGGTCGATTCCAGAGAGTCCAGGACCTGATCATCGAAATGATCGATCATATGGACGCCGCGAAATGGAGTACCTATGAGTGCCTGTGGAAACTCGATAATAATGAACCGGCACAGAAGAGTATTCACCTGGCCAAAGCAATATCCAGCGAAGCCTACTGGCAGGTTACCAACCAGGCGATAAAAGTCTTCAGCGGTATCAGTTACTCCCGCGAACATTATGTCAGCTTCCATGTAAAAGCATCACGGGGACTGTACAACTTCCTCGGCGAACCGACCTACCACCGCCAGAAATTAGCCGAATTGGTCCTTTCTTGATACTTCGAATCCGCAGTTCTGCCAGACTCGCTCATGGTTCGACTAACTCACCATGAGCGAGCAGGATAGCATCATACCGCTCATACTGAACCTCATACTACTCCACTCATTCTGGGCTTCATACACCGCTCATCCTGAGAGCTTGTGAAGAAATAGGTTACTCTGCATAATTAAGGAAAC
>CAZBQL010000038.1:0-26678 GCA_964493985.1 uncultured Dehalococcoidales bacterium
TTTATGGTAACTTAATCCTGAAAGTGACGGTCATTACACAAAAAGTAAACTAATGAAGGTACGATAATGGATAATCAGGAAGAATCATTTGTCAAGGGAATGAGCCTGATGGGTTTCGGAAGAGACGGCAACCCTTCGGTAGTCGATGTTAAAGACGGTAAACTGCTCAGGATCAGGCCCCTGCATTACGACTGGCACTACGACATGAAAGACCTTAATCCCTGGAAAATGGAAGTGCGGGGGCATACACTGGAACCCACCACGAAGACGCTACTGCCGCCTTTTGCTTTCGGTTATAAAAAGCGAGTCTATTCACCGAACAGGATTCTCTATCCACTGAAAAGAGTGGACTGGGACCCGAATGGAGAAAGACACCCGGAAAACAGGGGAAGCAGCCGCTTTGCCAGGATATCCTGGGAAGAAGCGGTTGATCTTGTAGCCAGCGAACTCCTGAGAGTAAAAGAAAAGTACGGACCGGAAGCGGTGCTCTCCCAGTCTGACGGGCACGGTGAAGGAAAGGGAATACATTCCTGTCACGGCAGTTTTAACAAGCTGCTGCAGCTACTCGGTGGTTTCACCCTTCAGGTAAGAAATACGGATAGCTGGGAAGGATGGGCCTGGGGTGCCAAACATGCCTGGGGGATGGAGCCTGTCGGAGAGATGCTTCCCGCTGCCAACCTTATACCCGATATAGCCGAGAATACCCAGATGCTGCTTTTCTGGGGATGCGACCCTGAAACAACGCCGTGGGGATTCAACGGACAGATGGCAAGCAAGGTCTGCTACTGGTTTTCCGAACTCGGTATCAAGTGCGTCTATATCTGCCCTGATCTCAACTACGGAGCTGCCGTTCACGCGGACAAGTGGATTCCCATAAAGCCGGGGACCGATGCCGCTCTGCAACTGGCTATAGCCTATACCTGGATAACCGAAGATACCTATGATAAAGCTTACGTAGCGACTCATACCTACGGTTTCGATAAATTCGAAGAATACGTGACCGGTAAAGAGGACGGTATTGCCAAGACAGCAGAGTGGGCGGCGGATATCACCGGTATTCCGGCATTCACGATAAAAGCCCTGGCACGGGAATGGGCTTCAAAGACAACGTCGATCGCCCACGGAAACGGCGGTCCGACTGTGAGAGGTCCGTACTCCACCGAACCTGCAAGGCTGGAAGTCCTCCTGCTGGCGATGCAGGGACTGGGTAAACCCGGCGTTCACCAGGTGAAAATGCTGGAGTGGGGAATATTCGGTCAAGGGCCGATGCCCAGGGGAGTGGTGACTCCTCAGTCGTTTGAAATAGTTCCGGGTCATGAAAGCATAGGCGCCGAAGGAACCCCCTTCGTCCAGGTTTCGGGAATGCGGATGCCAGGCAACGCCCCGCCGCCGGAAACACCTCCACCGGCACCGAGAGGTATGACAGCGAAACAGATCATTCCTAAGAACCTGATCCACGAGGCGATCCTGAATCCACCGATAAGCTGGTACGGCAATGGCAGATTCATGTCTCCGGCTGATGACCACTTTATAAAATATACATATCCTGCAAAAGGTTGTTCGGAAGTCCATATGATATGGACTGATACACCCTGCTGGATAACCTGCTGGAATGACAGTAATTCGTATATCAGGGCGTTGAGAAGCCCGAAGATAGAAACGATCATAGGTCAGAACCCCTGGCTTGAGAATGACTGCCTGTTCGCGGATATCATTCTGCCAAGCAGCACGAAAATAGAGGAGAAGGATATCACCGGAGATGCTGAAAGCGGGCAGTTCCATACAATAATGTCCGGAGGACAATGCATCGAACCGCTCGGGGAATCCAGAAGTACCTATGAGATCGCCTGTATGGTATCCGGGAAACTGGGGTTGCTGGATGACTATACCGACGGTAAAACGGTTGACGATCTATTAAAGATGAACTTTGAGAAGACAGGTATAAGCGAGATGATAAGCTACGAAGAATTCGAAAAGAAGAAGTATTTTACCATTCCAACCGCTCCGGACTGGAAGGATGAGCCACCGGGAATGAAACGGTTCTATGAAGACCCCGATAATAATCCTCTCAGTGTCCCGTCCGGTAAGATAGAATTTTCTTCCCAGAACCTGACGAAGCATTTTGCAGATGATAAAGAAAGGCCGCCGGTACCTCACTGGATAGAAAAAGGTGAGAGTCATGATGAAAGACAGTCCGGTAAAAGAGCAAAAACGTATCCGCTCCTCATGATGTCCAACCATCCCAGGTGGAGAGTGCATTCGCAATGTGACGAGATTACCTGGACCAGGGAAGCACCGACCTGCAAGGTAAAGGGGCCGGATGGGTATAATTACGAGCCGTTATGGATAAATCCCGGTGATGCTTCCTCGCGGGGCGTGAAAAACGGCGATGTGGTCCGGGTATACAACGAAAGAGGTGTTGTGCTTGGCGGAGCTTACGTGACCGAAAGGATAATGCCCGGGGTTGTCTACATGGACCACGGGGCTCGGTACGATCCGGTTGTTCCCGGGGAAATCGACCGTGGGGGTGCGATAAATACTATCACGCCGCACAATATCACTTCAAAGAACGCTACGGGAATGGTAGTAAGCAGTTTCCTGGTTGAAGTGGCAAAGGAAGACCTGGATGAATTGAGAACAAAATACCCCGAAGCATTCAGGAGAAAATACGATCCGGCTGCCGGTCTGGAGTTTACCGCCTGGGTTGAAAAGGAGAGTAGCCGATGAAGGTATTTATCATAGATATTGCCAGGTGCAACGGTTGTTACTGCTGCCAGATAGCCTGCAAAGATGAACATGCGGGTAATGACTGGTCTCCTTATGCCAGACCTCAGCCGGAAACAGGGCAGTTCTGGTTGAAACTGAATGAGTTTGTAAAAGGGACAGTGCCGAAGGTGAAAATGCACTACCAGCCCGTACTCTGCGCTCATTGTGATGATGCGCCGTGTATGAAGGTATGTAGTGTCGAAGGAGCCATATACAAGCGGGAAGACGGCCTGGTCATTATTGATCCTGTGAAATGCACCGGTTGCGGAGACTGTATCGATGCCTGCTCTTATCATGCTATTTATTTGAACACGGAATTAAATATAGCCCAGAAATGTACGGGTTGTGCTCATCTGCTTGATAATGGCTGGGAGGTACCGCGATGTGTCGACGCCTGTCCTACCGGGTGCTTTAAATTCGGTGAAGAATCCGAAATGATGGACCTGATAAGACAAGCCGAGACAGTTTCTAATACCGCTCCAAGGCTTTACTATCTCAATATGCCGAAGAGATTTATCACGGGAACAATTTATGACCTGGAAGCGAACGAGGTTGTATCCGGAGTCACCTGCACTCTTGTCGATCAAAAAAACGGTGAAAAACGGACAACGATTACAGATGCATTCGGTGATTTCTGGTTCGAAGGTCTGCCGGAAAGCAATTTTACCCTCGACATACGGAAAGACGGGAAGTCCGTTAACGTTCCTGCTATAAATACCAGGAAAGGCGTGAACCTCGGGGATATAGCGCTGTAGAAGAATACCGGTTATTCAGCAGTTATGAATAGCCGTGAAAATTGCTTAAGGAGTTGTCTAAAAGATTGCGTAAACAGTTAATTAGGACATGTCAATGCATCTTTGACAGGGTAAAGTGCTAAAATATAAGTAGATAATCCTTCATTCCGGTGCTAATATATGATGTGGTTTAACCAGGGGGGTGTACGTTATGGACATGTTCGAGCGTCAGATAGAAGAACAAAGAGGGCAGCAGGCACCGCTTGCTACCCGTATGCGACCAACCACTTTCAATGAGTTTGTCGGCCAGGAGCATCTTATAGGCGAAGGGAGAGTTCTAAGGAAGGCAATAGAAGCCGGGCGGATTCCTTCCATCGTCCTGTGGGGTCCGCCTGGAAGCGGTAAGACAACGCTGGCTAATGTGATAGCCAACGTGACCGATTCGCATTTTACTATGATCAGTGCGGTCAGTGCCGGTGTAGCAGAGCTTCGTCGCGCTATCGAGCAGGCTGTACAACGCCGTCGCAGTTCGGGGCAGAATACGATACTTTTTATCGATGAAATACATCGATTCAACAAGACACAGCAGGATGCCATTCTTCCTTTCGTGGAAGACGGTACCGTGACTTTAATCGGGGCTACCACTGAAAATCCGTCATTCGAGGTTACTTCACCACTCCTTTCCCGCGCCCAGGTACTCACTCTGAATCCTCTCCTTGAGGACGAAATACGCGTTATCTTAATGCGAGCCTTAAGGGACAGACTGAAAGGTCTTGGCTCGATAAATGTAGTAATCGGGTCTGAAGCGATCGACCATCTCATAGAAATGGCCAAGGGTGATGCACGTGTAGCTCTGAACGCTCTTGAACTGGCGGTTATGAGTACGCCTCCTGATGAAAGCGGTAAGCGGAAGGTCCCTCTGGCTACAATCGAGGATGCTATCCAGCATCCTGTCCTGCGGTATGATAAAGACGGAGATCAGCACTATGACCTGATATCCGCCCTGCACAAGTCGATGCGTGGTTCCGACCCGGATGCTTCATTATACTGGCTGGGAAGAATGCTGGAAGCCGGCGAGGACCCCCTTTATGTAGCAAGACGTATTATCCGGTTTGCGTCCGAGGATATCGGAATGGCGGACCCTCAGGCACTGTTAGTCGCGGTGGCAGCACAGCAGGCAGTCCATTTCATCGGCATGCCGGAAGGAAACCTGGCTATGGCCGAGGCAGTCGTGTACATGGCAACGGCACCAAAGAGTAATTCACTTTACGCGGCTTACAGTCGTGTCCAGGAAGAGATTAAAAAAGGTGCCCTCGAAGCGGTACCGATGCATCTGCGCAATGCCGTGACTCCGCTTATGAAACAGATGGGGTATGGTAAAGGATATAAATATGCCCATGACTACCAGGACAGCTTTGTAGAGCAACAGAACCTTCCCGATTCTCTACAGGGTACACAGTATTATTCGCCCAGCGAACAGGGTTATGAGAAACAGGTGGTTTCGCGTTTAAAAAACTGGTGGCAGTCGAAAACGAAGCCTGCTCTTTCAACAAAACCCCCTAGAAAAGAAAATGATAAAAAGGAATGAAGACAAAACCGGTAATTATTCCATGCGGTGACATTGCCCTTGAGGGTGAATGGCTCTTTCCCGATGGCGAAGGACCGTTTCCGGCGGTGGTCGTCGCCCATCCGTTTCCTCCGATGGGCGGGACCATGCGGAATGGCGTCGTCACCGCTATCTGGCAGGTGCTCGCTTCCCGGGGAATCGCCGCGCTAAGGTTCAATTTCAGGGGAGTAGGGCAGAGCAAAGGCAGTTTTAATGAAGGTGTCGGCGAGAGAGACGATGTCAGGGCAGCACTGGAAGTTGCTCTTACGACGGAAGGTATCGATGTAGAGAGAGTCGGGCTGGCGGGATATTCATTCGGCGCCATGATGTCGGTGCCGGTTGCCCTGCGGGACGAACGCGTGAAATGCCTTGCGATGATCTCAGCACCGCTGTCCGAGGACAACTGGAAAAAGCTGGATGAGTACCGGAGATCGCACCTGGCAGTGATCGGTGAAAACGATGAAATAGTACCTGTGGAACTTTTCCGCAGGCAGATGGAGAAAGAATCCGAATTTGGGAAGTATCATATCATAACGGGCGGCGACCATAGCCTTTTCGATTATGAAGAAGAGGTTGGCGAGGTGGTGGCGGATTTCTTTTCTGCGAATATATAGTTGATCTGAATTCATTTCTCTGTCTTCTTGATCTTTACATAACTCAGGTAATCTTCATTGTTCAATCCTTATTTCTCGTGTCATTCCTGCGTCCTATTCGGCATTCCCGCCGGAGATGCTGCGTCACAATGCCAATCCATTATAATCCGATAAAACGTCATCCTGAATCCCGATGACTATTCGCATGTCCCGGTCCAAACTCTCCTTTCTTAATACGGATAATTTTACGGCAGATTTAAATGATCAAGGGTATTCGAGTATCAGAAAGGAGATACATTCGTCGTCCTTGTCTTGTGGCTGAATATTTTACCATGTGACTCCGGACTCCTCAGTATGACATGCGGTCTGGCTGTTCTGACACGGTCTGGTAGGCTGGAATCCAGAGAAAGATCTCATATTAACGGCATAGAGCGGTGTGCTTATTGAGATTGCCACGTCTCGGCTGTTGACGCCGGGTCTCGCAATGACATCTAGCACTTGTTGTTCGCTATTATTTCAGCTTTTCCAGCAGGTTCGCCATGCTCATGCCGACGACGCGTTTGGCGAACGGGTCGGTGCCTACCTTAATGCCGTGTTTTTCCATGAGCGACGTGTCTTCCTGTACCTGTTCGGCGGTCATTCCTTTTTCAATCGCTTCTTTGGCGGCGTCTATCCAGGCCTGTACCATCTTAATCATTTCCGGCAGGTAGTCCGGTTTACACACCTCGCCGTGACCGGGTATCAGGTAATCCGCGTCGTATTCCTGGTAGCGTTTCAGTGATTCCAGCCATTCATAGGGTACCGCCTGGTGAAGGAAGGGCTGCACGCCGTTGACGACGTTATCCGAGGTGCAGACAACCTTTTCCTCCGGAATATAAATGGCTGTCTGGTAGGGAGTATGACCCGGCAGGTTGGTCAGTTCGAAGGTATGGTCGCCAAGGTGGAGTGTCAATTTCTGGGAAAAGGTGATGACCGGAGCTTTGTAGTAGAAATCATCCGGAATCGGGGTCGCGTCAGGTGCCATTTGCTTCATCTGCTGCCTGAGTTGATCGGCATCCGAAGCCAGTATCGCTTCCCGTATACCTTCGTGTGCTACTACCATACCATCGAAAAAGAAATTGCCGGTAATATGGTCGCCATGTGGCTCTGAGTTTATGATATATTTTACTGTGCCGTGTTTCGCTATTTCGTCACGCCACCGGATGGCGTCATCCGGCGACTGAGGAGTATCGATCATTACGATACCTTCGCCTGTAACGACAAAGGTATTATTACTGCCGCTGAATCCGGTTTCCACGTATACGTTGTCGGTGACCTTCTGCATAATTAATCTCCTTTCACCTTCTCAATGCGATATTGAATGCACATCTGTTTATGAGATAATACCACATCACGGGGACGGTACTTTATTATGCTTTCATGTGTGCTTCGTATTTTTCTTTTTCGTCGAAGAACCATTTTACATGTTCGGCAAGCATTTCCCTGATAGGGAGGTTGTACGGACAGCGTGTTTCACACTCACCGCATTCGGTGCATTCGGAAGCTTTCTCCATGGCACCGTCAACCATACCTCCGAAGAATCTCTCCGGCGGCATTCTCTTGAAGAAACTCCTGCTTGTCATTACCATCGATATAGGTATTCCCACCGTACACGGCTGGCAGTAATCGCAGCGGCGGCAGAACCTGGTCCCGAGTTCGTCGATAAGCTGCTGCATAGTGGCTTTTTCGGCTTCGGTCATCTCCTGAGGCCCTTCAACCAGTTTGACTATCTCTTCTATTTCTTCCACTTTCTCGATACCGACAAGCGGGACAACGTCCGGGATTGTAAAGAGATATTTGAACGCAATCGTCGCGTTTTCAAGCATTCCTCCTGCCATCGGTTTCATGGCGATAAATCCAACGTCATGCTTCCGGCAGAGCGGTATCAGGTCGTCAATAGGTTCATTGACAATGAAGTTGAACGGGAACATAAGCGATTCGAACATATCTGTTTCCACCGCTTTCATTGCGATTTCCCTGGAATGCGACGTAACGGATATGTGTCTGATCTTACCGGCTTTTTTGGCTTCTTCCGCTACCGCGTACGGGCCGTCTTCGAGGACGTGTTTCAGATGTTCCTCAGTGCTGACACCGTGAAACTGGTATATGTCAATATAGTCTGTCTGGAGTCGCTTAAGACTTAGTTCCAGGTGCTCTTCCGCTCCTTTGCGGTCACGGGCGCCTGTTTTTGTGGCAATTATCAGATTTTCACGCTGTCCCTTTACTGCCTTGCCGATTCTTTCTTCACTCGTAGTGTAGCCGTTGGCAGTATCTATAAAGTTGATACCAAGGTCGATACACCTTCGTACAACCTCGACTGCTCCATCATCGGTAAGTCTTTGAATAGGTATCCCTCCAAATCCTATCCTGGTTACCATCAATTCGGTTTTGCCCAGCCTGATTTTCTCCAAAACCATCCTCCTATTTTATAATCTCAAGAAGTGCTTGATAAAATTCTTCCGGGTCTTTTTCCAGCGACAGTTTTTCCATGGGGCACATTTCCTCGCTGTCCGGCCTTTGAATATAAGGTACGGTTTCTCCGAAGTGATATGGTATGGAGTATTTTACCAGTGTCCCGGCAGCGATATCACTGCCCAGCGGACTGTAGATCTCCGTGCAGCCGGCGAGGACTGACAGTAGTGCAGCCGCGTTGCCGGTCACTTTGTCCATGATGACCACATTACCAGGTCGGTCAGAGGTATCAAGGTATTCTACCAGTGGAAGCAGCCTGTCCTTTTCCGATGAAAACAGCAGGTCTTCGTCGAAGTATATCCTGAGGGTATCTGTGCTGGAAATAAAATTGTCGTATAAAATATCGTACATCAGAAACAGCTCTTACCTGGTGAGTACCCGGTTTCTTAAATTATAACGGGTATATAACGGAGTGTTCAAATTCACAGGGATAAGGAAGGACTGATAATTACTCGTTATCTATTGGATTCCACTTCCAGGTAGATTTTTCTCCGGTAACATGACCCAGGCCAGGAAACGGGAAATGAAATGCCATTACCATTGCAGATTCCGTAGAAGCCCTGTTGAGAATTTCTTTTCTTGAAGCTTCAACTTGTGCAGGATCTATATCCACTGCTGCACACCAACCCGGATATGTAAGATGTATTGGATGAAGAATTGTGTCGGAAACGCATAACAGTTGTTCGTCCCCGGATTTGATACTAAGGGCCATATGTCCCGGGGTGTGCCCCGGTGCGGCTATCGTTCGTATTCCAGATATGATTTCCGTACCATATTCTACGAGATCTGCCTTATTTTTTATCGGAGTTAAATTCTTGTTCGCATATCCGACAAGTATATCCCTTGAATGCTCATCGATTTTCTTCACTGCTTCTGCTGAATTCCAGAAATCCCACTCGGTTTTACAGATTATATATCTTGCATTCGGAAAAATCAGCTTGCCTTCATTATCAGTATTACCGCCGACATGGTCGGGATGACCGTGGGTATGAATGATAATGTCGATATCTCCAACACCGATTCCTTCTTTTTTAAGATTTTCCGGAAGTTTCCCGGTTTCGGGACTCAAGTCACCGGCACCTGTATCTACCAATACCAGTTGTTTACCCGTATCTATCAGGAGACATATGTACGGACTCACCCATTCCGACCATGTTTTAGAATCCAGGTCGTATTCGGCAAGTACGTTATCAAGCTGGTTTTGGGGTGCGTTTGCGAAAAGAAAAACAGAGGGTGGTGGAAAGTCGGGAGGTGCATAAGTATGATTGCCATCACTAACCGCCATGCACTGGAAATCTCCTAATTTAAACCTGTAAGTATTTTCCATAATAACCTCCTTAAGGTGTAAAAAGGTAGGTTTTTGTGTTTTATTTAGAGTTTAATTCGGTACGGAATATAAGTCAAGGTAAAATGAGCACAGGTCTTTTATCCGTTGTGAATGATAATATTTGTTTCACCAGGTCGAAGAAGAATAGATTTGATTAAAAATTCCTGGAGCTTTGGTCCAGGAGTAAATATGAAACAGATGATACCGGGTGGTAAAAACAATAATGGAGGGCACAGTTACATGCCCTCCATTCCAGTTAATTCTCTCGAACTAAACTCACATGCGGTTTTAACAACTGCAGTAGCCTTCGTTCTCGCGTACCGGCTCTAAACCCACTCTAACGAGTCCAGTTCGAGTTCCGGTAGCCCTGCCCCAAGGCAGGGCATTGAAAGTCGACTTGCCAAACTCCGAGTAATGCTTGAAGCTTCATTTGACACCTCCCGAAGCTAATTCGATTGGTACCCAGGCTTCTTACAATAGTATAGTCAAAATACAGGTCTGATGTCAAGTTTTACGCACAATCGATACCGCATTTCAGGCATTTATATAGAGGTCAAAGTGTAAAAATATTTCCACAAAATTCGCTTAATTATTAACAGGGATATATAATGTAGAAAGAAAAACAATTATTGTAAAGCAGGTATTTTAATGACGAGTCAGGTAGATCGAGTAATGGTGTTTATCGATGGCAGCAACATGTACCATTCTTTGAAAGGGAATTTTCAAAGGACAGACATCGATCTCGGTAAATTTGTTAAGAAAATTGTCGAGAAACGGCGTTTGGTAAGGATCTATTACTACAATGCCAGCGTGGGACGCAGAGAAGAACCGGAACGCTACCGTGACCAGCAGGCTTTTTTCGCAAGCGTAAGCGCCATTCCATATTGCGAGCTGCGTCTTGGCAGACTGGTCTATCAGAACTGGCCGAATTCTCCTCCATATGAAAAAGGAGTTGACATACAGCTTACAACAGACCTTTTAACACACAGCTTTAAGAATAACTATGATGTTGGTATCCTGGTTGCCGGTGACAGCGACTATGTAGGTGCGCTCCAGGCCGTGAAAGATAACGGTAAAAATATCGAAGTTGCTCTTTTCGGTAAGGAAAAAACTTCACGACCGTTAAGGGAAGTGGCGGATAGAGTCATCGCCATCGATAAGCGGTATTTGAGAGGCTGCTGGAAATAAGGGACTTTCCATTTTACCCGGTCATTTAATCCGGTTTTATTTCGCCGACCACGAACGCTATTGAATATTCCCTGGAATCCGAAAGACTGATAGCGAGTTCGCTCAGACCAAGACTTTCGGCTTTTTCCCGGGCTTTTCCGTACAGGTTTACCACAGGCTTACCGCTTAGTTCTGACGCTATCTCTATCTCTTGCCAGCTTATACCCCTGGTGCCGGTCCCCAGGGCTTTCATCACTGCTTCCTTTCCGGCAAACCTGGAGGCCAGCCTTTCCGGTATCTCCTTGCATATCCGGAGTTCCGTATCAGTGAATACCCTGTCCAGGAAACGCTGTCCCCAGCGTTCGACCATTGTCCTTATCCTGGAAATTTCTAATATATCGACACCGTTGGTGAGCATATTCGAATTCCTTCTATGTCCCGGCCGGACAGGTTATTTTATCACTTTTTGCCCATCCTTAATACAACAGCACAATTTTAACAGGAGGTCGTTGACTTCACGTAATGCGAGGAATATAATTTCATTATGAAACAATTAGCCTATGACAATAATGCAGCTTCTGGGGGAGTCCTGGCTAAGCGGCAGATTCGAGCGGTTGACTGTTCCACACGGTTACTGGAAGTAGTGCCACTGATAATGCGACATATCCGTAGTGAGTTGCGTAGTCACGCAATGAAAGAGCTGAGTGTCCCGCAGTTCCGGACTCTAATGTTTCTCAGGCGTCATCCTGATGCTTCTCTTTCTCTTGTTGCCGAACATCTGGGGCTTACTCCTCCAACGGTATCAAAGATGATACAGAAGCTGGTTGACCAGGGGATAATTAAAAGAAATACAGCGCCAGACAGGCGCCAGGTACGCCTATCTCTTTCTTCAAAGGGAATTTCCGCCCTTTCCAGAGCCAGGGAGAGAACCCGAAAACAATTAGCGGAAAATCTCAAGACTTTATCGGAAGAAGAGTTAAACAGATTATCAACAACCCTGGAAATATTGGAAAGGGTCTTTTCAAGGAAATAGTACAGGTGACAACATATCTTAGACTATACAGGCTTGTATTTCATTACAAATCAAGGTTTTGGATTGCGTTTCTGGGTGTGCTTGGATCAGGCGCGTTTATGCTTGTCGGTCCGAGGCTGCTGGCCTGGGCTATCGATTATGGTATCGAGACCGAACATGTCCAGAAGTACCTCGTCCTGATCGTTGCAGCTTCAGCAATATTCGGAGCTGCCGTTTTCCGCTCTGTTACTCAATACAGCCAGCAGTACCTCGGTCAGTGGCTCGGGCAAAAAGTAGCTTATGACCTTCGTAACTCAATATATAACAGGCTCCAGAGCCTTTCATTCGCCTACCATGACACCCACCAGACGGGACAATTAATGTCACGCGCAACCCAGGACGTAGAAGCTGTCCAGAGGTTTGTCCAGATGGGAGTCCTCCGGGCATTGTATTTCGTGCTTGTGGTCATCGGTTCCGTCACCCTGATGCTTATTACCAACTGGCGTCTTGCGCTGGTAATATTGCCGTTTCTGATGATCGTAGGAATAGGTTCAGGTATCTTTTCGGCGAAGCTCAGGGCGATATGGACACGTGTGCAGAATGGCCTGGCAAGATTGACAACCGTTCTTCAGGAAAATCTTTCCGGGGCGAGGCTGGTCCGCTCATTCGGGCGCGAGGACACTGAGAAAGCTAAATTCAAAGTCGAGGCTGAAGCACTTTTTGAAGATTCCTATAGTTCTTCCCGTCTCCAGGCTATTGCCATGCCAACTATGGCGGGTATCTGGATGCTTGCCATGGCAGCTATCATGTGGTTTGGTGGCAATGAGGTTGCCTCGGGGCGACTCACCGGAGGTGAGCTCTCCAGTTTTACCCTTTATCTGACATTACTTCAGCAACCGGTACGCGCTATGGGGATGGTGGTAAACGCTGTTTCGCGTGCTTATTCAGCCGGCATCCGCATTTTCGAAATTCTCGATGCGGAATCGGCGGTCAAGGAAAAATCGGGGGCAGAGGATATGAATGATGTTACCGGGCATGTCATATTCGAGAAGGTCTCCTTTGGCTACAATAACCTGACCCCGGTCCTGAAGGAGATAGATATCAATGCATTACCCGGTCAGGTTATTGCCCTGTTGGGACCGACCGGCAGCGGCAAGACAACTGTGGTCAATCTCCTTCCACGCTTCTACGATATCACTTCAGGGCGGATAACCATCGATGGCAAAGATGTACGGGACGTTACCTTGTCGTCTTTGCGGAGTTGTATGACCATAGTCCAGCAGGACGTGTTTCTTTTCACCGGGACAGTGCGGGACAATATCCGCTACGGGATGCCGGAGGCTACACATGAGCAGGTAGAGCAGGCAGCGAAAACCGCTCATATTCACGATTTCATAGAATCCCTTCCCGAGCAGTACGATACGTGGGTCGGTGAAAGAGGAGCGACTCTTTCAGGTGGTCAGAAGCAGCGTATAGCCATCGCCCGGACGCTTCTACTCGATCCGGCTATACTGATACTGGACGATTCCACATCCAGTGTGGATACAGAGACGGAATACCAGATTCAATTGGCACTCCAGGAAGTGATGAAAGGTCGCACCACCTTTGTGATTGCCCAGCGTTTACGCACGGTTAAAATGGCTGACCAGATACTTATCCTGAACCGGGGTGTCATTGTGGAAAGGGGTGTCCACGAAGAACTCCTTCAACAAAACGGTTTCTATCGAAATATATACGATCTGGAACTCAGGGACCAGGAAGAGGCATTCTATAAATCGAAGGGTAATCAACAGGAAGAGGTATTTGAATCAGGTGTCTTTGAACAGCAGAGTGATAATCGGTAAACAGAAAGTAACAGGTAGAAGATAGGGAGGATTTCAGGTATGGCTTTCGGAGGATGGGGCGGAGGCGGTGGAGGCGGAGGAGGTGGGCTCGGTGTAGGCGGGCTCCGCCGCGCCATGGACGGATGGACCGACGACGCCCTCGGGAAAGCCTACGACCATAAAGTGGTCGTAAGGTTAGCAAAATATGTCCGGCCATATAAGTGGCGGATCTTAATCGCCATCATAGGCACCATTGTATTTTCGGTTACTTCGTACACGCAACCGGTTCTCATCGGCCAGGCAATTGACTATGCAACAACGGGAAATGTGAATGATCTTGTTCTCGTCAGCCTCGGACTGATAGGTCTTGCTCTTCTAGCCTGGGTCTCTTACTACGGCTATATGAGTACTACGGCCTGGATGGGGCATCGCGTCCTGTTGACGTTACGCGAAGAGATGTTCTCGCACCTGCAGAAACTGTCTCTCAGTTTCTACGATCGTAATGAAGTCGGGAGAGTGATGTCCCGTGTGCAGAACGACGTCACATCACTGCAGGAATTGCTGACATCGGGATTTTTCACGATACTGGCAGATTTCCTGGGACTCGCGGTAACGCTGTTCTGGCTCTTTAAGCTCGACTGGGTACTCGCGCTGGGGACGATTTCAGTCCTGCCTTTCCTGATAATTGTTTTGTGGATATGGCAGGAGAGGGCGAAAAAGGCTTTTATCCGTGTCCGCCAGGCTATTGCGGTCGTTAACTCGAACCTTCAGGAGAACATCTCGGGCGTCCGGGTCATTCAGAGTCTTAACAGGGAAAATGAAAACCAGCGCCGCTTCGACTCGGTTAATACGGACAATCTCGATGCCAATGTAGATGCTGCCAGACTCACAGCCATAGTGAACCCCGCCGTTGAAATTTCCGTGGCTGTTGCAATGGCGGTGGTAATCATACTTGGGGGTATCCGGGTTATGAACGGACTGACGACAGTCGGTGTTATCGTGTCGTTTGCCCTGTATGTACAGCGCTTTTTCGACCCGGTCCGGGAACTGGTAATGCAGTATGCTCAACTTCAGCGTGCTATGGCCGGCGGGCAACGGGCATTCGAGGTGCTGGATACTCAGCCCGAGATCGAGGATAAACCCGGTGCTTTACCGATACCTCCGATAAAAGGCGAAGTAACCTTTGAGGATGTCCGTTTCAGTTATATTCCCGGAGTACCGGTACTCCGCAACATAAACCTGCACGTTTCACCGGGGCAGAATATCGCGCTTGTGGGGCAGACAGGCAGTGGCAAGACCACGGTCACCGCACTGATATCCCGCCTCTATGATGTCACCTCCGGCAGTGTCAAGATAGATGGTATCGATGTCCGTGATGTCCAGAGAATATCTATCAACAGGCAGATGGGAGTGGTCCTGCAGGACCCGTTCCTCTTCTCCGGAACAGTAAAAGACAATCTGCGATATGGTCGACCTGAGGCAACCGACGAAGAAATAATCGAGGGTGCTAAGGCTGTTGGCGCTCATGAATTCATACTTCAGTTGGAAAACGGATACGATACTGTTCTGGTTGAACGCGGTCAGAATATATCACTCGGACAACGCCAGCTTTTAAGTTTTGCCCGGGCGATTGTTGCGAATCCCAAGATTCTCGTCCTCGATGAGGCGACGGCGAAAGTTGACAGCACTACTGAAGTCAGTATCCAGAGGGCATTGAACAAACTTATGAAAGGCAGGACGTCTTTCGTTATCGCCCACCGTCTCTCGACAATAAGGGGGGCAGACCGCATCATCGTATTACAGGACGGGGAAATCATAGAAGACGGTACCCACGAAGAGCTTGTATCACGCAATGGCGTTTATAGCAGTCTTTACAAGATGACCTATGAGTCCGAACAAGCTGACAATGATGGGGACAACGGGATAATCCTTGCGGGTTAGCCAGAATAGCGTTCCTGATAATCCAGAGTGTCCAGACAATATACGGACCGGATAAAAAAGCGAACTTAATCATTGATTCAAATTGATCTTTAACCTGACAAATTTTCCACCTTCGAAGTAATGATCTCCGATTTTCCAAAGGGTGAATCGGGGATTTTTGTTTATACCTGTTCTCTATCCTGCTTTTCATGCCAGGTAAGACATATCTTACATGGAAATAAGAATTGTCTTATTTTCTCCCAAGCATGTTACCGGCAACAATAATCTTGAAATTCACAGGCAGTTCAGGTTTTTCATCCATTTCAGGAGTATTAAAATGAAGACTTTACCAGATGCCAAATCCAGGTTATTTCTCTTTTGCGGGATGATAGCCCCGGCAATCCTGGGAGTAACGATACTGGTCGTTGGATATATTACACCCGGTTATAACCTGGTCTCGGACAGCGTCAGTCTCATGGGAACTCCGGAGCAGCCGTATGCCTGGTTATTGAGCAGCGGTTACTGGTTTTACGGTATATTGATGCTTTTCGCTGTGTATGGACTCCATTGCATTTGTATTAATTTCCCGCAGATAAAACAACTTTCAACATTACTGGGTATTCATGCCCTGGGGACAATACTGCTGGCGGTATTTCCTGACAGTACTACTTCTTTTTATCGGGAAATGATTCATAATTTTGTTTCCGGAACAGCTTATGCACCGTTGTTGGTCATGATCTGTATATTCAGGAATCTTACCAGGGAAAATTCTTCCTTCAATCGGTTAAGAGCCTTCGGTCTTTTCGTATTATTTATAAATATACCGCTCCCTTTCGTTCACATGGTCGGACCTTTGTCAGTAATCGGAGGATTACTGCAACGAGTATTGTGTGCCTGTTCTTTTACGTGGCTCCGGTTCGCATTTTTCTCATTGTATAAGGCGCAGTTCTCTTTCACAGGTAATAATAGTGACAAAGGTCAATTGACTCTGGTAGAAGCCCGTGATCACATGTCGACCGGTATGCCAGACGTCAGAGTAGGACATATCTTACAAAAAAATCATCGTTTTTAGGAACATTCCTACAGCTATTTCAGACTTCTCCGACTTACATGGTGTCATAGCAGACCGATAATTGAGAAAAAGGACATTGAAAATAGAGGAGGGGAAAAATGACAACCACATTAAGTCTTGAAAATAATCTTAAACTCGGACTTGACGGGAAGGAACTGCGGGAAATGTTCCGGATGGCGACGGACTGGCTGGCTAAAAATGAAGGACCGATCAATAAACTCAACGTTTTTCCTGTCCCGGATGGGGATACCGGAACGAATATGCTGCTGACGATGCAGTCGGTATTGATTGAAATGGAAAAATGCCGGGAGGACGATGTTTCGGTCATTACCGGATTTATGGCCAAAGGGGCTTTGATGGGAGCGAGAGGAAACAGCGGTGTAATTTTATCCCAGATTATGAAAGGGTTCGCTGCAGGCCTGGCAGGGGAAGATAAATTGGGTGCCGCGGGACTTGCCAGGGCACTGGATGAAGCGTCGAAAGCCGCCTATTCTGCCCTGAGCCAGCCACGCGAAGGAACCATGTTGACCGTTATCAAGGACACCGCAGCCGCCGCCCTGAACAATGTAACCGAACATGAAGATGACATCGCCGGGTTTTTGGAGATAATCGTCAAGGAAGCGAAGGATTCGGTAGAAAGGACTCCCCGGTTACTGGATGTGCTCAGGGATGCGGGAGTCGTCGATGCCGGAGGCCAGGGCATATGCGTTATCCTTGAAGGATTCATGCATTATCTTAAGGGTGACGAGATAAACGCCGATGCTTTATCGGTTTCGTATGCTGAACCGGTAAAACCGGCTTCTGCTTTTGCCGGAACAATATCGGAAGTCGAGGAAGCATATGGATATTGTACTGAAATGATCCTCAAGGGTGAAAATTTACAGCTTGAGCAGGTAAGATGCTGGATAGAAAGCCAGGGTAAATCGGCCGTAGTTGCAGGCGATGAAGAAACTTTAAAAATCCATGTGCATACGTTTCATCCCGGTACTATTATCGAATTTGCTCTGTCGCTGGGAACGGTACACGATCTAAAGATTCAGAATATGGACGACCAGCACGAAGATTTTCTGCAGATAAAGGGTAAGAGAATATCCGAAGATGCGACAGCCGTTGTTTCCGTGGTTACCGGAGATGGTCTGCAGGAAGTGTTTCGCAGCCTTGGAGTATCAACCATAATCCCGGGTGGACAGACAATGAATCCAAGCTGTCTCGATATATTGGAGGCAATAGAATCCTTATCATCAGAAAAAGTAATAGTACTTCCCAATAATAAGAACATAATACCGGCGGCTCATCAGGCAGCGGAGCTTACAGGAAAAATGGTCAGAGTCTTACCTACGCGGTCGATTCCTCAGGGACTTTCGGCAATGGTCTCCTTTAACAGTGAAACCGGTCTGGATGAAAACATCGAGGCTATGTCCGGATTCCGGGAACAGGTATGTTCCATTGAAATAACAACCGCCATACGGGATGCAACGGTGAACGGGCTAGAGATACGGCAAGGCGACTTTATGGGAATCGTTGATGGCGACGCGCTGTATGCGGAAAAAACGATCGAAGATGCTGTATTTCATTCGCTGGACGCAGCCGATGCAAAGCATGCAGGAATTATTACCGTTTTTTATGGGGACCGGGTAGAAGACAGTGCGGCAAATAATCTCGGTAACTGCATAAGAAACAGATATCCCGATACCGATGTTGAGATTATCCAGGGTTCACAACCTCATTACTCCTATATTATTTCCGTGGAACGATAGAGCCCGTTTCGGAGAAGGGTACATACTGAAATATGAGGTGAGGAAAATGATGGTAGCCGATATTAAAGAACGTGATAAGGATGTAAAATTAGAGGAACTGCGTCCTGCCGATATTCTTCTTATTCATACCCGTCGGAGTCTTTGGGGATGGCTGATCCGTCGCGGAACGCACTGTTACTGGAATCACGCCCTGATGGTGTATTCGACAGATAAGATAGGGCGGGACTATCGCGATGCTCTTGTTATCGATGCAAAGACCGACGGTTCAATAGTCCTCAGAAAATTAAGTGATTATGTATCTCGGCCGGACAAGTATGACATGGCTGTTAAAAGACTGAACGACGAACTGCTTGATGGTGACAGAACAATCAATCTTCTTGACAATATATGCAGGACCGCTGCTAACGAAGTACGACCAGAATTAACTGCGAGGCTTGTCAGAGTAAAAAACCGGATATTTAGACAATGTACCGTGATATGGCGTTTTACCAGGAGAAAACTTCACAAGGCATGCCAGCAACCGAATATGCCCTGGAATGTCCGTCCGTCCCAGGTGAAAACGTTTACCTGCAGTGGATTTGTACAATGGTGCTACTACATGGGAGCCTCAAGAATTATCACGATAAATCAGGATTATCGTAGACATCAGAGTGATGTAATTTTCAATTCACGAATTGCAGGTAATCCTACCCCGTTCGAATTACTTACTACCACCCCTGCAGACCTGGCGAATTGTGAAAAGTTGTCATGGGTATACGTTGTAAAACATGGAGTGAAATATTCATAGTGGTAGATGGGATGATTAGAAGACAAACTTGATAAGGTAATACAAAACAAAGTAAGTAATAATGCCAAGTATACCGATAACGATAATGACCAGCTTGCGTTGGCGCCAGATTTCCTTTATCGCCTGTATTAAAGAAGCGGTCCTGATATTAAACTCGCTCATAATCAGCTTTTCGCGGGCTGCAATACTGTCACGGATAACTCCCTGTTCAATGGCATACCGTATCAGATGAGCGTCATTATCAAGCTTCAGTTTCTGCAGTATTCTCGAATGATAGGTACTCACGGTTTTTATCGACAACGACATTTCACTGGCGATTTGTTTAACCCTTTTCCCCGAAACCATCGATACCATTACTTCATATTCTCTATCTGAAAGCGTCTCCATGAGTGAAACCTTACCTTCAGATGGAATACCGGTCATTTTCTCTGCAAGTGAGGGAGATATATACCTGCCCCCGCCGAGTAGTTTATTTATTGCCTCGAGAAGTTCATCGGCTGCACTCTCTCTGGTCAGGATGCCGGTGACTCCTGCCCTGAATAATCGTCCGTAATATTGCTCCTCATCTACCGAACACAGAACGAGGATCGGTAAACCGGGCCTATCATCTCTGATCTGTTTCAATAGCTCGATCGGATCAATTGAGGTAAGTGTAAGACCAACAAGCACCGCCTGGTAGGAGTTTTTTCTAATGAGTTTAAGGCTCTCTTGCCCGGAACACTCTCCAACGGCTATCGAGTTGTTCGAAGCATTCTCGATCAAGTTTCTTAAGCCCTGGCGGGCGATAATATGATCGTCAATTATAAGTACAGTCTGCATTCATTTCACCCGTATATGCTAATGTGGTTGATAGTATAGTTTGGATACGTATAAGTGTCAATTCATAAAAAGGATTCTCTTTCTGCATTCTTTCATAGAATACTATTACGGACGGTGGTGAGAAATAACAAACATAACAGAGATAAAGTTGCCGCTGCTGCAATCCGGTAGAGTAGTCTTTTTCTTGAGTCCGGTTTGACATCAAGCGGGGTATTCTGTATTCTTTTTTCTCGGTAGGATATGTTAGTAATCGGTGAAAGGAGTTAACATATGCAGGAAAATACAGAAAGTGTTCTCGGACCTTACCGCGTTCTTGACCTCGCCGATGAAAAAGGGCTGCTGTGCGGTAAGATACTGGGAGATCTCGGAGCAGACGTCATTAAGGTAGAAAAGCCGGGTGGCGATCCTGCCCGGAATATCGGGCCTTATTACCATGATGAAGTCGATCCGGAAAAAAGTCTGTTCTGGTTTGCCCTGAATACTAGCAAGAGAGGTATTACTCTCGATATAGAAAAAGAAGAGGGACAGAAGATTTTCAAGGAACTGGTGAAAACCGCCGATTTCGTAATCGAGTCGTTTTCTCCCGGTTACCTGGACGGCCTGGGGCTGGGGTATTCAGACCTTGAGAAAATTAATCCAAGAGTAATCATGGTCTCTATCAGCCCGTTCGGACAGGCGGGGCCCTACCGTGATTACAAGACTTCCGATATAGTTGCCTGGGCGGCAGGCGGCAATATGGCAGGATACGGTGATGCCGACCGGCCTCCTTATCACTTCAGCCATCACTCTCAGGCATACCTCAATGCCGGTTGCGATGGTGCTCAGGGAGCATTGACCGCCCTGTTTCACCGGCACAGTACCGGGGAAGGGCAGCAGGTTGATGTTTCCGTCCAGGAGGCTATCGTTCAGTGCACCGAACATATAACCGCCGGATGGGACCAGGCTCATCGGATCCAGGAAAGAGTAATGCCGACCGATAAAAAAGGAGAAAGACTGACACAGATATGGCCCTGCAAGGACGGACATGTGTCCTGGTTTTACTGGGGTGGTGTGATGTCGCTGCGTACTAACGTACCGATGGTGAAATGGATGGAAGCGGAAGGAGAAGCTGACGAATTCCTGTTGAATTACGACTGGGCTAATTTCGGGATGAGAGTTGACCCTGAGGATCTGGCTCGTATCGAAGAACCTACGGCTAAATTTTTCCTCTCCCGCACGAAGGAAGAACTGTTCGAGGGGGCGCTTAAGTATGGAGTCCAGTTATACCCGGTTTCCACGCCTGCCGATATGGTTAACAGCCGTCAACTTGCAGCCAGGAATTTCTGGGTGAAACTGGAACATCCTGAATTGAACGACGCTATCATGTATCCCGGTTCTTTTTCCGGTACGGAGGTAGCTCCTCCCAGGCTGTATCGCCGTGCTCCGCTTATCGGCGAACACAACAGGGAAGTATACAAGGAACTTGGTATCACCGGAGACAAACTTGATGAACTTGCCCGGGAAGGGACTATATAGGAAAGAGAAAGGTTAAAGATAGATGAGTAAGCAGTTATTAGAAGGAATAAGAGTAATAGACTTTACCTGGCACCTGACAGGACCACTTACCACCAAACACCTCTCGGACCTGGGAGCGGAGGTCATCAGGGTTGAGAGCCGGAGGAGGATGGATATACAGCGAATGGGACCTACCCTCGGCAGTTTCGGCCAGTACTGTACCGGGAAAAAGGCGATAACCCTGAATCTGGCTACACCGGAAGGACTCGAATTGTGCAAGAAACTGATTGCGTTATGCGATGTGATGGTAGACAACTTCGCTGGAGGCGCAATCGAGAGAATGGGGCTGGGGTATGATGTGGTCAAGAAAATCAAACCAGATATCATCATGTGTAGTTCCTGCATGCAGGGGCAGACAGGACCCTACGCAAAACACCCGGGTTCAGGGCATAAACTGACGGCCTTGTGTGGATTCAATCATATTCTCGGCTGGCCTGACAGGGGACCCGGCTGGATAGGTGCCTACACCGACTTTATCGCACCGCGTTATAACATCATAGCCATTATGGCGGCACTGGAGTACCGGAGACGCACCGGCAAGGGACAATACCTGGATATGTCACAGTACGAGGGCGGCATCCAGTTCATGGGGCCGTCGATCCTGGATTACACGGTAAACGGAAGGATAGAGGAGCGAATAGGGAACAAGAGTATTTATGCTGCTCCGCATAATGCCTACCGCTGCCAGGGTAAAGACAGATGGTGCGCCGTTGCGGTTTATACCGATGATGAATGGGCGAGTTTCTGTGATGTAATCGGAAAACCTGAATTGAAGGATGATCCAAAATACGCATCTCTGGCCGCCAGGAAAGAAAACGAGGAAGCCCTGGATACCATAGTCAACGAGTGGACATCGCCCAGGACGGCGGAAGTAGTGATGGACCTGATGCAGAAGGCAGGGATTGCGGCGGGTGTTGTAGAGACGGGTGAAGACTTACTGGATAAGGACCCGCAACTTAAACACAGGCACACTTTCTGGGAACTCGATCATCCTGAGCAAGGTAAATACCGTTCGCAGACCGGACACCACTTTAAGTTGTCCAAATATACGCCCGAGATGAAGCGTTCTCCGTTGCTGGGCGAGCACAATGAGTATGTTTTGAAGGAACTGCTGGGAGTTCCTGATGACGAGTTCGACAGGCTTGTAAAAGAGGGTGTTATTGATTAGGCACGGTCTTTCGAAAATGGAAAATATTCAGGACTCCGTGATTTCACGGAGTCCTTTTTTCTATCAGGTTGTATCAAATATGGACACTTTAACCGGTTTTTGGTAAGATTTTGCCTGTATACTGCGGGGGAGTGCCGGAACTGGCAGACGGGCCAGACTTAGGATCTGGTGCAGCGATGCGTGAGGGTTCGAGTCCCTCCTTCCCCACCATTTTAAAAACCTCAAAAAGCTTTACATCCTTCCATTTAATTGAAAAGAATTTCAATTTCAATGTTATTACCTTCTTCTTTTTGGGTAAACGGTGCTGCCACTGGGAACAGTAGTATCAGTAAAGCTCGATATTTGCGTTCTGGGAGCTACTCTACAATTTCTTCCTATCTTTATCCGTTCCGGTATCTTGGCTCTCTTACCTATCAAGGTTATACCGGTATGCAAATATTCCGGCTGCTCCTGATTAGGAGTAAAGTCGTCACTCCAGCCAATTTGAGCCTGTTCGTTGACGGTTACCTGTTTATCTAAAATGCAGTAATTTATAATCGTTCCTTTTTTAACGACTGAATCGTTGAATATGATTGAATCAGACACTTCTGCCCCTTCTTCAATATATACTCCCGGCGAGATGACGGAGTTATGTACTTTGCCATTAATAACAGCACCATCCGATATTATGCTGTTCGATACCTGGGCAAAAGGCCCAAATTTCACTGGAGGCATATTCTGGTTGGAAAGGGCGGTCTGTACTCGGTATTGGTCCGTGAATAGATTAAGCTTTGGGGGATCCGTAAGCATATCCATATTAGTTTGCCAGTAAGCTACGACCGTACCGACATCGCGATAGTATCCGCTATAACGATAGCCAAATACTTTATAATTCCTGACAATACCCGGAAGAATATCTTTACCAAAGTCATGTTCAGTCCGTTTCCTGTTTGTATCTTCACCAAGAATTTGTAACAAGAGGTCCTTCTTGAAAATGTATATTCCCATTGAAATCAGATTACTTTTTGGTTTCGCCGGTTTCTCGGTAAAATCGATAACTTTTCCCTGTCTGTCTACGGAAACGATTCCAAAACGGGAGGCATCTTCCATGGGTACTCTTGTCAACCCTATGGTAATATCCGCAGCCTTTTCCCGATGGAAGTGGACCATCCTTTCATAGTTCATAGTATAAATTTGATCTCCTGACAGTATTAAAACTTCATCCACCGGCTGGTCTTCGACATACGATCTATTCTGATACACAGCATCGGCAGTTCCGCGATACCAGCTTCGCCTGGTACGAGAAGTAAATGGGTGGAGTAACCTTAAACCACCCGCTGCCCGTTCCATATTCCAGGCTCCACCTCCTCCAACATGCTGAACAAGTGAACCGGGATTGAACTGGGTGAGTAAAGCCACATTGTATAAACCGGAATGTGCACAGTTACTCAGCGTAAAGTCTATTATTCGATACTTACCTCCGAAAGGGACCGCTGGTTTTGCCCTTTCTGCTGTGAGAGTGCTCAATCTTTTGCTCTCTCCACCTGCCATTATCAGACCAAGAACTTTCTCCATTTCACTTCTCCCATGATTGCATTATCACTTCTTGAAGGTCTGTGTGTCACTTTATCTTAATTTTACTATAATTAATCTTTATGTATTTGCACTGCAATTCTGCCCGTAGACGGAGTATCACTAAAAAGAACTATCAGATATGAGCAAAAGGTTCATATATAAGTAACTTTCAGTGTAAAAAATTTAATATTTAGGAAGTGTTATTGTACGTAGATATTTCATATAATGAGTAGAAGTAATTTTAAGAACTGCAATCTTGAATACAGAGGCATCCAAGTATGAACAACAATGCCAATGACATAATCGAAGCCGGTAAAATTCGGACTTTGATTGTCGATGACAGTGAAGATGTTCGACAAGCATTGAAAGATATCCTGGCACTTACTAATGACATAGAAGTGATCGGCGAGGCTGTCGATGGGCAAGAAGGCCTGGAGAAAGCGACTGAACTTGAACCTGATATTATCCTGATGGACGAGAAAATGCCCGGACTCAACGGGATAGAGACCAGCCGCATAATAAGTGAAAGAGCATTACCGTGTAAGATTATAATGCTTACCAACTACGAAGATTTTAAGTCGGAAGCGTATAAAAATGGCGTGACGGCTTATCTTATCAAGGGAGTCAAACTGAATATCCTCACCGATTGCATAAGAAGAGTTTACCAGGGTGAAATAATTCAGAGTTAGGCGATTCGTTGTAGCTCTGGAATATCCTCACAAAGGGCGGTCCATGGAGTGAGCGGTAGTACGAGGCACAGGATGAACGGTGGTGTGAGGATCAGGATGAGCGGTAGTGTGAGGTGCAGGATGAGCAGGATATACTGCGGAGATCATATGACCTGTCCGGCGAACTCGTGAGACAGGAAATTAGTTAACTTTTTCAGACGCCGGTGTATTTGCTGCCAGTTCAGGGTGTTTCCACTCGATGTGTCTATGAAGACTGGCACTGTCGTTAGCCGAGAATGTACATCCTTCCGAAGGGCAAACATACTCTCTTACAACCGGTTTTTTATTTTTCTTGAACAGTCCCATAGTGTACCTCCTGAAGGAATTTTCATTTTCAGTTCATGGGGGTCTCGATCTGGCTCCGGTTGTCATCTACCAAAAGCTGGGTTTCCTCAAGGCTTACTAAAGTATCCGGTTCTTTGACTAGTTTTGTATCAATTACTATCCGTGCGGGGTGCCGCGAATAAATGCATTTTAAGAGTAAAAGTAATCCTGTCAGGAGTGTATTCGTTACGCCGGTCACCATCATCGGTAATTGATGTACATAAAACGCGTAGGTTGCCCATATCATGCATCCGGCAAACATCAATAACGTAAAAACCAGGCTTATTTCATTGGCTGATTTCAATTTTACGACACGGATAACCTGCGGGAAAAAACTTATCATAAATATTCCACCGCCTAAATAACCCAGCACATCCATCGATTTTAGGTAGTACTCCTTTACAAATAATTAACGGCACTCTTGATTTAAGAGCACCGTTTTCTGGTTGGTATCACCGATCTCAAGTTAATGAATATTATGAAAATTGAGTGATTGTCAGTTAAAATCATTAACTTTGTCGAGATGAATCGCGCCATCAACGGTCACGCTTCCTTTGAACAGGAGTAAATCGGGAGAATGGTAAATATCATTTACATCCTTTATGGAGAGTTTCCTGTCGGAAGCTGTAAACTTATCGTAAATGTATAAGACATAATTCCTATTATGCCTGCCGAATTTCTGTCTAAAATAGCCGAGACGCAGCATTTCTTCCGGTTTGAGATGATACTGCAATTCAAGCTGGTTTAATACACCTGCCGGCCAGTACTGATTTCCGTACAAATTCATATCTCCCAGTACTTTCCTGGTCCTCTTAACTACATTTTTTAAAGTCTTTACCATGATCATTACCCCAACTTATTTTATATGAATATTTATTCATGTATCATATTAACTGAATTGTAAATGATGTTTATTTCAATCTGAATGATATTACACAAATGGCAGCCTGTCAATAGTCTTAAATAAAATATTTTGCTCACAATTATGTACCATTGATATACTTTTTAGTGATACCAACGTATATCTCTATAAGCTTTTTTAACCTAGCGATATGGGAAGTGATAGTAAAACTTGATTAATTCCGGTATATATGCTAAATATCTTTAGTTGAATATTACTGCCGCAGGTTATCGGACAACAGGAGGAGATTGTGCCGGAATTCAAGTTTTTTACTAACCATGCTCTGATCCTCAGTCATATTGCGCAACAACCAAGAATAACTGCCAGAGAATTATCAAATATAATAGGGATTACCGAAAGAGCTACTTTAAAAATAATCAATGACTTGCTTGAAGAAGAGTACATTACCAAAACCCGTGAGGGGAGAAACAACAGGTACAGAATAAATCCGGACAAGCCGATCAGCCCGGCCGGGCTTGATGATATGGCTGCTGAAGTATTGTTAACAACACTTGGCTGGAAGAAACGAGGAAGACCTCGCAAAGCACGTACTTA
>CAZBQL010000039.1:0-26241 GCA_964493985.1 uncultured Dehalococcoidales bacterium
GAGTCCGTCGAAGGATGAGCCTAGTATTAAAATGTTACCGAGACGCGATACTGGAAACATCGTGTATAATAATATGAGGGAGTTGATGAGTGCAGGAACTAAGAGATAAACTGAAGGACCTACAAACCAGAATAGCTAACGCTCTGGTGCATCTTTGATGTTGCTGCAAAAGAAAAGGAAAGCACCAGACTGGAAAAACAGTCGGTCCAGCAGGATTTCTGGCTTGACCAGGTAAACGCTAAAAGAGTAATGCGCCGCCTGGCGGAGATAAACAGAGTAATTGAAAAATGGCGCGGGCTGGAGAAAAGGGTGAAAGATATCAGTGAAATGGTATCTCTGGCAGAGGAAGATGCCCTTTTCCGGGAAGAATACGAAACCGAGATCGATTCTGTATCCTCATACCTGGACGAACTGGAACTTGAAATGGCTTTAAGCGGCGAATACGATTCCAGGAATGCTATCCTGGCTATTCATGCAGGAGCGGGAGGCACCGAATCACAGGACTGGGCTGAAATGCTTCAGCGAATGTATCTCCGATGGGCGGAGAGACGCGGCTATAAAACCGATATTCTTGACACTTCACCGGGAGATGAGGCTGGTATAAAGAGTTCAACGATAAGTATTTCCGGAGAATACGCTTTCGGTTATTTAAAATCGGAACACGGCGTTCACCGGCTGGTCCGTCTTTCACCATTTGACGCCGATCATGCAAGACATACTTCATTTGTCCTGATCGAAGTGCTACCGGAAGCAGAGTCCGGGGTAGATATAAGCATAGAACCGGATGAAATTAAAATAGACACCTTCCGGTCAAGCGGACCTGGCGGTCAGCATATGCAGAAGACCAGCAGCGCCGTCAGGATAACGCACCTTCCGACAGGACTGGTCGTTACATGCCAGAGTGAGCGGTCTCAACACCAGAATAAAGATATAGCACTTACGATTCTTCAGTCACGTTTACTAAATCTTAAAATGGCGAAGTTGGCCGAAGAACGAACAAAACTGAAGGGTGATCGGGTTCTTGCGGGATGGGGCAACCAGATAAGGAGTTATGTTCTTCATCCTTATAAAATGGTGAAAGATCACAGGACCGACTACCAGTCCGGTAATCCCGAAGCAGTACTGGATGGAGACCTGGATGGGTTTATAATCGCTTATCTCCGTTCGATCGTTGGGGAACATCAGTGATAAAGAAAATAAACTTCCTATTAATCATAATACTCTTGATAGGAGTATTAACTCCTGTTGGTTTATCACTGGCAGCAGGTGGGATCACTGTCTTAGAGAGTTCTGCTGAAGTGGAATTCCCCGATAAACTGGACTTTATCCTTGATGCTGAGAGTGATTCTGATATCACAGACATTAGATTATATACCTATGTCGAACGATTGTCTTATGCTCATGTGACAAGTGAGGTATTGGTCGATATCATACCCGACCGTCATATTAAGGCAGAATGGTCATGGGACATGAGAAAGACGGGAGGAATACCACCGGGAACGAACATACAATACTGGTGGTCGGTTCTGGACGCAGACGGTAATACACTTGAAACTCAGCCTGTAACCCTGAAGTACGATGACACCCGCTATGAATGGAAAAATGTCCGGCAGAGCGATATCACACTCTACTGGTACAAAGGGGATACAGCATTCGCGGAAGAGCTTCTGTCAGCCGCGGTCGAAGGTCTTGACAGGTTATACGAAAACACCGGAGCAAGTATTACTAGCCCGATTGAAATATATATTTATGCTAACTCAAATGACCTGCAAAGTGCCATGATCTTTCCCCAGACCTGGACCGGTGGAGTAGCTTACCCCCTGTATAACTGCATCGCCATAGGAATAGAAGCCTCTAACATCGATTGGGGATTGAGGACCATTGTACACGAATTGACTCACCTCGTTATCCACCGGATGACCTATAATCCGTACCTGGACCTTCCCGTATGGCTCGATGAAGGGCTTGCCATGTATATGGAAGGTCCTCTCACACAAAATTTTACCCACTATCTGAGTCAAGCAGTTGAAAACGATACTCTTATATCGGTCCGGAGCCTCGCCAGTCCTTTTTCAGCCTATGCTGACAAGTCTTATTTATCTTATGCAGAGAGCTACAGCCTGGTATCGATGCTCATCGATACATACGGTCGTGAGAAAATGCTGCATTTACTGACCGTAATGGCAAATGGTACCGATTATGATGAAGCTTTTTTAGAAGTATACGGTTTTGATATGGACGGTCTTGACGAGATATGGCGAGATTACGTAAATAAACAATATACAGGTCAAGATAGAGCATCGGTACTAACCGTAACCGGTCGATTTCTGCCTGAACTCACTCTTTTTCCGGCTGCAGGGATTTTATAATGGTCAAAAAATCATTCACTATACATGATCTGCCTGTTTCCGAAAGACCCCGCGAAAGGCTGAACAAGTACGGGGTCGAAGCTCTCTCCGCGCAGGAAATTCTCGCCCTGATACTGGGAAGAGGAATTTCGGGTGAATCGGTAACCGTTACCTCACAAAGGTTATTAAGCCAGTTCGGAAATCTCAGGGGAATAGCAGAAGCTACGATCGAAGAGCTTGCGAAGATAAAAGGTATCGGGCCTGCCAAGGCAGCCCAGATTAAGGCAGCATTTGAACTGGCTAACAGGATTAATGACCCTCCTGAATCCGAAAAGAAACCTGTAGTCAAGACACCCGAGGATGTCGTAAACCTGGTACAGAAAAAGCTTAAGGGTAAAAAGAAGGAACATTTCCTGGTGTTATCTCTTGATACAAGAGGAAAACTTATAAAAACATCTGAAGTTTCCGTCGGCAGCCTGGACAGCAGCATAGTACACCCCAGGGAAGTCTTTAAAGAAGCCCTTACAGCGAGTGCCGCATCAGTGATCTTTGTCCACAATCATCCTTCGGGAGAACCCGAACCATCTGAAGACGATATTAAACTGACCAGGAGACTTGCCGATGCCGGGAATATCCTGGGTGTCGACGTTCTTGACCACGTGATAACGGGCGATGATGATTTTAAAAGCCTTAAAAGGGAAGGGCTGTTCTAACGCACCACACTCATCCCGTATAGGTATAAATGAGCCGGCAGAGATCAGGAACACAGATACAGAGTCGTTGACCAATAAGACCACGCGGAGCGTGACCAGGTTTTTCGGATTACTATTTTCACGATGATCAGGGGACAAAAAAATCCGGTGTTGACACCATTACGAGCATCATATAGCATAGAGCATATTTTTTAACATATGGAGGGGAAAATGGCGGACCATTATAAAATCAAGATCAAGTTATTAAGAAATGACAGACCCTGTAACCAGGGTCTTAAACCGGGTACCGAATGGCTGTATGATAATGTAGCTCCGCAGGGACTATGCAGCTTTGCGTACAACGCTCTTCGACCGTTTATCGAGGTGCTGAAAAATGGCGGCAGTTTCCCGTGGGAAGGTGATCCTAACGTTGTCACCCAATGCTGTCCCGATCACCTGGTTAACAACGTTTTCGAAGTGCGACGTGAACCCGAGAATGAGAAAAAAGCCGATGCGTATGATGTCACCGTCAAGATGATCGGCAAGGAGTGCGATGGAGTCTGCGGTTACGGCCACAAGGAAGGAGATACCTGGGAAATTAAAGGGCCCAGCGAGATGGTCTTTGAGAATATCTGTCCTTCAGCCTTTAAGACTATCAGTGATGCAGTTATGGTGATGAGGTATGGCGGACAATTTCCCTGGCAACCTGATCCTGAAACATACACCGTAACCTGCCCCGATCCGAACGTGAGGAACAAGTTTGAGCTCAGGCGTACACCGAGGAAATCATAAAGTCTGACAATGGTGCCACAATCAAGTAGCATATTTATCATCATGCAAAAAAGTTCATGATGAAACGGTTTAGAATCACTCTGAATAGAAATAGGCGTACCGTGATTCAGATAGGTCTATTCTTTTATTGAGTACCCGGTTGCACAGTAAAGTGGAATGATCGAGCCGTTCGTGATGAGCCTGTCGAACCACAACGGCTCCCTTCGACAAGCTCAGAGCTTGCCCCGTACTTGATACGGGGGCGAACAGAAAAATAATGAGAGTAATTGCCGCAACTGTGCATCAGCGCTTAAAAACCATGCAGAAAGTTAAGCAGTATTTCACTCAATTTCAGCCATATGCTATGATTTAACTAATATTGTTAACAGGGATGAAAATAACGCACTGGAGATAACATTGAAAGCTGACCATAAAAAACTTGAAAGGGCTTTTAGTCCGAAATGTATCGCGATAATCGGTGATAAAAAAGAAACCAATTACATGTGGCTGCGTTCTCACTCAAACTTTAAAGGTAAACTATACTCGGTACAGGTAGCGCCAGAAGAGATCGAGGGTATTAAAGCCCTGGGGATAGAGAATTACACCAGTTTGATGGACATACCTGAACCGGTTGACCTGGCAATAGTAGCCGTGCCCAGGGCAATAGCTCCAAGGATCCTTAAAGACCTGATACAAAAAGACGTTGCTGCAGCCCATTTTTTCACGGCCGGTTTTTCAGAGACCGATACTGAGGAAGGGATTAACCTTGAAAAAGCGATGACCGAGATGGCTGAGAAGAGTAATTTCCACATTGTCGGGCCTAACTGTATGGGAATCTTTAATCCAAGCCTTGGAGTTGGACAAGGAGCGGCTTTCCAGGAAACACCTGTTGCCGGTCCTGTAGGACTGATATCACAAAGCGGCACCCATGCCGTTACCTTCAACAGGCAAGCTTCTCTCCAGGGACTGGCGATTAACAAGGCTGTCAGTTTCGGAAACGGGATAGTCCTTGATTCACCTGATTACCTTGAATTTTTCGGAAACGACCCGGGAATAAAGGTTATCGGAATGTACATCGAAGGAGTGAAAGACGGTAAACGGTTCCTGAAGGTACTCAAAGAAGTTGCTGCTAAAAAGCCGGTCGTCATATGGAAGGGGGGTCGGACCGAAGAAGGTGACAGGGCAATAGCTTCACATACAGGCTCCCTTGCAGTCTCATATTCTATCTGGGACTCTGCTGTAGCCCAGTGCGGAGCGGTGAAGGTATCGAGCCTGGATGAACTTATCGATACGCTCAAGGCTGTCTATTTCCTGCCGCCGGTACGCGGTAATCGAGTTGGCATTACCGGTGTTTCGGGAGGTCAGTCGGTAGCTATCTCCGATGCTTTCGGTGAAGCAGGTCTGAAAGTCCCAACTCTCACGAAAAATTCCTACGAAGAATTAGCATCGTTTTTCACTCTCATCGGAGGTGGTTACCGTAATCCTGTAGATACGGGGAACCAGAACCGGAGAGAGATAAAACGTATTATCGAGATACTGGCTCGCGATGAGAATATCGATAACCTGGCGCTTCTCGTAGCTGCAGGGATGGGGCCGGGAGGTCCTCCGGGAGAGAGCTTCCCTAAATTGCTTGTGGACGTCAAGCAGAATACGGAGAAGCCGGTGATTGCTGTCCTCGCCTGGGCATTCTCACCTGGTGACGTAGAACAGGCTGGAAAAGTAATGAAGGAACTCCAGGAAGGTAGTATTCCCGCCTTTGCCTCGCTGGAGCGCGGCGCTTTTGCTCTCAAGAAAGCCCTTGACTACTATAATCTGAGAAATAGTCAGGGAGAGTAGTTGCCTGGTTTTGATGATAAAATAGTTGAATCGCGTCTTTACTCCCGAATAAGTACAGTTTGTTAAAGGTTAATCAGGATACATAAAATATGCGCATATTTACTCGAATATCCTTTTATCCACTTATTATTATCTGCATTCTCTCCGTATTATTGGGATCGTGCACTAATTCACAGAGTCAAATAGAACTACCGGGGAAAAATGATGTCCTGAATCTATACGGTATCGATCCTCACACGCTCGATCCGGCGATATCCGGTGATTCCACCTCCCACCAGTATGTAACACAGATATTCAGCGGCCTGGTACGTCTCGATAGCAATCTCGAACCTGTGCCGGATATCGCCGAAAAGTGGGAGGTAAGTGATGATGGTATGACCTATACTTTCCATCTTCGTAAGGACGTAAAATTTCACGACGGAAAGCAAGTTACGGCCTCAGATTTTAAATACTCGTGGGAGCGTGCCTGTAATCCCGCAACCGGTTCTTCAACCGCTGAAACTTTCCTTGGTGACATAACAGGGGTAAGAGAAACGCTTGCCGGGGCGAATCCTGAAATAAGCGGAGTGACTGTAATAGATGACTACACACTCGAAGTGAATATCGATGCCCCACGATCGTATTTTCTTTTCAAACTTACCTATCCCACCGCCTTCGTGACTGACAGGCAAAATGTGGAATCAGGTAATAACTGGTGGCGTAATCCCAACGGGACCGGCCCTTTCAAACTTGGCGAATGGATAGAAGGAGACAGACTGGTATTGGAGCAGAATGAGCAATATTATGGTAATCTTTCTAAACTGAGTAAAGTAAATTTTTACTTGTGGGGGGGTGTACCTATTGTCCTGTACGAGACCGGCGAGATCGATGTAACTGGCGTTCCGGTGTCTTACAAAGATAAGGTGACGGATACCAGCGATCCTTTCCATGATGAATTAAGGATTTTCCCTGAATTCAGCTTTTACTATATCGGTTTCAATTTCGAGAAACCACCTTTCGATGATTACTATGTAAGGGCTGCTTTTTCTATGGCAATAGACAAGAAAAAGATAACCTCTCTTATATTCAGGGATATGGTCGAGCCTGCAGATGGGATACTGCCGGTCGGAATGCCCGGTTTTAATGAAAACCTTACCGGCCTGGAATATAACCCGGACAAGGCAAATGAGATGCTTGAAAACTCATCTTATGGAAGTGCGGATAATCTGCCGCCAATCACCCTCACTACCGCCGGCTGGGGTGGAATAATATCGCAGGAGCTTGAAGCCATTATCGATCAATGGAGGCAAACACTCGGGGTAGATGTTAAGGTGAGACAGCTTGAACCCGAAAGGTATATCTATAAGCTTGCTGAAGAAAAAGATGAACTGTTCGATATGGGTTGGGTAGCCGATTATCCACATCCACAGGGATTTCTCCCAGTATTGTTTGAAACAGGAGTTAAGAACAATTACGGTGGATACAGCAATCCCCAGGCTGACGCTTTATTAAAAGAAGCGAGCCTTGAAAAGAATTTGGCCGCAAGTCTCGAGATTTACTCAAGAGCAGAACAACTCCTGGTAGAAAATGCCTGCTGTATTCCGTTATGGTTCGGTGAAAACTACTTGCTTATTAAACCATATGTCAAGGATTACTACCTCAGTCCACTCGGTGTTGTAATGCTTGATAATGTGTCCGTCGATAAAGACTAACTGGTAAATTTCTGCTGCCTTTCCGAGCACACCAGCAGTTCGGATTCCCAGTGAGACGCCGGGATGGTTTGATCGAATCTCCCGAATTTTGCCAGGTTGTTCGAGACTTATTCAATGATATATACTTCTATGTGAAATGTATTACTTAAAGGAGTTGCTTTATGGCAGGGGTACTTGAAGGACTTAAAGTAATCGCAATGGAACATATGGAGGCTATTCCCGTTGCATCCGTATGGATGGCAGACTGGGGTGCCGAGGTACTGAAAGTAGAACCGCTCACTGGAGATATGTTCCGCGGGTTGAAAGGCGCCCATGGTATGACTACGGAAATTGAACTTGGAGGCGCCAGCGTTAACTGGACATTTCAGCTATTTAACCGGAACAAGAAAAGCCTTGCCATCAACCTTAAAACCGAGGAGGGGCAACAGATCCTTTATAAGCTGGTCAAGGAAGCAGACATATTTTTATCCAACTATGAACTGGACTCGCTGAAAAAACTGAACGCCGATTACCCCAGCATCAGTAGAATAAACCCGGCTATTGTGTACGCAACCATCAGCGGGTATGGTTCGAAAGGACCTGACAGCGATCAGCGTGGCTTCGACCATGCTGCGGGATGGGCACGTACCGGAATGCAGTACATGATAGGAGAACCCGGAAGCGCACCGCCAAGGCTTCGTGGTGGAATGATAGACAGGGGTATCGCAGCTCCACAGGCACTTGCCGGGATCCTGGCAGCACTTTATCACAAGGAGAAAACCGGAGAAGGACAGGAACTGGAACTATCATTGTTTAACGCCGGTATCTGGACACTGGCACTGGATATCGAAGCTGCCCTGGTAGGAATTACCGCGATCAAAGACGACAGGACCAAGGCTAAAAATCCTCTCTATAATGTGTATCGGGCTGGAGACGGGAGATGGTTCCAGATGTCAATGCTGCAATCGGACCCGGTATGGCCGGGATTCTGCAAAGCAATAAAGAAACCCGAGCTTGAGAACGATCCACGATTTAACTCAATGGAAGCTCGTGAAGATAACTGCGAGGAGCTTATCAGGATAATCGATGAAACACTGGCATCCGGTGACTCCGATATGTGGGAACCGCGTTTCCGTGAAAATGACCTAATCTATGCCAAGGTCCAGAGTCCTACCGAAGTCACTACCGATCCGCAGGCAATAGCGAACGAAGTGTTTACGGAACTTCCTCATCCTCTCGGGACTTTTCCCGTAATCGCAACCCCGGTGAAATTCAAACAAAATCCGGCCGAAGTAAAAACTTCAGCCCCTGAAGTAGGCCAGGACAATGAATTTACCTTGATTGACCTGGGCTATACGTGGGAAGATATTGCTGTGCTGAAAGACAAAGGCGTTATCCTGTAAAAAGAGCCATATGACTTTAGGTAAAAGGGGGCAGTTCAAATTAATCTCCTTTATAGTCTGTATCAAATGAATTACGCTCCCTGTTCGTAACTCGTTACACCTTTAATCAGGTTCACAAGTAACTTGATCCCACGGACAAGTATACCTATACCTATCCCTGCGCAAATGCAGATCAATACCAAGGTTACGCCAATTTCCACACCTTCCGCTATTGAAGCGCTTGGTATTACGTTAAAACTAAAAGGAAATACGATAACAAGAGTTATCGTTGAAGCAAGCGAAAAAGCACTGATAATTAACTGGAGGACCTCGCGAAGAACATACCTGTCGAAAATTATCATTATACTGTGCCCGATTATGGATACTACTAACGCTGTTGTCAGTATCGGTAACCAGAGACTGATATCACCTGTAAAAAAAGGAGCCCTGGTCCACGTAACGACACCGTCCACTTTATCTGAAGAGTAATAAGCTACATAATCATTGAAGTAGTTGAAAAAGATTAAAACGGCAATGCTGAAAGCTATGGTGAAAGCCGAGGCTGCTATCCGTCCGCCTCTTTTTTTAGTAAAATATTCTTCTATCTTCCTGCCGATTTCCCTATCCAGGTTTATAACCGGCGTTAGCGGAATTTGTGAAGTAGTTTTAATATCTTCCTGAACCGCAGTTTTAACTTCCTGTTCGGGTGATGAGGACGCTATCTCCGACTCAGCTTGGGACCCTTTGAATCCGGTAATAGTTTCGGCAAGATCAGCCGCCAGGACCACTCTGTACCTTTCTCCGTTATACGCTTTCACCATTAATACAATCCACAGTATGACCGCGATGATGCCGATTGCCGCAGAAAATGCGCTCCCGATCACTGGAATCAAACCCAGGATCGTTCCTGCGATAGTGAGAGTTCCGAATACAAGAATCGATTGCATGCCGTGAAAACGTACGTTCGTATTCTTCTGTTCAAGGACGAAAAAGATAATACCACTTATCCAGCCACCCACGTAGCAGAGAAGCGATGCCACGTTCGGTGAGAGTCCGGTACTGGTATCAGACGGAGCATTCTTTCTTTCGCGCTCGAGTGATTCCCTAGCCTCGATCCTCGCTTTTTCTTCTTCGTAGATCTTTCGTCGTTCTTCAGGTGACAGTGCCATACTTATATCCTCCCCTTTTATGGATTATCTACCTGCCTTCAGCTTCTCTCTCCATGATTTCCAACCTGGTATAATAATCACCGAACTCATTCAGGTGGGCAAGGGCTATTTTCCCTGTTATCAGCGGATCATCATCGGTTACATTTGTAGCTGGATCAATGAGACCGTGTTCGAGTTCCACATCCATTCCCATCCTGAACTGCTCCACATCGAACTCGGACCAGTCGATACCAAGTTGTTCCCCTATTGCCTTTGCTTCCTCTGCCGTAAAATGTTTCTTCGATGTCATGTTATTCCTCCTTTTTTGACCTATCTTATCCTGAACATAATTTCTTCAGGAGATACACTTTCAACTATAATATCCACTCCATCGATTTTAATATCAGTTTTTCTTCTTGAATAATACAGGTTCCAGGCAAATCCATGGTAACCACTTGTCTTTCTCTGGACGATTGAGTATACATCTTCTGATGGCATTCCGGCATACACAATCCAATCTTTTCCCATTTTAAGATGATATGACTCACCTATAGCAAGTACAGTCGCTCCTTCCATATTACCTCCTGAATCCAGTATTCCAGGTGATTCTACTTATTAGTGAAGTATTATACAACACCTTTGGACATTAAAAGTATTATTTCTTATCTGTCCGTCATTTAATCAGGTTTGACACGTAAACTCTGCCATTCCTATACTTCTATATGCTGAAAAAAGATTTCCTGCGTGATATCGCAATCTTTATTGTCATAGTAATTTTCCTTTTGATTGTAATACCCATAATATCATCATTATTAAAACAGCTTTTACTGCTCCAGGTTGTTATAGCCATCGGCGGCGCTATATTTCTCAGGATACTGATTAACAGGATAAGAGGTAAAAAGTAGTTGATATACAATAATTGCTGGCTGAGTTACTGTATCATCTTATAAATACTTGACAAATTCAAAATTCTGTTTATAAAATAAGAGAAACCCCTGACATGATTTCTCTCCAAAGTTCCAACTTAATGTTGTCTTTCGTACACCGTTTGGATATTTTACCTGGTTATCTTGTATGTCAAAATTTATTTTTATAACCGGTGGTGTAGTAAGTGCCGTAGGTAAGGGTATCACTGTCGCTTCGATAGGTACCATTCTGAAGAGTCGGAACCTTTCGGTATCCCTCCAGAAACTGGACCCGTACTTAAATGTAGATCCGGGGACGATGTCTCCTTACCAGCACGGAGAGGTATTCGTAACTCAGGACGGAGCTGAGACCGATCTCGATCTCGGGAACTACGAACGATTTGTTGATATTAATACTACCAGTGAATCCAATGTCACTTCAGGGCAAATATACAGCACCGTTATTGCCAAGGAAAGAAGAGGTGATTTCCTTGGAGGAACGATACAGATAATACCGCACGTTACCAATGAAATAAAAACGCGATTTAAAAAGCTGGCTGAGAAATCAAAAGCAGAAGTGTTGATAATCGAAGTCGGCGGTACGGTAGGCGATATCGAAGGACAGCCGTTCCTTGAAGCTATCCGGCAGATGAGAAACGACGTGGGCAGAGATAACGTCCTGTATATACATGTCACGCTTCTTCCTTATCTCGCTACCACCAAGGAGTTAAAAACGAAACCTACACAGCATAGCGTAAACGAATTACGCCGCATCGGTATCCAGCCTGATATCATTGTATGCCGCGCCGACCTGCCGATCGCTGAAGAACTGCGTGAAAAGATATCACTGTTTTGCGACGTTGAAAAAAAAGCGGTGATTCCCATGCCTACGATACCCAGTATATACGAAGTCCCTGTGGTACTGGAAGAAGAGGGAATGGGGCAACTGATAGTCGATAAACTGAAAATAAAAGCGAACCAGTGTGACCTGAGTCAATGGAGATCGCTGGTTGAATCGTTGAAACAACCCAATGAGCCGGTTAACATAGCACTGGTCGGGAAATATGTCGAACTGGAGGATGCGTATTACTCGGTCCGCGAGGCACTTTGTCACGCAGCTTTATTCCATAAAAGAAGTATAGAGTGTAACTGGATTCCTTCCGAGACGCTTGAAGAGGGAGATTGTGAAGCCCAGCTTCGCAATGCCCAGGGAATTATAATACCCGGAGGATTTGGAGTAAGAGGAATTGAAGGAATGGTCGTTGCAGCCAGGTACGCCCGTGAAAATAAGATTCCTTACCTGGGACTTTGCCTGGGAATGCAGGTTATGGTTATAGAATATACACGATATGTGCTGGATACGGAAGATGCGAATTCGACCGAATTCGATCCCGACACGCAGAACCCGGTGATAGATCTTATGCCGAACCAGGACCTTAACAATATGGGTGCGACAATGCGTCTCGGTAATTATCCATGCCAGCTTCTGGAAAATACTTTGAGTTCGAAGGCGTATGGTGAGTCACTGATCCAGGAACGGCACCGCCATCGGTACGAATTCAATAATAAATATCGCGACTGTCTGCAGGAAGCAGGGCTGGTCTGCAGTGGAGTATCTCCAGACGGCAACCTGGTAGAAATATGTGAAATTAGCGGTCACCCATGGATGGTAGCATGCCAATTTCATCCGGAATTCGGCTCCAGACCAGGCCGTCCTCATCCTCTGTTCCGTGACTTTATCGGTTCAGCTAAGGGCATATTGAGAGAAGGGGACCAGCCACCTCTACCATCATTCACATCCGGTGAATAATCCCTCGAGGGAAATCAAAATGCGCATTTTTCTGGATACAGCTAAAATTGAAGAAGTCAGACAAGCATCTAAATTAGGTGTCATAAGCGGGGTAACAACCAACCCTACACTGATGGCACGGGCAGGAGCAACCGACTACGAAGCTACTATCAAAGAGATAGCATCCATAGTTCCCGGACCTATCTCGACCGAGGTTGTCGTAGAAGGGGTGGAGCCGATGCTGCAGCAGGCACGTGAGATGGCAGCCTGGGCTCCGAATGTCGTTATCAAGATACCAATCAATGCTGATGGGCTTGAAGTAACATCTACTCTAGCGAAGGAAAATATCAAGGTTAATATGACACTTTGTTTCTCGGCAAACCAGGCACTATTAGCTGCACTTTCGGGGGCTGCTTATATAAGCCCCTTCGTTGGCAGGCTAGATGATATAGGACAGGATGGAATGCAGCTTGTCGAAGACATCCTTGACATTTATGATAACTATCCCGATATTAACACCGAGGTAATTGCCGCCAGCATCAGGCACCCTGAACACTGTCTGCGGTCTGCTGCAGCCGGCGCCCATATTGCCACCATTCCCTATGACGTGCTGATAAAAATGATCCAGCATCCTCTGACCGATGCCGGGATCAGCCGTTTCCTGGCAGACTGGAAAAACACCAATAAGTGATAATATCGTTTAATTAACGATCTAAGGAAGCAACTAACCATGGACAACGAGATTTTAAAAATGGATATCAGCCAGCTTGAGAATAAAACACGAGAAGAGCTGGTTGATATCGCCAAGGAAATGGGTATAACGAATTACACCGGACTTAAAAAACAGGACTTGATTATTCGTCTTCTCCAGGCATACACCGAACAGGAAGGAAATACTTTCTGCGGCGGTATCCTGGAGATTATGAGTGACGGCTATGGATTTCTCAGGAACGACTCACTTTTACCGAGTTCCACAGATATCTACGTATCCCAGTCACAGATCCGCCGTTTTGGTCTGCGTGATGGCGATATGGTAGTCGGCCAGGGAAGGCCCGCCAGGGCGGGAGAGAAATACTTCAGCCTGCTGCGGATTGAAGCAGTTAATGACATTAACCCGGAACTGGCTAAAAGTCGACCTCACTTCGGCTCTCTGGTCCCGACATTCCCGGATAAGCAGATCAACCTTGAAGGAGTTGACAATGATCTCGCGTCACGTTTAATAAATCTGGTTGCCCCCATAGGCAGAGGTCAGCGTGGTCTTATCGTTTCACCTCCTAAATCGGGAAAAACGACTTTGCTGAAATCGATAGCTAACTCAGCTATGTCTAATTACAATGATCTGCACCTGATGGTCTGTCTTATCGGAGAACGTCCCGAAGAAGTCACCGATATGAAACGCTCGGTAGGCGGTGAAGTGATCGCTGCTACATTCGATGAGCCTGTCGAAGACCACACCCGCGTTGCCGGACTGGCACTGAACAGGGCAAAACGAATGGTAGAAAGCGGGAAGGACGTGCTCATGCTGCTGGATGGTATTACGCGACTCACCCGTTCCTACAATCTTGCCATGCCTTCAAGCGGGCGTACACTCTCCGGAGGTATCGACCCCGGAGCGCTCTACCCGGCCAAGCATTTCTTCGGCGCCGCCCGTAACACGGAAGAAGGCGGCAGTCTGACGATAATCGCTACCTGCCTGATAGATACCGGCAGCCGTATGGACGACCTAATTTACGAAGAGTTCAAGGGTACCGGCAATATGGAACTGCATCTTGACCGGCGACTGGCCGACCGTAGGATTTACCCGGCAATTGATATCGAACGCAGCGGTACCAGACGTGAAGAACTCCTCATGGACGGTCCGACTCTCCAGAAATCCTGGCTGCTGAGACGCATGGTCTCCATGATTACATCCGACTCCCCGAATTATGCCGAGGCGATGGAACGAGTACTCGAAAGGATGAAGAAGACCAAGAATAACGCCGAATTCCTGGCAGGTCTTGGACAGACAGCTTAGAAATTTTCCTTACTCATTTTCAAAACGGGTATTTTCACGTTTTCTCATATGGGTTATAATGCCTTGCGCACAGTATAAGTATTCCTAATATTAACACCGGGAGATCATGATGCGAAACGTCTATGTAATTACGCATGCCCAGTCGGTGCACCATATCGAAGAACTGGCCGGCGGGTGGTACGACACTTCCCTTACCCAAAAGGGTGTTGAACAAGCGGGGAAATTAGCTGAGTTCCTCTACGTTGAGACAGGTATACCCGGTATTCCAGTATACTCATCCGACCTGAAACGGGCTTTTGAAACGGCTGAGATCATCGCGCAACCGTTCAACAGCAGTGTTATCCGGGATAAACGTCTCAGGGAAATGAGTTTCGGTGATGCCGATGGGAAACCCAGAGAATGGCGTGCCGAAAATATAACACCTCGACCGGCGGATGGTGACAGGCTGAATCACCGGCTATTTAATAATGCCGAAACCAGGAAGGATGTCGGAACCAGGATTCGTGAATGTCTGGATGAAATAATCTCGAAAAAGGATGAGAATCTGATAATCGTCTCGCACGGTAATGCCCTGACCTTTATCATCATGGCGTGGCTGAAAGTACCGGTAGAGAATATGGACTACTGCAGTTTCCAGCCATCCCCGGCACGGGTAACTTTCCTCCAGGAAAATGATTTATACGGCAATAGAAGCGTGGTTTACATCTGCAGGGAAATAACCTGGGCATAATAACCGTCTTACTCATCTCTTACAGGTTTTCCTGTAATACAAGATTTACGGCTATATTTTCTTCTCCTCGCCATATTTTCAGAGTAATTGTATCGCCAACATTATAGTATTCAGCCAGGAAGCAATAGAACTCATCACTGTTATTAATCTCGATTTCATCGATACCTGTGATTATGTCGCCGATTTGTACTCCGGCGTGTATCGCTGGACCATTTACGGCAGTTACAAAAGCCCCTAAATAAGACACACTAATTTCTTTATTATCAATAGCGGTAATGCCTGACCATGGATAATGGTACTTATCGATAGGTTCTATTGGTATTTCTGCTGATGGATCAAACGAAACCGCTGAATTCTCAACCTTTTGTATCTGGTTCGATGTTACCACCATTCCAATTCCGTCACCGATAAGAGGATTCATCCTCGCAATAACCATTCCTATTACTTCACCCCTTTTATTAAAGAGTGGTCCGCCGGAATTACCGAAATTCACGGCCGCATCAAATTGGAGTAAGTTTGTATGAAATTCACCTTCTATCGATGAACACCTGTTTATCTGGCTGATGACGCCAGTCGTTAACGTTCCTTCCAGTCCCATGCGATATTCTTCTCCATCTCCTGGACTTCCGATAACAAATATTGGATCACCAGGCTTAACATCGTTTGAATTAGCCAGGTTAACTCCATTTAATTTCGTAAAAAATGAGTTACCCGGATTTATGATGGTTCCAGTACTGTCGAAACCTATTCTAAGAATTGCTATATCCAGTTCCTCCGAATATGACACCACAAAGGCCTTCACATTAACTCCGCTATAGAATCTAGCCATCAGATAATCTGCTTTTTTAACAACGTGATAGGCAGTAACTATACTGTGAGACTTTTCTATATAGAATCCTGAGCCTATCAAATCTCCGTTATGCGATATTGTTACAACGGATTCTTTCACCTTTTCATAAAGATCACTGGAAAATAGTACGTTCCCTCTGATCTGTGAAATTTGAGTATTTATACTTCCAAGCTTAGAGTTAGTTGCTGAAATATCATCCTGCAGTGTTGAAACCATGTTGTCAGTCGATAACTGATAGTCGGTCAATGATGCTGCCTGAGTATTTAAAGCTATGTCATACTTGCCTTCACTATCTTTAAGCACTGTCGTAAATGTATCTCTTATATCTTCGATCTGCCCGTTAGCGTTGATAAACTTATTTTCCATATTGAGTTCTAATTCATTAATCTGCTGGTTCAGGTTATAAATAAAGAAACCGCTTAGTGTTGAAGTAATAATAAGAACACAACTGAGAATAGCCAGTGAAATTTTCATAATTCCTCCTGTTACTGTAAATATTTCTGCTATTATGACGTATATGATATAACATCACGGTAATAAACACCAGCAACATTAAGTTGGATGGAGGATAGGAAAAATACCCCGTTTCTCAGAATTTTTGTACCACATTGACCATACGGTATAAAATGTTTTTAGAGAACGATGAATACTGTGTCCAGTGTTGTCAGGGAACAACTCAAGCAACTACCTCAAAGTCCGGGTATCTATATATTTAAAGATCCAACCGGGAAAATTATCTATGTCGGGAAAGCTTCAAGTCTTGAAAACCGGGTGAAGTCGTATTTCTATAATCAGGCACAGCACACGCCGAAAACACGGCGACTGGTGAGAAACATCGCCGACCTGGAATTCTATGTCACCAATACCGAGGAAGAAGCTATAATCCTTGAATATAACTTTATCCAGAGACACCAGCCGTTCTATAATGTCAGGCTGAAGGACGGTAAGTCTTTCCCTTACCTGAAAATTTCACTCAACGAAGAATGGCCCCGAGCATTCCTTACCCGGCAGGTCCAGGAAGATGGTGGAAGATATTTCGGTCCGTTTTCTAGCGCGAAATCACTGCGTCAGACTATAAAAGTCCTGAGAGGAATCTTCCCTCTTCGTTCCTGCACCACACCGATAAATGGCACAAAGCAAAGACCCTGCCTGAATTATCATATCCACCTGTGCCCCGGACCCTGTATCGGTGCTATAACCAGGCAGGAGTACATGGAAATAATCAGGCAGGTAATACTCTTCCTTGAAGGAAAACAGGAACAGGTAGTCCGAATGCTGGAAACCAGGATGCGAAAAGCTTCCGAAGCACTTGATTTCGAAAAAGCCGGTACTTACAGAGACCAGATACAGTCGATAAATCGTATCATCGAAAACCAGTCACTGGCTACCAAGGCGAAGGGAGAACTGGATGTCATCGCTTTCGTCACCGAGCGTGACCACGCTTTCGTTCAGGTATTTTTCATACGCGGCAGCAAGCTGATAGGCAGGGAGAGTTTTACTCTCCAGGGCGTTGATTCCGAAGAGCCAGAGCAGATAATGACCGGATTCATCAAGCAGTTCTACGGGTCCGCGTCATACATACCGCCGCTCCTTCTTCTACAGCACAAAGTCGAAGATAAAGTAATTATCGAAGAGTGGTTGCGTGGTAAAAGGGGCAGCAGTGTCAAGATCCAGGTACCGTCAAGGGGCAACAAGAAACAACTGGTAGATATAGTCGCCCGAAATGCCAACCAGGGGCTCCTGCAGATGAAAATCAAGCGACAGATCAATTCATCGGATATCTCCAAAGGGCTGTCTGAGATAAAGAAAGAACTGGGTCTGCCGCGGAAACCTGTGAGAATGGAGTGCTATGACATATCCAATATACAGGGAAAGGCAGCTGTCGGCAGTATGGTTGTCTTTGAAAATGGCAAACCTAAATCATCGGACTACCGCCGGTTCAGGATACAGACGGTTCCTGGCGCAGACGACTATGCGATGCTTAGAGAAGTGTTGCGACGGCGTTTGAAGAGGGCCAGGAACAATGGTGATTCCAAACCGGATAAAAACTGGGATAAAATTCCCGATCTTGTGCTGATCGACGGCGGAAAAGGCCAGCTCAACGCTGTATTTGAAGTGATGAAGGAAACTGGAGCAGAATCCATACCGTTGGCCAGCATCGCCAAGCAGAATGAAGAGATATTCCTGCCCGGGAAGTCAAAACCGGTTATACTTCAACCTGGATCTCAGGGTCTCCAGATGCTGCAGCGTTTGCGTGACGAAGCCCACCGTTTCGCCATTACTTATCACAAGAACCTGCGAAACAGACAGACCATACATTCTTCGCTAGATACCATTACGGGCATCGGTCCGAAACGAAAACGAGCCCTGATAAGACACTTCGGCTCAGTTAGGGCAATTCGCGAAGCCAGCATCGAAGCGCTGACCTCAGTCCCGGGAATAACAAAAACGCTTGCTCAGCAAATTAAGGAATTGTTATAATCACCTCTGATCTCGTGGAGGTGAAACATGTCATACGGCTGGATTAACGGAGAAGACTTTTCATTCAATACTTTCCTTCTATTCGATACGTGGATAATCAATAATCTATCAAAGAAACGATACCAAGATTTCACGCGTAATTTCTCAATAGCCTTATCCGGAAATCCTGTCGTGCAATGGTATTTATCTACTAAATGTCCCGAACATAAGGAATATTTTGATTCTCTGGTGAAAAGTGTCCCGGAAAACCTGACTCCCGAAGAAATCCGCCAAGCCGAAATCTGGGTTCTCGAAAAGATGGATACAACGGTGGTCTACGCATACCCGGAGATCATGGATAAATTGTCATATATCACGGAGTGGGACAGCGAACGGTTGCTTGAAATTACCGATTTTTCGGATAAAACCGTGCTGGACATCGGCAGCGGTACCGGAAGGCTGGCTTTCGCCGCTGCACCCGTTGCGAGAGCAGTTTACGCCAGCGAACCAGTCGATAGACTCCGTGAATACATGAGAGAGAAGATAAAACGCTTGAATCTGGATAATATATATGTAATCGACGGCAGGATAGAATCCGTTCCTTTTCAGGATGAATTTTTCGATATCGTCATGTCAGGACATACTTTCGGTGACAATTTTGAAGCAGAATTACGTGAAATGATGCGCGTTACCAAATCGGGAGGTTATATTATAGACTGTCCCGGAGAAGATGACCGAAAGAGACCGGAAGGGCCTAAAAAAGAACCACTCGAACTTGGTTTTCAGTACCTTCACTATACTTCGAAACTTGGCGGTGATGTCTACCGGTACTGGCTACAGAAACCCGGGTAGGTAGCGACGGCTATATTGGTCTTCCTGGACTGTGTCACAACTCCTGTGTTTAAACCAGTTATCCATTATAATACGATAAAGTGTCATCCTGAATCCCGATGTTTAGTCGGATTTCCCGATCCAAGCTTATTCCAGGGATGAAGGATCTCCTTTCTTTATGCAGATAATTTTACGGTAGATTTAAATGATCAAGGTATTCGGGTATCGGCAAGGAGATACATTCATCATCCTTGTCTTGATAGCTGAACATATTACCACGTACACTCGGACTCCTCAGTATGACATGCGGTCTAGCGGTTCTGACACAGCCTGTTTACGGGAACGATAAAATCCTGGAGACTATCTCTTCAGCTTCCAGGTTGTGCCCTGGGCTGAATCTTCAAGCAGTATCCCGGATTCATCCAGCCTGTTCCGTATCAGGTCGGCCTTGTCATACTGCTTTTCCTTCCTTAGTTCCTGCCTGGCATCAATCAAGTCCTGAAGCATCGATTCGGGATCTACGTCCTGAACAGGCGTTCGGCCTATTTCATCGCATATAGCCGTATATACGCGTGATATACTCTCTGCGTCCAGTGTCTCCTTCACTGGCTCGAGTGTCAGTCCAAGAATCCCAGCCAGTTCGGTAAATACCTGCTGAGCCTGAGTCACGTCATATCCCTCATCACTTGACCGGTTGATATCCCTGGCCATGTCAAAAAGTGTTGCCAGCGCCTGCGGGGTGCCGAAATCATCGTCCATAACCTCGATGAACCGGTTTCGATAGGAATCAGTATCTATCCCCGCCGGCCCTTTCTCACCCTTCTCCTGTGCCGCTGCAGCCAGCCGTAACCGGTCGGCGCCGCGTTCCGCCACCTCCAGCGAATCACTCAGAAAAGAAAGAGGGCTTCGATAATACGAACCCAGTACGAATACCCTTATCGCATCAGCCGTATGCTCTTTCAATGCTTCTCGAATTGTTATCATATTACCCAGCGACCGACTGCCCTTTTCTCCTCCGACAGACAACAGCCCGTTGTGTATCCAGTATTTTACGAATGGCTTCTTTCCGGTAAAACTCTCTGATTGCGCTATTTCGTTCTCATGGTGAGGGAAAACCACGTCCTGTCCGCCGCCATGAATATCGATGGTCTCGCCAAGGTACCTGATCGACATCGCACTGCACTCGATATGCCAGCCCGGCCTTCCCTTGCCCCACGGGCTGTCCCAGGACGGTTCGCCGGGCTTTGCTTCTTTCCATAGCAGGAAGTCCATCGGGTGCTCTTTTTCTTCTCCGGGATCTATCCTGGCACCTGCCATCATTTCGTCAAGGTTCCGGTGAGACAGTTTTCCATAATCGGGAACGCTTTTCACCCTGAAATAGACATTTCCACCGACCGCATAGGCAAATCCCTTTTCGACGAGACCGCTTACGATTTCCAGCATCTTGGGTATTTCACTCATCGCCCGGGGATACACATGAGCCGGTTGTATGTTGAGTGCTTTCATGTCCTCGTCATAACGTTCGACATATTTCTGTGTCAGTTCCTGGACAGTAACCCCACGCTCATTTGCATGGGCTATTATATTATCCTCGATGTCGGTAATATTCTGGACATGCTTTACCTTATAGCCCCGGTACTCCAGGTAACGGCGGACCACATCGAAAAATATATAGCTCAGGGCGTGTCCGATATGCGCGTCATCATAAGGGTTAATACCGCAAACATACATCTTCACCTCGTCGCCCTGGGGTACGAACTCTTCCTTTTTCCCTGATAGACTATTGAATACTCGCATCAATCATCCCCCTCGATCATGGTTACCGCCATAGCGGCAATCGCTTCAACCTTTCCTATCTCACCCAGCCCGTTTGCCGTGCTGGCTTTTACACTTACCTTTTCAATATCTATACGCAATGTATGGCTGAGTTTTTCTCTCATTAAATTGATAAAATCCTTCAATACGGGTTTCTCGGCAATAACCGTTGAGTCTATATTTACTACTCTCCAGCCTTTTCCGGTAACCTTTGAATTTACCTGCTTCAGCATTTCCAGGCTTGAGATGTCCCTGTACTCCGGTTTACCGGGCGGAAAATATTTACCTATGTCACCAATCGCCGCAGCTCCCAGTATTGAATCGATAATCGCATGGGTCAAGACATCCGCATCGCTCCATCCGTCCAGTCCCTGCCCGAACGGTATCTCCACTCCTCCCAGTACGAGCCGGCGTTCCGGCACCAGGGGATGAATATCATATCCTATTCCGATTCTGGTTCCTGTCATGTCACTCTCTTTTTTAACAGTATTTCAGCGACAGCAAGGTCTTCCGGCAAGGTTATTTTTATATTATCGTTCGAGCCGTGGTATATTCTAACACTGCCGCCCATCAACTCCACAGCACGGGCGTCGTCAGTAACTTCGTACTTGAGTTTCCGGTAAGCATTCGTAATGATATCGTACCTGAAAACCTGAGGTGTCTGGGCCGCCCACAGACTTTGCCGGGGCGGTGTCCCTTGCACGGTAAGGTCACCGGCAGCCATCTTAATAGTGTCCGTCACCGGTATTGCTGCTATTGCCGCTCCACTCTCCTCGGCAGTATCGAGGCCATTTTCGATTAACTCAGTCGTCACCAGCGGTCTTGCGCCATCGTGTATCACCACCCAGTCGCATTCACCGAGATAGTTGAGACCGTTCAGCACGGAATCCTGTCTCCTTTTACCACCTTCACACACGCCCTTTACCTTCGACCATTTTCCTTCGGATACCAGCCTTTTTCCTTCCTCCAGGTTCTGTTGATTCAGCACAATTACTATGTCGTCGATGCGGTCACAAGCCTGGAATACCTCTAAAACCCGGGCAAGTACCGGTTTTCCGTCCAGGACCGCGAACGTCTTATCGGTACCAGCCATACGTTCACTCGAACCGGCTGCAACTATCACCGCGCCTGTTTTCTGTTTTTCTTTATTTTCCATACACAAAAAAATCCTAAACTGAGTTTACACGTAACTGAATTCTTGTTCAACCTGCGTTATAATAGAAATGTCTAAATAGAATCAGGGAGAAGGTATACACAGAAATGTCTACGCTATTACTGGATAAACGGGCGGTAGAGTCACTGTTAAATATGAAAGAAGTTCTGACCACCGTTGAACAGGCTTTCAAGACCTGGGGTGAAGGCAAAGGTAATATGCCGCCGAAGGCATATTTGACGGTCGAAAACGGTGATTTTCGAGCTATGCCCGCTTTTCTAACTGGTCACGCCGGTATGAAGTGGGTAAATGCTCATCCAGGTAACAGGTCTCATAATCTGCCTTCTGTAATGGCTGTATTGATATATAACGACCCTGAAACTGGATATCCCCTGGCAATTATGGATGCCACGAACATCACTGCCTACCGTACCGGTGCTGCGGCGGCCATCGCTTCGAAGTACCTGGCAAGACCGGACTCAAGATCACTCGGGATCATCGGAGCCGGGACACAGGCTCATACCCAGATAAGAGCACATATGACACTGTTTAACATCGATACCATAAACGTGTTCGATATTTACACGGATTCAGTTGAAAAACTGGCATCCGATCTTCCCGAGTTTCCCATTAAGGTATGCACGATTGAAGAAGCAGCCGCGTCCGATATCCTTTGTACGTTAACCCCTTCACGAAAGCCTGTAGTATTGAATGAGTGGATAAAGGAAGGGACTCACATAAACGCCGTCGGTGCCGACGCTGCCGGCAAGGAAGAACTGGACCCGCAGATATTGAAAAGAGCTATGGTAGTTGTTGATGATATCAAACAATCAACTACCGGCGGTGAGATTAATGTCCCCATTCAGAAGGGAATCTATTCGATCAATGACATACACGGGACTCTCGCCGACCTGGTACTGGGTAAGATACCGGGGAGACCCGACTCTCAAGCCGTCACGATTTTCGATTCGACGGGGATAGCGATCGAGGATATTGCTGTTGCCGGACTGATATACGAGAAAGCCCGGCAATCCGGTGGCTACCCGACGATCGACCTTGTTTGAGACATGAAACGGTGAATCTGTATGTCCTTAATCATACTATCTGAATATCCCGGATGTTGACTCCAAAGTCATTAAAAAATCCCTTTTTGTCACATTGACAATTCCAACTCATTTCATTATCTTTCGTATAAATCTTTCATTGAAACGTAACGGTGATATCCGCCATTCTACTTCACCGAAACTGAAAGGAGGGAGCTATGACCCAGGTAAACAACCGACCTAAAAATGAGGTAAGAGCAGGACTGGTACTGTACGGAGGAGTATCGCTGGCAATATATATCTACGGTGTTGCCCTGGAATTCCTCCGCGTTATGCGAGCCGCCGATGGTGAAGCAGGCAATCCTTATAAGGAGCTGCTTGATAAAACCGAAAGTAAAATGGTGGTGGATATAATATCGGGAACTTCAGCAGGGGGTATCAATGGTGTGCTCCTGGCAAAAGCCCTTACCAGCGGACTAAGTTCGGAATCTTTCGGATTACTGCGCAATATCTGGCTCGAAGCTGCCGACCTTTCGTCTCTCCTAAAACCCGGCAGACCTGAAATGGCAGCCCTGCTGGACGAAGATTTTTTCGAGGAACGTCTATCCCGGGGATTACAGCAAATAGACGGGAAAGCGAACTTTAATAATCCGGGGATAAAGGCACTGGACCTGTATGTATCTTCAACTGATTTATACGGAAGAATTGCTTCGGAATCGGAACTGGGTAGTACATTTTTCGATACACCTATTGAATCCAGGGAATACCGCCGTATGTTCCATTTCAGATTCAGGACGAAAGGTTACAACGAATACGATAAGGAACTCGGTAACAAGGTAGATGACTTTGCCGGCAATATGAACGCGACGCTGGTCAAAGCCTGCCGGGCGACTTCAGCATTCCCCTTTGCTTTGAGACCTGTCACGTTACGAAGTATTAATGAGAGTGATAAGAGACTTATGAAACCCGGTGAAAACACCATATATCTCACCGACGGCGGTGTATTGAACAATAAACCGTTCTCCGACGCAATAGATGCGATATTCAAACGGCATGCTATGAATAAGGTTGACCGGGTACTCTACTTCGTCGAACCTGATCCCGAAACTCTGGTGAAAGACAGTAATAATAAAAATGAACCAGGATTTTGGGAAGTAGCCGCCAAGGCGGTGGTAGGTATTCGTTCCTATGAAAGCATCACCAACGATATGAAAACGATCAAAAGCAGGAATAAACGAATCGAAGAGTTCAAAGCCATACTGGACATGACCGAAAAGGTAATTAAGGAGACCGGAAAAGACCTGGCTGGGAAGAAAGGTAAGCAATATAGAACTTACCTGGAAAATCAGTCGCTGTACAAAGGTTATGAGAAACTGAAATTAGCACGCTTAAATACACATCTCCAGGACCTCTTTATTCAGAGCAGTCTTAACCTTCCCGACCTGGAAGATGGCGCCGTTGCATTGATAAAAGATTCCTTTAAAGAGGTTTTCGGTGAACTCGCTGATGACCCCGGTAAGAAGGTGGATTTGCTGGAGCGTTTCGATTCGCAATACCGGATTAGAAGACTTTTCCGCCTGGTTGAGGTTACTGAATTACTGTACGAAACAGAAGGGTTATCCGATAAAAACCTTGAACAAATAGACAGATTCATGGAACGTATCTCGGCTCTCCTGGAATATATATGTGACACCGAATGGAGAACATGGACCAGCAGCGCTACGGAGCGAGGTGGCTTGTTTACGTCATCCATCGAAGAAATCAGGAGCTATATCAGCGCCCTGAGATCACAAATAAATACAGATGAACTGAAAAGGAAGGTCCTTAACCTTTTGGAAACCATGATTTCAGATAAAGGTTTAAAAGACATCTATTCGAAACTGTCCGATACAGGTCTAGCCCTCGTAAAGGAAATTGACGAATTCATCGGTTCACTCAATTTACCGGATACCCATCCCATATCTGAATTTCCAAAAATGGAATTGATATATTCTCAGTTCGAATACAGGGATATGTTCATTCATCCCGTTGAGGTGATCGCCGATCTTGGGGAGAGAGACCCGATAGAGGTCATGCGTATCAGTCCGAAGGATGCCAGGTTCATTACGTCGGACCTCAAGAAAAAGGTAGCAGGAGATACTTTCTTCCACTTCGGTGGATTCCTCAAGAGAGAATGGCGTGATAACGATATCATGTGGGGCAGGCTGGATGCGGCAGAGATAATAGTACGAACATTGTGCGGAAAATCGGAAAACAAAGTTGACGAGGGAAAATTACTTGATCCTATCATCAGGGATATCCTTGCCGGAGATAACAAAGAGTCCCGAAAGGCTGTCGAACCGGGAGTCGACTTCAAGCGATATATGGTTGAAGACTATAATATCGGAGCCGAAAGCCTTAAGGATATTCCACCGGACAGTAGGGCCAGGCTGATCCTGAATGCGGTATTATCTTTAAGAGACATGTTCAAATATGACAGGGAGAATGCCGGAAAAAGGAACAAAGTGTTCGGATTTCTGGATAAATGGATTGGCAAAGTCCTCAACACCATATCAGTCCCACTGACTTTACTGATACGGGCATTGTTCGACAAAGATTCGCTTATCAGGACGATCTTCAGTGTAGCTATACTGGGAGCAGGAGTCTGGGGAACAATAACCCTGGTCCTGTATATACTGGGAAAGGTATTCAGCCTGGACTGGCTCGACATGGATATGGCGCTTGTCTGGATAGCTGTCGGAACAATCGTGTTAGCCACGATAGCAGGTATTCTTTCTATAATGTATCGTGTTAAAAAACCAAAA
>CAZBQL010000040.1:0-25802 GCA_964493985.1 uncultured Dehalococcoidales bacterium
GAACGGATAATTCAAGGTATTTCCGAGATGCGATACTTTCATACGCCAGGTCTTCTCTAAGGCTTCGTAGCTTTTAGAGTGAAAATCAGCGGTATTTTATCGCCGGGAATTCTCCATGCTCCCTCGCTATCCCGCTCCATGTAGGGCATGGCTTTAAAAAAGATATACGGATACTCGTGCAGAAAATCTATCCTGAGTCCGGCGGATATGAGTGAGTTCACGATGTCACCCATGCCGTGAGTCCATTCTTTCCCAGTATGGATCTTGCTGGTTTTCACTCCGGCATAGGAAGCATCTGACTGGTATATCTCCGGCTCGGGAGTATAGAAATACGACCGTAAAATCTCCGGTTTTACCGCATTCGAGTCTTCATCCAGCAGCATATTGAGAAAAGGATGGCCTTCCAGGATATAGAAAAAACCTCCGCTTTTGAGGAATTGCGCAATTACGTACCCCCATTTTTCAAGGTCCGGAAGCCAGCACAGCACTCCGGCTGAGGTAAAAACGATATCGAATTGCCTATCCAGGTTCCGCGGCAGATCGTACAGATTGCAGCAGATAAACTTTGCTTCCAGTTCCAGTTCTTCGGTCAGAGAACGGGCTATATCTATTGCCTTATCTGAAAAATCCACTCCCGTCACCTTTGCACCACGCCGTGCCCATGACAAAGTATCCTTACCAAAGTGACACATCAGGTGCAGCAGAGACTTCCCGCTTACATCACCGATTTCCTCCACCTCTACGGGGTATAACGAGCTCTTGCCTTTTTTGAAACTTTCAACGTCGTAAAACTCGCTACCGGCGTGAAGCGTCGCCCACTCATTCCACATTTCCCTGTTGGTTTCGAGATTGAAAGTATCCATCACCTTTCCTTTCAGCTATCCTCTTCTCTCAATAATTCATCACCCCTCAAAAACACTGGCATATATTATGCACATCCGGCCATCCGACTCGAAATACTCCACGTTGAAGCCGGATTCTTCAAGTTCTGTTCGATATCCGGATTCATTATTGAACCTTGCCGGAATCCTGGGTGCTTTCACCGTATACCTTTCGTTATCCTTGTAGGCAGGATAATCGTGAAGCGTGTCATATTCATTACCGGTCTTCTCAAGCCAGTCCTGGAAATCCGAAATCGACTGTGTAAATTCTTCTTTCTGTATATTCTCACGGAAAAACGCTTTGCCGTCGTTTTTCAGGATTCTTTTTACGTCATCAAGATATTTCTTTCGATGTCCATCCGTTACCAGCATGTGAAAGCACTGGTTATCGATCGCTATATCAAACGAAGCGTCCGGTATCTGATTCAGATCGTTCAGAATATCTGCCACCATGAATGAATTCCTGCCCTTATCACCGGAATGTTCTCGGGCTTTCTCGATTGCGGACCTGGAAATGTCCAGGCCAAGATAATCATATCCACGGGAAAGGAGATGTTCGGCAATAAAGCCTTCGCCGCAGCCGAATTCGACTATAGAAGTATTCGACGGTTCACAACCTGCTAATTTAAGAAATTTATCGATGCTTTCCAGCACACCGGTATTTTCTTCGGGACTGGAAACCCATCGCTCGAACCCATGGTCGTGCATACGCCGGTACCGGTCGTCATATCTCAGGTAGTATTTTTCTTCGTCCGTCATAGGAGAACAGTATACTACAACTGGACTCTTGGTCGGTACTGTATTGCCTCGGCAACGTGATGAGCCTTAATTATATCAGCATTTTCAAGATCAGCTATAGTCCGGGCAAGTTTCAATATCCGGTGAAAGGCACGGGCGGATAAATACAATTGCTTCATCGCCGACTTTAGCAGGCTCTGGGCAGCATCTTCTACTTTGCAGAATTCTCGTACTTCGGCAGGTGTCATTTCTGAATTCGAGGTGAGTTTTATTCCGTTGAAACGCCGTCGCTGAATCTCACTGGCGGCGATCACTCTTTCCTGCACCTTTGCCGATGATTCACCAAGCCTGTCATCGGACAGTTTATCGTACTCGATATGCGGTACCTCGACAAATATATCGACCCTGTCGATAAACGGCCCGCTGATACGTCTCTGGTATCGTGATACCACGCTCGGAGGGCAGGTGCATTGTCTCAGAGGATCACCATAATATCCGCAGGGGCAGGGATTCATTGCTCCAACCAGCATAAAATTCGCCGGGAAACTCACACTCCCCTGGGCGCGGCTGATAGTAACCACTTTGTCCTCGAGTGGCTGTCGCAATGTCTCGAGCAAGGCGTGTCCAAACTCCGGCAGTTCATCAAGGAAAAGAATCCCTCGATGACTCAGGCTTATCTCACCCGGTTTCGGCAGATGCCCTCCACCGACAAGTCCTGCGTTCGATATCGTATGGTGTGGAGACCGGAAAGGCCTTTGCCTGATGAGGGGAGTGTCAGATGGTAGCAATCCGCTGACGCTGTATATCTTGGTCACTTCCAGCGCTTCTTCATTGGTCATTGGTGGAAATATGGATGGCAGAGCACGGGCCAGCAGTGTCTTGCCGCTGCCGGGAGGTCCCATCATCACCGTGTTATGCGCTCCTGCTGCCGCTACCTCCAGGGCACGTTTTACATGTTCCTGCCCCTTGATATAGGCAAGGTCGGTTTCAGTCGACACCGGAAGCTCGTATTCTTCCGTCTCTTCAGCCTTGTAAACCGGTTCTTCTATTTCGCCCCGAAGGCAGCTTACAAGCTGCGGTAGAGAGTTGACTGCGATTATCCTGGCATCCTCCACGAGTGACGCTTCTCTCGCGTTTACTTCAGGAACAATGACCCTGAAATATCCCTGTTCTACGCCTATCGCCACCATGGGTAATACGCCGTTGGTATGACGAAGACTGCCATCGAGTGACAACTCTCCAAGGATAAGTGTTTTCGAGACATCGGCAAATACCTGTTCGGAGCTAAGGAGTATTCCCAGAGCTATCGGAAGATCGTAAGCCGGACCGGCTTTTTTTAGATCGGCCGGTGCGAGGTTCACCACGATACGTCTCATGGGAAATGTGCAGCCTGAATTCCGTATAGCAGCCCTGACTCTTTCCCTGGCTTCCTGCACGGCGGTATCGGGTAATCCAACGATGGTGAATGAAGGCAGACCGGGTGAAATATCGGTTTCTACCTCAATAATGGCTCCTTCGAGCCCAACAATAGCACAGCTTATTACTTTCGCTAACATGTTATGGATTATAATATATCACAAACGAAACAGGAAAGTAATACCTGTATGATATATACATTAGTATCATAGAAAATATTCGAAATGTAATTGACAACTTACCTACAAGTTTCTAAAATTACTCCACTTAGCTAATGATATCTGGTTCGAAAGGATATGATGATGAAAGTCATTTTTAGAATAATACTTCTCATTTCTCTGCTGACGACTTTAACAGCAGTCAATGCCTGTTCACCTATTACGTATGAACTTACCACATCGGTAGAACCGGCTGATTCCGGAATAGTCTCTCCCGGTGGAACTTATGAAGAAGGCAGTAATATTCGAGTTACCGCCACTCCCAGGGAAGGATATATTTTCGATCGATGGAGTGGTGACACATCAGGCACGTCGACTGAACAGATTATTACCATGAATGCAAATAAAACCGTCACCGCTCACTTCAAAATGGAAGAACAGGAAGAAGAGGAACCTTCACCGGAGCCTGAGACTGAACCCGAACCGGTCTATTATACTCTCACCGTTAAAACTGAACCGTCTTACGCAGGTTCGGTAACACCCTCGGAAGGGAAATTCAAAGAAGGGACTACTGTAAATCTAATAGCCACACCTCAACCCGGCTATTCCGTTAAAGTGTGGGGCGGCGATGTAGCCGGCAGTATATCTAATTCGGTGTCCGTGACCATGAATGGGGATAAGGAAATTACCGTTTATTTTGAAATGACTCAGGAGCCTGCCCATGTCAAACAATACACTCTCACTGCATCCGTTGAACCGGCAAACGGAGGTATAATTAATCCCTCCGATAACAAATATAATATACATGCGAAAGTAGTCCTGACTGCCATGCCGGCAGATGGTTATGAATTTCATCACTGGGGTGGTAACATTTCTTCTTCGGACAATCCTGTATCCTTCAATATGGACGGCGATATGTCTGTTGTTGCATATTTCGAGGAAGCCGGGGACCTTACGCTCTCAAGTCCTGTATTTACCAATAAAGGTGATTTGCCTGAACTATATACCTGCGGCGGCGAAGATATTTCACCGGCACTCTTATGGAAAGGAGTTCCGTTCGAAACAAGGTCATTTGTGCTGATAATGGACGATCCCGATGCCCCACAATCAACATTTGTACACTGGGTTGTGTACAACATCCCGGTATATACAAGATCGCTGCAGGAGAATATGCCGATGATGGCTGAGCTTCCCGATGGGAGTATTCAGGGAATAAACAATTTCGGTGATCATGGGTATGGGGGACCCTGCCTTTCTCAAGGACAGAAGCATGAATACCGTTTCACCTTGTATGCAGTTGACACTGTTATCGTACTCTCACCATACAGTGCTACAAAAAGCTCGGTGTTAGCCGCGATTGACGGCCATATCGTGGAGCAGACCAGGATTTCCGTATACTTCCAGAACTAATCATGTTTTTCAGGTGTAAAAGCAACGTGTTAAATCGACGCGGAAATAGCTTGAGAAACACACTCGACGTATGGTCTTTTCCTTACAGGTAAAAAGGACCCATTACCGGGCATACCTTTTTTTAAATTATCAGATTGATCTGGTGTTAGAATATTCCGTTAAATTTGAAAATTGCACTAACCCATGCACAGGTTTTACGTTATAACAAGTGAACCCTAAAAAAGAAAGGTTAGTCCGAAAATGAACGAAATTATTAGGTCAGTCGTATTACAGTTAAAATGTATGTTCATGTCTCCGAAAGCCCGGTATGCTTACTTATGGAACCGGACAAGGTCGAACATAAGATAGAAAGATCTAAAGTAACAGATCTGATGTAGAGACGCCGTAAGATTATCAGTTAGAACGATCAAAAAACAAATAAACAGTGCAAGATAAAATCTTATATTACTCATATACTCATTTGCGCAATTGCGCTTTCAACCTTATAAGGAGTTCTTCATCACTTGTTACGCCGCGTACATCGAGCTCGGTATCACTGAAAGCTTTAACCATATTTTCCACAAGGCGTGTCTTGCTTATCTTCTTTCCCCCGCTGAATTTAGCGGTAGACGAGAGATTCTCCAGGTATTCATCTTCCTTCCTGTTAAGAAATACTGAAAGTTTAATTGTAGTGGACGGCAGGTCCGGTATAGCCTGTCTGGGTTGCGGTGCAGGAGTTGCAGTCTTATTATCAGTACCGGTCAGTCTGTCCAGTGCTCTTCCATACGCATTTTCTTCGGTAACTCTAGCCCTTTTCATTCATCACCTCTCTAGTGAGTAATCGATACGCTTCAGCTCCTGCTGAGCCGGAATCATAGCTGAGTATGGATTCACCTGCAGCCGGGGCTTCCTTAAAACGGACAGTAGTCGGGATAAGAGTATCGAACACTCTTATTCGATCACCGAAAGCCTTTTTTGTAACATCGATGACCTCCTTGCTGTGTAAAGTCCGCAGATTGGTCATGGTAAATAATATACCGGATATTTCCAGCCGCGGATTCAGCTTTTCCTTAACCTTAATGATGGTATCCAGCAATAATGCAAGCCCTTTCATTGCCAGGAAATCGGCCTGCACCGGTATTATCACACTGTCGGAAGCGGTCAGGGCATTAATTGTCAGTAAAGCCAGGCTGGGAAGGCAATCGATAAGGATATAGTCATATTCTTTCAGTACAGGTTGTATCATTTCTCTTAAAATAGATTCCCTGGTAAAAGCGCTTACCAGATCAAGCTGAGCCTGTGATAATTCGATATTCGCCGGTACCAGGTCTACATGAGAATTTCTGGTGTTGAGTATTACATCATGAATAGTAACGTTTCCGTTTTCCCTGATGATGCTGTTAAGAACGCTGTACCCCGTCATTTCCAGGTCTTCTGGACTAAGACCCATCGTGATGGTTAAACTTGCCTGAGGGTCCCAGTCTATGAGGAGAATCCGCTTATTATATTCAGCAAGCCCTTCAGCAAGTGCTGCCGCTGTGGTGGTTTTACCAACTCCGCCTTTCTGATTGACGATACAAATAACCGGCATCGGTTACTACCTCTGCCGGTATTATAACGCATTTGCGCAATTACGTCAATACTCTTTTACGCACTTTCTCTTTTGCGCATTTGCTGAAAATTATTCGAACGGGTCCGGTACCTTATCCGACCTGTTAATTGAGTTAAGCGGTACTTTCGGGTCCGGGAAGCCAGGGCCCATTATAGAGAATATCATCGAAAGACCATGCTCGCTGATTCTCTCCAGGTCAGAAGTGGGCACTGTTTCAGGTTTAGGATAGGGCCAGTTCATCTGCCTGAGTGCCTGCTGGAGCAGTATTCCGGAGCCGTGAAGCTCTTTAGCCCGGGTTATCGAATATGAAAGAGCCGCTCCGCAGTCCTGAGGCGGGATCATTCCTTCATAACCAGGCATTCCGCGACCGAAAAAGGCACCTCCCGGTTCTTTTCTCTCAGGTTCCCAAATCGAAGGTTGTATTCTGGGAGATGCGGGACGTGGTCCACTGACGCCTGCCGGAATAAAACAGAATACAGAAACGCCGGTCTCTTCTACCGGTCCCAGTTCGTTTGCCAGCGACATCATAATTGAGGTGGCGGCAGCTTTTGCCGCGCAATAATTGCTGGGGCCTACGGGGTAACGGAAAGCGGTGGATGAATAAGTTACTACACCATGGTGTCTCCTCACCATGCCGGGTACGAATAACTGAATTCCTATTATCGTTCCGCGGGCGGCGATTGCGTACTGCCTGTCCAGTTGAGAAATCCTGGAGTTCAGTATCTGGCCTCCCAGCGACATATCCATCGCGTTGTTAATCAGAATATCCACCTTACCGAATTTACGGAAAGCCTTTCTCGCCATGTTTCTCATGCTGGTTTCATCGGAAACATCGGTAGCTACGAATAAAGCGGAATCGGGTCCGTTTTCCTTGTTTATCAACTCCTCGGCAGCAATGCCTGTCTCAGGATTAACATCGACTATCACGACCTTTACCCCGAGCCATGCCAGGCTCCTGGCGGTTCCCAGACCGATATTGCTGGCCCCACCCGTTACCACCGCCACATCACCCTTCAGCGAATCCTTTTTCAGCCCCGTTTTGTCCATAGACAATGGTTCAACGTTAAGAATTTTATCCATATTCCCTCCCTCCTGATGAGTAACTGATTGTAGTTCCGTCGATTTCGGGTAGTCAAGTGATAGATGACCTGTGATTCTGAGAGAATGTAGTGACCGAAGAATCTCCTCCGCTTTCATTTCTACCTATTGTTCTCTCGACAGTTACAAATACACTACTTTCCTTTATTGGAAAAGCAGTGTCGCGAAAAGGTTCCTTTTCTGTGGATATTCTCTCACATCTAGCCACCAGATACATAAACAAGTAGATTACTTTATTAAGCCTTCACTATATCCTTTCGCTTTAAAGCCCTCTCAAGCGAAGGCTGCATCTTCATCTCGCGGAACTCTTTGATAGCAAAGTCGAGGTACTCGAGGGCTTCTGCTTTTTCGTCAGGATAATGGTCAAGCAGCAGTTCGGCAAGTTGGAATCGTGATAATGCTAATTCCGGACGGAATCTCACCTCAGTGCAGACTTTGATTGCTTCCTGATAATGTTGTTGAGCTTCTTTGCATCTGCCAAGGAGAGCGGCTGCGCCACCAAGGTGACGGGGGATGCAGGTCAACCACCACATCGATGTCGTACGGACGGTTGTCGACCTGAGACGTTCCAACAGGAGTTCAGCTATTTGTTTATGGTTTAACAGTACAGCGGCTTCCAGAAAGCAAATTACTGAAAACACTGTCGATTCATCCTGGTCGGTGCCTACCATTGGATAATCAATCATGCCCCGCTCTAATGACTCGATTGCCTCCTTTTCGCATCCCATATATGCCAGGCAAACTGCAACAGTCCATGGAAAAGGGGAAACCGACTTGACGAGTTGCAGTGCCTCATCAGCCATACCAAGATGGAACAAAGGCCTTACGAGAATACAGTGAGCAACCGAGGCGATAAAATATGAGAGGCCTAATTCACCACCACGAGCTTGCAGGTTATGGATTATCTCTACAGCCTCATCCAAACGCCCATCAAGAAGGGCTAACTGGCTTTCTACCTGTGCGGCGTTCACCGTAAGAAAAGCCTGCTGTGTACGCTTGGCTATATCCAGGAATTCTTGCCATACCTCTTCGGCACGGTCTCGTTTACCTGCTTCGAGAAAAGGATAACCCGAAAATACAAGACCAGTGGAGTGAGAAAAGAGACTAACACCAGTTCGTGGTCTATTCACTACTTCTTCAGCTAATCGCACCCGTTCTTCGCCGTGTTTTAACGCCGAGGTGTAAAATATGTAATAGAAAGAAACTACCCAAAGCGCCTCAACATCGTTGATGCGACGTGCTGTATCGACGGCTCTCGTCAAGAGAGAAACACCTTCAGTAACCAAAGTCATATCCCGGGTAGCACGACCCTTCATATAGGTCAGATTCCCCGATATAATATCAGCCCATACGCAAGTAAGTGTATCAGGCTCGGTATATTGGTTGATTCTCTCAGCCCATAAGATTTCTTCATCAGTACCTTGTAAAACCCCAGCAGTCTCCCAAACGCGTGCCCATATTGCCATGATACACGCTCTCGCGGCGCTTTTGTTGTCGCCAATACTCTCAGCTAGAGAGAATGCTGCTGGCGCTTCATTCTCAAGGACATGTCGAGGTTCACCTGCGAGAAGTAAAGTATTTCCAATTGATAAAAGTAGGTCACACCGTTTGGTACTGTCATCAGGCTCCAGGATCTCCTGTACTCTGAGTGCCTGTTGCATCAACCTTGCTGCTTCTCCGTAGGCATAAACATCTGTAGCCCTTTGAGCAGCTATCTCCCCATAGTCAATAGCCTTTCTAAGGTCAGAAGAATCAGAAGAATGTGAAAAATGCTCGGCTAACTCGGCAGCATGGTCTGAAAGTTGAGTGGCATATATTTCCTCGAGTGATTTGGCTACCTGTCGGTGAAGTCGGATACGGCGAGGAGCGATCATTTCTTCATAGAGCGTCTGGCGGAAGAAGGCATGATTGAAGCGGTAAGTCACCGCTGCACCTAGTCCTGAACGCTCTTCCACCACTGCCGCCTTCCTGGCTTCCTCAAGACCGTTTATTAATTCATCGTCGGAGATTCCGGCTACTTTCTGAAGTAGTTCAAGACGGAAATCTCTCCCGATGACGGCAGCAACCGAAAGCAGTTGATTACATGCTTTACTTAATAACGTGAGTCGTTTGCCAATAACATCTCTTAAGCCTTCAGGGATACTCATCTCCAGTGTCGTATCCTCGGCAGGACGCCAGCGACCTTCCCTCTGAATAAGAAGATCCTCTTCAACAAGGTAACGAACAACCTCCTGTAAAAAGAGAGGATTACCTTCTGTCTGACGATGGAGAGTTTCAGCGATACTTACTGGGATTTTTTCACGAGTAATTTCTGAAATCATTCGCCTTATTTCATCAATTGTTAATCCACGTAACAATACACGTCCAAATGGTGATATACGTCTTAACTCAGCTAAAGCTGCAGACAGAGGATGACTCCTGTCCACCTCGACATCACGATAGGTACCAACCATGAGAAGCCTTGTGTTACCAACGTTACGGGATACATAGGAAAGCATCTCAAGAGTGCCTTTATCGGCATCATGCAGGTCTTCAAGGATTACACACATTGGTTTTAAAGAAGTAACGCTTGCCAGGAAGGAGGAAACAGCCTGCAACAGACGATAACGGTCTTCTTCCGGGTTCTGAGGTTCTCTTGGTTCGATATTCAGCTTTTCACTTATCTCCGGTACGATACGAGCTACATCGGACGCTCCAGAACCGAGTTCTTTCTTTAAATAAGTAGGCTCTCTATCGAGGACATAGGACCGTATCGCTTCAATGAATGCCAGATAGGGCAATGATAAAGAGCCTTCTTCGTAACAATGCCCCCACAAGGTTTCCCCACCTCTGGAGGTAACGTAAGTCGATAGCTGTTCGCAGAGGGCTGTCTTGCCGATCCCGGGCTCTCCTGCAATCATGACCAGACTGTATTGCCCAGCAACAGTCGCATTAAAGCTATCTGTTAGTGTGGATAATTCAGCCTGACGACCAACAAATATGTTCCGGTATAGTAACTCGCGTCTGGCAGAAACTTGATTGGTATCAGGAGAACCAATTTCTCCTACCACAGGTTCATGGAGGGTACCCAATTGATCTATTACGTCACTGGCTAGCTTGACCGATTCCAGGATTTCCTGCTCGGATAGTTCGGGAAATAATTCATGACATTCTGTGAAAGACAAATGCTTACCGCGGTGTCTTGATGAAAGTCGATGGCTTTCGGTAACGTCCAATATCTTGAGGCGTGTAAAAGGCTTCAGAATATCAGCATAGAGCCTGCCCGGGCGACGTTCGGAGTTGGTACGAAGCTGGGAAAGGTACTTATAATTCACACCGCAGGCATCAGCGTATTCACGGAGTGAGGATATCCCTGCCTTTTTCAGCAGGGAATCCAAATCACGACCGAAAGTGGTTAGCGCTCCAGTCCGTTTTGTCATTTCTCCGGCATTCCCTATCGAGTCGTGTCATATATGAGGTCAGGTATTTACAGGTGAACTAAATATATATCAATTCTACTGAGTTTTCAAGTATATCCAGCAGATACGCTAACCGCATTGCTGGATGACTGCTACCACCACGCTTGTTGAAGGTAAATTTATATCTGATATGTTGTGATTAGGTAATAAAAACAAATTAAAAGGAGGGATTTAAATGGACAAAGGACAATAGAATAGACTGCTGGTATGGACAAAAAAGGAGTAAAAAATGAAAAAAGTATATGTAACATTTCTAGTAATAATCTTAGCACTGACAGCAATGATACCGGCTAGTGCAGTAAACGCCGACTCTAACGTACACGTAAGTGGAAAATACGTAGTTACGCTAACGAAAGCCGAATGCATCAATGATTATTGCTGTAATTATGTTATAAAGGTTTGTTTTTCCTTCGCAAGTAACTACGAGGGAGATATCGCTGGTACTGCCCAGGAAAGCCTTTATTGTGGATTTTCCCCATGCTCGGATACCGTCAGGCGAGCAGGGATAAAGACTTTCACAGGGACAGTACTGGGTAAGAAAGGAACCTTCACCGCTTATGTCAGTCATCAATGCCTGGGAAATGGTAACTTTAAAGTGGAACAAACCATCATCTCCGGTACAGATGAACTTGCTGGTATACAAGGCACTTTAGCATTCATGGTCACTGAAACTGATCCCGGAGTATGGGAAGGTACATACACAGGTAATGTTTACTTTGATTAGTCGTTACGATAGGAGGTGTGCCCTTTCAAGTGATACGCATTCTCCTAACACAATCTACAATGCCATCCTTTCATCTCCAGCATTCATTTGAGTGAAGAGGATATAGATTATCCTCTTCACTTTATTGATACTTTTTCTGTTTATCCCTAATTTCACTCAAGCAAAATTCTTTTTTTAGGACTTCTCGTTACCTTCCCTTAACGCGTCCGCAAGCCCGAGAACATTGATCAGCTTGGACTGATCGGACAGGACCAGCTTGGTGTTATCCTGGAGTGAAGCCTGGGTTACCTGGAGTTGTTTCAGGAGCTGGGCATTTCCGATGAAAAAGGCATCGGCCGCTTTCGATACGTTTTCGATAGCCTGAGCTTCACCTTCGGCACGCAGTATGGCCGCCTGTCGATCACCCTCGGCTTCAAGAATCGCTTTCTGCCTGGTACCCTCAGCAACGAGAATGGCATTCTGCTTGTCACCTTCAGCCTCAAGAATTTGCTTCTGTCGGTAGGCTTCAGCTTCGAGAATGGTCGCTCTCTTTTCACGTTCCGCCTTCATCTGCTTGGACATCGCGTCGGAGATATCACGCGGCGGCTCGATCTCCTTAACCTCAACCCTGGTTACCTTGACTCCCCACTTATCAGTTGCTTCATCGAGTGTGTTCGTTAAGGCAGCATTGATGCGTTCTCTCGAAGACAAAGACTCATCGAGAGACATTTCACCGACTACGTTCCTGATATTAGTCTGCGCCAGCTTACTGACGGCAACAAAGAAATTCGCCACCTCATATCGTACCGCTTTCGCGTCGGTAACGTAGTAATAGACCACGGCATCGATCGTCACAGTTACGTTATCATTGGTGATAACAGGCTGGGGAGGGATATCTATCACCGTTTCACGCATGTCCACCCTGGTAACCAGGCTGTCGATAAACGGAATAAGAAACCTTAGTCCGGGATCCCAGGTCTCTTTGTACCTGCCGAATCTCTCAACGATACCTCTCTGTGCCTGGTGAATGATGGTGAGTGATTTCGCCAGCAGTACCACTGCCAGTACAAGTATAATAATCAGGACTATATAACCAGCTGACATAATGTTAATTACCTCCTTTGTATTTCTTCACGGTCAAGGTCGCTCCGGCTACGCCCGTAACCACGATTTCATCACCTTCCGGAATATTTTCATCTGCCTTTGCCCTCCAGTTCTCATTCCTCACTTTAACGCGTCCCACATTACGGGGCTTGATACTTGATAAGACAATCCCGGTACTGCCGATAACAGCATCGACATTCGTTCTTTCCAGCTTTACCGCCGTCCACTTATGAACGTATCTTCTGCCTAGAAAAACGTAGGCAATACAAATTACCACCGTGACAATTACCGTTACTCCCCAGATTTTAAACGGCCAGGATATCAGTCCACCGATAAGAAATGCTGTTCCTATAAAGACCATATCCAGCCCGGTATCGACGCCCAGAAGCAGTTCAAGCAGGATGAAAAACAGACCTGCGCCAACAAATATCAGCCACAGCCACAAATCTGAGAAGTTCAGTACTCCTTCTCCGTTCACATCAGTTACCCCTTTCTGATAATAATTTCCCTTTAGTCATTACAAATCACCTTTATAAAAAATACAACGTTGCCGCCTTTCAAATTATAGAGATTACCGCGTTGTTTCGCCACAGGCGAAACTCCTCGTAATGACAATGTTATTTTACATAATTAGTCAATTTTTCTGCCAACAGGAATCACGTACAAAGGAGTCAGATTATCCGGCAGGTCCAGCACATCTGCCACCTCATTGTCATTTATCGATCCGGCAGTCACAAGTCCAAGGTCAAGGGCAGTCGCCTGCAGGCAAAGATTCTGAGCGGCATGACCTGCTTCAAGTGTTCCGAACCTCTCCCCTTTATCTCCAAATCTTGACATAACTATACCATAGTCAACGGTAACTACAAAGGATACCGCTCCCTGTCGGACTGAAGCCTGCCCCATCGCCGCAGTAGCCAGTTCGTTCCTGATATCCCCGTCTATAATACGCTTGATAGTATGATCTTCTGGCTGGTATATATACGCCCCATCCACAATTTCCGGAACGTTACCGACGACTATATAGAGACTCAAAGGATATAGAGCCACCGCTGACGGTGCTGTCCGGTGCCCCGCGGTATCCGTAATTCCCTGTGCTGCCCACAGTAATTGGGATACCTCCTGCAGCGTTACAGGCTCATCACTGTAACTTCGGACCGATCGCCTGTTAAGCAAGCTCATCTCCAGCGATACTTCACTGCTGTACCGGGGTTCCGGCATTTTAATGACTTCAGAACTATCCGGCGCCAGTTCAGCCGCTGCCTTTTCATTCGAATTACCGCAACCCGGAAAAAGTAATAAGACAAAGGTTATTAATATCAGTACATATTTCCAAAATAACCTGCAATCCATGCTTTTCACACACTGTTTCTGTTTGTTCACTCATAATAGTGAAAAATAACACAAAAATAAAGAGATACCGTAATTATTTTCAGTTTTTTATTGCGGTATCTCTCTCTGCCATATTTATAATTGTCCATACTTCAGACAAGCTGGGACTTTTTATACCTGGCAAACCTGTTATAGAGTCCTTCGTATTCTTTCACCATCTCAGCCGGCAGTTTCTGTCTAAACTTGTTTATCTGAGTGTCATACGTTGTTGCCGCGATCTTGGTATTGTACCAATTGCGCAATTCCGCACTACATTTGGGGCACAACCTGACTATTTTTGCCCTGCGTATCCGCGCCTGTTCCATGACTTCTTTAGGCACAACATAGTGCTTTTCAATATATCGGGAATCCACCTCGCTGCCGCACAACTGGCATGTCATACTCTGTACTCTCGCCATCTTCCTGTTCTCCGAACTCCGGGCAATTCACAAGACCGGGCAAGTTGTTAAAGAGTGTAAGGACTAGAGTTTAATTTCTTTGGGAGGATTTTGTCAATAGTTGAGAAAATTATTAGTAAAATTTGCTTGAGTGCTATTCCGGCAGATGTTAAAATGAATTTTAGAAAGGATGTTCTGATGCCTCTCGATTCCATCATCGTAAAAGGAGCCCGCGAGCACAATCTCAAGAATATCGACGTAGTTATTCCGCGTGATAAGCTGGTGGTCATTACCGGCGTCTCCGGCTCCGGTAAGAGCTCCCTGGCATTCGACACAATCTACGCCGAGGGGCAACGACGCTACGTCGAGTCGCTTTCAGCGTACGCACGGCAATTCCTGGGTAGAATGGAAAAACCCGACGTCGATTACATAGAAGGTCTCAGCCCGGCAATCTCTATCGACCAGAAAGGTCCCAGCAAGAATCCCCGCTCTACAATGGGGACCATCACAGAGACCTACGACCACCTTCGTCTTCTCTTTGCCCGTGTCGGTCATCCCCACTGTCCCCAGTGCGGCAGAGAGATAGCAAGCCAGACAGTACAGCAGATAGTCGACTCTATTCAGCGTATAGAAGAAGGCAGCCGGATTATGATAATGGCACCCCTCATAACCGATCGAAAAGGCGAATATTCCACCATTTTCGAAGACCTGCGTAAATCCGGGTATGCCAGGGTAAGAGTAGACGGAGATATACACGATCTCTCCGATGAATTTCAACTCGATAAAAATAAAAAACATTCAATCGAAGCGGTCATAGACAGGCTGGTAATCGGCCAGAGCGACAGTCAGGTACGTATTGCTGATTCAGTCGAGACGGCTTTAAAGCTGGGGAATGGTGTCGTACTGATATCCATTATAGGCGGAGAAGAGATTCTTTTCTCAGAACATTTCGCCTGCGTTTACTGCGGACTCAGTTTCGGCGAAATAGCTCCTCGTAATTTCAGCTTCAATAATCCTCATGGCGCCTGTCCGGTCTGCACCGGCCTGGGATACAAACAGGAAATAGACCCCGACCTGATAATACCGGATAGAACGCTCTCAATAGCGGAAGGCGCAATACACCCGTACCGGGGGCATACCTGGTACTATTATCACCTTGAAAATATCGCTCGAAGTGCGGGATTTTCACTCGACACACCGGTTAACAACCTCACTAAAGAAAATGTAGACCTGGTCCTTTATGGTGAAAACAGGCAGCCACGCAGAAGAAGCTTTCGTTTCGGTCGTCGGAGAGAATACAATACCGGAATGGAGGGAGTAATCCCGCGTCTCGAACGATTATACCGCGATACTACTTCCGATTACTCCAGGATGGGTATCGAACGGTATATGGTGCTCAGGAAATGCGCCGCCTGCGGGGGAAAACGATTGAAACCCGAATCGCTGGCGGTTACTATCGATAACATGAATATTATGGATGTCAGCGCACTCTCGGTAAGCCGATTGCTGGAATGGGTTGATAAACTTCCTGAATCCGTACTTACCGAACGTGAATCAATTATAGCTTACCAGGTCCTGAAAGAGATAAGGTCAAGGCTGGGATTTCTCCAGAACGTCGGTCTGGACTATCTCACCCTGGACAGACCCACCGCCACCTTAAGCGGCGGTGAAGCCCAGCGTATACGGCTGGCAACACAGATAGGCAGTGGTCTCATGGGAGTTCTTTATATCTGCGACGAACCGACGGTGGGCTTACACCCGGTGGACGGTTCACGCCTTATCCAGACTCTTTTGAGCCTGAGAGATCTTGGTAATACGGTATTAATAGTCGAGCATGATGAAGCCATGATGAGGGCTGCCGACCATATCATCGACATAGGTCCGGGGGCAGGTGAACTCGGCGGTGAAATCGTCGCCGAGGGTATGATCGAGGATATTATGAAAGAAAAGGACTCGATCACCGGGCAGTACCTCAGTGGTCAGAAGGTGATACCGACTCCGAAAACTCGCCGTCCCGGTTCGGGTGAAGAAATAGTGATAAAAGGTGCCAGAGAAAATAACCTGAAGAACATTGATGTCAGTATCCCGCTTGGTAAATTCGTCTGTGTATCGGGAGTTTCGGGAAGTGGTAAGAGCAGCCTGATCAACGAAATCCTTTATAAAAAGCTTTCTCACACACTTTACCGCTCGAGAGACCTGCCGGGCGATCATGATGAAATAACCGGTATCGAGTATATAGACAAAGTTGTGGATATTGACCAGTCGCCCATCGGACGCACGCCGAGGAGTAATCCGGCAACCTATACCGGTACTTTCACTCCTATCAGAGAATTATTCGCCAGCGTCCCGGAAGCCCGTGTGAGAGGTTACGCACCGGGAAGATTTTCTTTTAACGTAAAAGGCGGACGCTGCGAAGCCTGCGGCGGCGATGGATACATCCAGATAGAAATGCAGTTCCTGCCGGACGTCACCGTGCCTTGTGAAGTGTGTGAAGGGAAAAGATATAACCGGGAAGCTCTCGAGATAAAGTTCAGGGGTAAGAATATTGCCGAGGTCCTGAACATGACGGTAGACCAGGCTCTCAACTTCTTCGAAAATTTCCCGAAGATAAAGAACAAGCTGTCAACCATCAAGGATGTCGGCCTTGGTTATATCCGGATGGGACAACCGGCAACCACACTGTCCGGTGGAGAAGCCCAGCGGGTAAAACTGGCTACGGAATTATCCAAGAGGTCGACCGGTAAAACTCTTTATATACTGGACGAACCGACAACAGGACTTTCTTTCGATGACGTTGCCGCTCTTCTCAGGGTTCTGCAAAGGCTGGTTGATGCCGGAAATACCGTAATTGTTATCGAACATCACCTGGATGTAATCAAGAACGCCGATCATATAATCGACCTTGGGCCGGGCGCCGGTGAAGCCGGCGGGGAGATTGTAACCTTTGGTACTCCGGAAGAAGTCGCCATGGTGGAATCATCCGCCACCGGTAATTACCTGCGTAATATTTTACATAAAAATACGGAATTCGTAACCGCCGGGCAGCAGGATTAACGGTGTCCGATATCGACTCTACTTCACGAGCCGAAAAGAAACCAAGGTTTTTCTACGGATATGTGGTCGTCGCTGCCTGTTTCCTTGTAATGGTGGTGATGCACGGAGCTTTCAACAGCTTCGGCGTTTTTTTCACCCCCCTTGAAACTGAGTTCAATTGTACCCGAGCCGTTCTTTCAGGCGCAAATTCGGTGGCTTTCATCGTCATGGGCATTTCAGCCATGTTTCTCGGTATACTCTCGGACAGGTTCGGTCCCAGGCTGATACTAACGATATCAGGAATGCTTTTTGGGGCTGGCTATATGCTGATATCGCAGGTTGGTGCTATATGGCAAATATATGTATTCCTATCGCTGGCGGGTATCGGTCTCAGCGCCGCTGATATTGTGCCGCTGGCTACGGTAGTCAGGTGGTTTGTCAGGAAACGTGGTACCTTCAGCGGCATCATGAAAGTCGGCACCGGCCTGGGAATGATGACCATTCCCTTCATCGCTAGCCTGCTGATAGAAGCATATGGATGGAGTACTTCGTACCTTATACTCGGGATCATTGTACTCGTAGCAGTAGTGCCACTCTCACAGCTCGTGCGACGAGATCCCGGTGAAATGGGGCTGCTGCCGGACGGCGACGAAAGAACGGCAAATTCGAATATCTCACTGGACGAAGAAGGTCTCACATTCCTGGAGGCATTACAAACAAGGCAACTCTGGATGGTGTGCGCTTTCTATATGGCAATCGTTTACTGTGGAATGACCAACCTGACGCATATAGTCCCTTATGCGGAAGGTCTCGGTATTTCTAATACGACAGCCGCCAGCCTGGTATCGACGTATGGCGCCGTCAGCATGGGCGGCAGGATCGTTATGGGTCTTCTCGGAGACAGGCTCGGTCACAAACGGGCGATGGTAATTTGTCTTATAATAGCTGTTGTCGGAATGTCCTGGCTCCAGATAGCGGATAAATTGTGGATGCTGTACCTGTTTGCCGCTGTCTACGGTTTTAGTCACGGCGGATTTTTCACCCTGATATCTCCATTGATCGCCGGGCTCTTCGGTACCAAGTCCCAGGGTTCGCTTCTCGGTATCGTGATCTTCTCCGGGACTCTCGGCGGCAGTATCGGGATGACATTGTCGGGATACATTTTCGATGTTACTGGAAGTTACCGGATCGCGTTTATAATACTCCTTGGACTTGTAATATTCGGACTTGTGAATATGCTGCTGATAAGACCGATTATAAAAGGGACTGATAATGACCGACCAGGTTGAAACAGGTAAAAAGAAATTCTTCTATGGTTACGTAATAGTAGGTCTTGGTCTGATCATCAATATGGTTCTGGGCGGTACTCTCTATACTTTCAGCGTGTTTTTCGAGCCATTGTCCACGGAATTCGGGTGGACACGTGCCGCAACCTCCGGTGCATTTTCTCTGTATATGCTCCTGCATGGATTTCTATATATTATAACCGGGAAAATGAATGATAAACTGGGACCTCGTATCGTTACGTCACTTTGTGGACTGCTGATGGGGATAGGCTATATGATGATGGCCCTTACCAGCGAGATCTGGCATATATACCTTTTTTACGGGGTAATAATTGCCGTGGGTATGAGCGGAGGTTATGTACCGCTGACTTCCACTGTTACAAGATGGTTCACCGGAAACAGCAAACGCGGGTTGATGGTGGGAATATCGGTAGCCGGTGTCGGTCTTGGCACGATGATTTTTCCGCCGCTGGCAAGATGGCTGATAGACAGCTACGGCTGGAAAACTTCCTATGTAGTTATTGGTACAGCCGTCCTGTTAATTATTATGTCATCTGCGCAATTCCTCAAGCGCGCACCTGAGCAATTGATAAACAGTCTGGATAATTCGAGTAGTATCGACACTCAGCAGCAAGGTCTATCACTCCAGAAAACAATGAAAACTCGACAGTTCTGGTTGATAACACTCGCCTACTTCGGTTTCGGATTTATACTGCAGGCAATTATGGTACACATAGTGATGCATGTGACCGGACTTGGTATACCCGGCACTTCTGCAGCCGCCATGTTCATCGTTCTCGGAGGAGCCAGCGTCTGTGCCAGGATATCCATGGGAAGCCTTGCCGACAGGATCGGCAACAGGACTATCGTCACAGGTAGTTTTATATTGCTGGTAATCGCTCTACTATGTCTGTTTATAGCCAGAGAAATGTGGATGTTTTACATATTCGCTGCGTTATTCGGGTCAGGATGGGGCGGCATGGTGGCATCGCAATCACCGATCGTCGCCGATCTGTTCGGGATGCATTCACATGGAGTGATACTGGGAATGATCGTCTCAACTATTACCTTCGGTTCCGCGGTCGGACCCGTAATCGCTGGAGCTATATTCGATGCCTCAAGCAGCTATACCGTTGCATTCATCATTTGTGTTGTATTTGCTTTTATGGGTATAATATTGTCCCTGCTGTTGAGACCCGTCTCAAATGGAGGTGAATAATGACACGCGAAGATGCACTTGAAGCCATTAAAGAAAACGTGGAAAATGAAAACCTTATCAAGCATATGATAGCTACCGAGGCTATCATGAAAGCGCTGGCAAAGCGCTTTGGTGAAGATGAAGACGACTGGGGTCTCGCCGGACTGCTTCATGACATAGATGTCGAACTTACCGAAGGCGATATGAATTCTCACGGTATGCTTGGCGCAGATCTTGTCAGGGAAATGGGCGTGAAATTTGAGATTTCGCAGGCTATCCTGGCTCACAATGAAGCGCTTGGTGTACCCAGGGAAACACTAATGGATAAAGCCCTGTTCTGTGCTGACCCTCTGACCGGACTGATAACCGCCGCCACGCTGGTAAGACCTGATAAAAAACTGGCAAGCGTAGAAGCCAGGTCCGTGCGAAAAAGATTCAAGGAAAAGAGTTTCGCCGCCGGCGCCAGCCGTGAAGGCATAGCCTGCTGCAGTGAGATAGGACTGGAACTCGACGAATTTATCGAACTCGGTCTGAAAGCGATGCAGGAAGTAGCTGAGGAACTGGGATTATAAAGAATCCTGCTATTTCGACCACGGCATCGATTCCCACACAGAGAGTGAACGGTATATGTCTATGGATAATCCGGTCGTTACAGCTTCGATATCGGTTATAGTGTCTTTCTCCAGTTTAAACTCCCCGGTATAACCTTCGGGTATCGAAAATATCGCCGTGCCTTCATATTTGCCAGGATTTGGGTCGGAAGGTCCAACCCTTCCTGTAAAAGGAATATCACCGACCTTTCTTGAAGCGTAAAGCTGGATGACGGGATATTTCCCGAGTATATTGGTGATTTTATCGAGGATATTGCCGAATGTCCCCTCCCGATAATTGAACAGAACAACCAGCCGGAGTCCTTTATTCCATAACTCATCGCTTTCCCTGAAAGGCCTGGTAAAAGAAAACTCGAAGTACCGGACGCCTTTTTCTCTTATTCTATTCAGCACAGAGTAGTACCTTCCGGTCAATACTTTAATAAACGTTCGTAAACTCGGATAGCGTATGATGAGTAGCTCATCGAAGGTTTTTTCGCCTGCAAGCGATTGTTCATGCTTCCCGACAAACAAGGATTTTCCTCCGCGGAGCAGGATCAGCGGAGACAATAGCAGTCCATACCACCGATAGCATACTAGGTTCGAAAAATAAACCAGGTTAAGCGTATCTACCGGTCCGGTATCCTCGCAGAGTTTGTCAAGTTCCGTACGGTCGATTTTAGATAAAAAAGAATCGGTCATAAAATCCTGATGACTGATTTTGAATAGTAAGGTTAAGGCAAAAGCGGTAGCAGGTAATGCCTATTTTTTCATAGCTTCACGCAGAGTTTTTTCTATATTACCCAATGCTGTTTCCGCACCCCTTACCGCTGCCATTCCCAGGTATTTCTTAAAATCGATAAATTTACCCACACCATCGATGACCATATCAGGCACCTTGGAATCCTGGAGTATAAACTCATGCAATTCCGCACCCAGCTTTTCGCCTAATTCCTCGAGTGAGACGGTGTCCTGCAACTTATCCACAGCAGCCTGAAGTCTTGCATAATCATCCTTTAGTCCGGCAAGTTCGGTCGTCAACACCTGGTTTTTCGCTTCCAGTTCTTTGATATCGGATTGAAATCCGGTAATCTGAGCTTTCAGTTCCGTAATTTCTTTTTCGTGTTTTTCGTTTTGTTTTTCTGCCTTCGTCTCGTACTTGTTTTCCTGCTTCTCGAGCTGTGTCTCGTAACTTATCTTCTGTTTTTCAAGTTGCTGTTCATAACTTTTTTTCTGTTCTTCCAGGCGTGATTCGGAAGTCTTTTTTTGCTCCTCGTTTTCTTTCGTCAAGGAAACTATCCGATTTCTCAGACCGTCTATATCCGCCAGGCTCTCGGCAAGCGCCTGCTGATCGATTTTCGAGTCCTTGAGGTCTTCACCCAAAATATTGGTCAGTTTTTCCATGAACTGCCTGGAATCGCTGCGGAGTTCCTTATATTCTTCTCCAAGTATTCCAACAACTCTGCCCATAAGGTCATCATATCGAGTGTTCGCCCGATCGCGTTCATCCTGGAGAGCCATAATATGCGACCTCAGGTCACCAACCTTACCGCCATATTGCCGGTTAAGAAGCGAATAGACCGCAAACGCTACTCTTCGGGCAACGGCTTCACCGTATCCCTTAATATCGCTTGCCCGGGGACCCAGCACCTTGGTAATCAGCTTGTTTTCCTGTTGTATTTGCTCATCATAATCTTTCAAACCCGCGTTCACTACCGGGTCCAGTCCTGCACTGTTGTAAAGCTGGTCCGCCAATTGAAAGTCTTCAAGGTTCATTTCTTCTATCGGTACTATCTGTGTCTCGTTCATGTTTTCGTCATTAGCCATAATTTCACCTTCATCCCTGGAAAATCTCTTCTGTTTTTCGCGGTATATGTCGGGCTATTTCAACTTGTCTCATTATATATCTTTTACGGAAAATACTATATATTCCAGGTAATAATTTCAACGAGTTTTTATGGGCTGATTCACGGTATGGTTCAATTAACCTCTATCGTCGCACCTTCTTCGGTTTTTATAATATCGATACGGGTCGGGAAGGCATCTCTGAATTCTTCGATGTGTGTTACTACAAGTATCTTCTCGAAATCATCCTGTATGGAAATTATAGCTTCTTTAAGTTTTTCCAGGCCGTTACTGTCCTGGGTCCCGAATCCCTCATCGATAATGAGGGTAGGCAAGGGCGCTCCGGCACGCCGGGCAAGGAGTTTCGAAAGCGCGATACGTATAGCGAAATCTATACGGAAGGCTTCGCCGCCGCTGAACATCTCGTAATTGCGTGTACCAAGTTCGTCTGCTATCTTTATGTCAAGTGTTTCGACGGTATCGCCTTTCTTGGTCTCACGCTGCGTTTCTATCTTCACACTCATCCGGTTATCTGTCATCCTTCCGAGCAGCTTGTTCGCCTCTACTTCGATTTCCGGTAACGCTATTTCTATCAACCAGGCCTGGATTCCCCTCTTACCGAACGCTCGGGCGAGATCACGGTATACCTGTTCTTCCTTCAGTGCCTGTTCCAGTTCCTTTTCTTTCTCTTTTGCTCTCTCCTCCAAAGCGGCGTTTCTCTGGAGTATCCCTTTAATACGCCCGATCGATTCCTGTACCTGCTTCTGTTTTACGCTCAAATCACGGTATTCATTCTCGGCCCCGACCAGTTCATCGGTAAGTCCGGGGAGTAAAGTTAATTCTGCTGTTAATTCTTCTTTACTGTTCCTGTCTTCTTCAATACTCTTTCCCAGTTCGGTTATAGTCTGTTCAGTTTTCGAAACAGATTCCTTTTCCGAGTCGATATTATTCAGGGCTTCAACGAGTCTTCTTTTCTGTTCTTCATAGGGGACCAGTTCACTGACGGTCTTCCTGACCTGTTCATGTTTTACCGAATCATAGTCCAGTCCGGCGAGTTCTTCTTCCACTTTTCGAAGAGATTCCTGGTCTTCGACGGCATAATCCTTGGCTGATATACGCTCTTCGATCTCCGCCAGCCTGTTTCTTTCTTCTTTCAGTTGAGTGCCTGTTTTTTCGGTTTCCTGAATATCCCGGTTGAGAAGGTTGATTTTGCTCTGTGCAGCCGTCCTCATCTGTTCGAGTTTTTTGGTCAAGTGAGATATTTCATCTTCCGACAATTTCAGTTCAGATGTTTTCGTGCTGATTCCTTCAATCGTTTCCAGGATCGTCCGTGACTTCTCCTGCTTCTCCTGAGTATATTTTTTCTCTATCAGCACCCTGTGTTCTTCACCAAGATCTCTTTCGCATAAAGGACATTTCGCCTCAGTCTGCGAGGAAAGCAGGTTGAGTTTCTCGGTAATCTCTGCGACTTCCTGGTCGAGTCGCGTCTTTAATGATTGTAGATTATATAAATCTGTCTGTAGCTTCTTTATCGCTTCGGTTCTTTGTTTAATCTCTTCCTCATCTCCAACAAGTTTTTTCAACTCTTCCTGCGCCTGTACAAGTTCATTTCTTAATACGGGCAGCTTCCCATATGCTTCGTCCAGCTTCGCCAGGTTGTTTTCAACGAGTGAATGTTCATTCAGGAGCGCCTGGCTGGCCCGGACCACCGACATTTCGAGTTTGTATTTCCTTTCATTTAACGCCGTAACAAGCCTTAAATTCCTGTCCATATCTTCATTGAGTTTTTTCGCTTCTATATATTTTTCATACCCCTCTTCTAAAGCGCTACGACGGGCAATAAGCCCTTCATATTCCTGTATACGATCACTGATCTTTTTTACCTGGTTTTCCAGCAATTCTTTCGTCCTGGCGCTTTCTGCCATATGCCTGTCTATTTGGCTCGCCTGCTGTTTTTTATTTTCCAGCAATTCCCTTCTCTGCCGCAGTTTACTCAGATGATTTTCCTTTTCAAGGACCGTTTTCTCTATCTCCGATAATTCTGACCGCTCTTTTTCAAGCTCTGCTTCGTCTTCAGGTTTATGAGCCAATTCCTCGTTTATACCCTGAATATCCCTTTCCAACCAGGTTTTTTCCTTTTCCTTTTCATTTGCCAGTTCCTTGGCCTGGTCTTCGAGCTTGTCGTAGCGGGACAATCCAAGAATATTGGACAGCACTTCCTTCCGCTTAACGGGCTGCTGCTGGGTGAACTCATCGGCATGACCCTGCCGAAGATAGGCACTGTTGATAAAAGTGGAATAGTCCATATGCAGGACGTCGATAATCTCCTGCTGGGTCTGTGTCATGGTATTGCCGGATATAGACCTGAAACCATTGCCTGATGAGACCTGGAACTCGAGCAGGGATTGCCCCGATGCGCGTCTTCGTTTCGGCCTGGCATGTTTCCTGATAACCCGGTAAAGATTATCACCGACCATAAAATCGAACTCCACCTCGGTCTCATCCTGTCCAAGGTGGATAATATCGTCGTCACTCTTTGCCCTGGACTTACCCCACAACGCCCAGGTTATGGCGTCGATGAGAGATGACTTCCCGTTACCGTTTTCTCCCCATATGCTGGCCGTGTGTATATCGTTGAAATACAACGGCGGTACATTATCGCGATATGGCATGAAATTCCGTAGCGACAGCTTCACAGGGATCATCTGCCTTGAAAACTCCTCCGGTAACGGACTTTATCACGTATTTTACCACAATGGATATCGTCGGTTGCTATTACAATGGATGAAAAATTATAATCAATTTATACTAAAAGAGATACAACGCATATACGCATTTGCGCAATTACGCTATCAGCGTTAGCTGATAAGATTGATATAGGGAGGTAGAAAATGACTAAAGTAACAATCGAGCACAAAACGGTGGTCTATCCGATGCCGGCTTTTCTTATCGGGGCAAATGTGGATGGCAAACCGAACTTCATGACGGCAGCATGGTCTGGTATTGCCGGAGGTGAACCGCCTGTAATCACCGTCGGGATACGTCACAGCCGGTACACGTTAAAAGGAATACACCAGAACAATACCTTTTCCGTAAATGTCCCTTCCGTAGATATCGTGAAAGAAACAGATTACTGCGGAATCGAGTCCGGGAGTAAAGTGGACAAAGTCAAAGTCTGTGGTTTCGATGTGTTTTACGGTAAATTAGTAACTGCACCAATGGTAGAGCAATGCCCGGTCAACCTGGAATGCAGGGTGATGCACATGCTGGATGTCGGCAGTCACGTACTCGTCGTCGGTGAAATAAATGAGACCTATGTGAGTGAGGAATGTCTTACCGATGGCAGGCCAGACGTAAACAAGATAAGACCTTTTGCTTTCAATCCCAGGCCGGAAGCGGACTACCAGGCATTCGGAGAACCGGTCGGAAAAGCTTTTGGTATAGGACTCGACCTCAGAAAATAATGGCGTATTACTAGGTTAGAAACCTGTCAAACGGCTGCAGCTCTTCGTAATCGATAAAACCGC
>CAZBQL010000041.1:0-25596 GCA_964493985.1 uncultured Dehalococcoidales bacterium
CCTGAAAATCCTGCCTAGACGGAAAAAGCCGGTTCGGAAGCTATTTCTTTCAACAGTTTCTCGGCATTGTCTTCCTGTTCCGGTGTGCCGGTGATTCCCAGCCAGACACTGCCTTCGGCGCCGCAGATACCGCCGGCGGCGAAGAGTTCGGCTTCGACACCGGTAAGCAGCCGGATTGCGTCTATCTCGGTGAAAACCTCTCCCGTCACCGGCCATAGCCGCAGCCCTTTTGATCCCGGCGCGTTTATCCGGTTCGCCATCTCATCCAGAGAACCGGGTACTCTCTTTTCAAGACCGACCGGCAGAATCAGTCCGGCCCTCCTCCCTATCACGGCGTTCAGTACCAGGGAGATTGTCCCGCCCTGCGGATTCCCGATAAGTATCGCCGCCCGCCGGTTCGTCACGTCCAGGGCGTTCGCCCCTTTCAGGATAAGATCGCCTTCCTTTAATCCATCAGCCACGTCGTAAATCGTCTTTCCTTTATCCCAGGCATGCTTGTTTATCACAATATCGCCGGGAAAACCGCTTTCGTCGGTAAGCCGACCCTGCTCTGTAGTGCTGTATGTCGGCGGCAAAGTAATACCCCTGAAAAAGCCTTGCCGTGAAAATTTATCTATCTCACCGGTAACGGTCAGTATTTCTTCGGCGACATAGGCGTTCGTGGTACCGGCGATGATGACCAGGGTACCGTTTTCAAGCGTATCTTTGACCGCCGGATGGGCTGCCATCCCCTTTCCTATTAGCCGTTTCCCTGCCGACGGAGTTAACATTACCTGTCTCATTACTTCACCTCACGTTTTCTATCGCCTCGTACAACTTATCATAATCGATCTTCTCGAAATCTGTCGTGTCCAGGTCGATCAACTGCCCGTCAACCTTCAGCGGTTCGGTGTAACCTTTCGTCAATGCTGATTCTATATTCTGGTACTGCATGTCGAAATGACCGGGATGCCTGTCACCGGAATTCGCCCGTTTCATGTATCGCTCGAAGAGTACCTTGCCTTCCGAACGGCACTGTATCTGGACAGCAGCGTACCCGTATTTCCTTATCAGCGAACTCAATTTGTCAGAATCGTATTCAGCGTAGAAATTACTCTCTATAACCAGAGAATTGCCGGTGCGCATAGCGGATTCGAACAGGACGTAAAGTACTTTATATGTGGCAATTCCGATCTTTCGCGATTCTTCCCTGTTCTCAGCTCCAAGAGAGTCCATCAATGGCTCCTTGATACCGTCCTTGTACAGTAAAAGAAGGTTAAATTTCGCGGCTATTTTTTTAGCCAGGGTTGTCTTCCCCGTACAGGGAGGTCCTGCAACGATTATCAGGACTCTCTTGTTCATGGTCCTCTTTCTATTGCCTTCGTGGCGGCGGGGGATTGCCGGCGCCCGGAGAAGGTGGCGGCATGTTCCTGGTCTGAAGAGGCTTGCAAATTATCTCGGTTATATGAAAGTCGCTGAACTTCGTCGAGGTCGAAGCGGTCGCCACCACCGCGGTATCAGCACCCCTGCCCGTTCCGGTCACGGCAATGACCTGTTCTCCTATAGCCACGCATCCGGCATCCGCTGCCATCAGGATTATCTCAACGCAGACCTTCATCCCCTGGCAGAATGCCCGTAATGTATTGGCGATGATTGTCGGAGCTTTCTCTCCGTAAAAATTATCGGTGTGGAACAGCATCGTCCCGAAGTGCACTCTGTGTCCCTTCTTCTCCAGCTCTGCCGTCAGTTCCGGCGGGAATCTCTGTTCGGCGATAAATCCGTACTGGTGCGGTACCACCACCAGCTTAATATCTTTGCCTTCATACTTTTGCATCGCCATCCGGGCTGTCTCGCCGCGTGTCGAAGCCATGACTATCGTTTTAATACCCCGTGCTTCGGCCCGCTCCGCCGCCAGTTTCAGGGTCTCCTCGGTGTGTTCTGCGCCTGATGTCTCGAAATACGTGATCTTCTCTTCCATCTACAGCTCTCCTCTCCTGTTTATAAAGGTAAAATCCATTATATAATACAAGGCAGGTGCGAGAGAAATTTTGCGATTACATAGTGGACGTATTCCGCCACTGGTACTCCAATTTTCATTGTTCCAGGCATATTCTTTCTGACCTAACTAAACTAAACCTTTCCGCATTACGTAGAATCCCCCTTTGACAAAGGGGGATTTTGAAAGTTTTTACGGTAATACCGTCTCACCACATAACCATGTAGCAACGTTATCTAAAAACTCGGTTACATTTTGCCCCCCTTCATGCACTATAATACCTCTATGACCATCGAAAAAAAGAAATCGTGGTATGAAAGGGCCCCGAAGGTTGAACTTCATCTTCACCTGACAGGTGCTATCCCCCACGAGATACTCTGGGAACTGATTAAGAAATACGGTGGAGATCCGTCGGTACCGGATATGAATGCCCTCGAGGAGAAATTCCAGTACCGGGACTTTATGCATTTCATGGATACCTGGGTATGGAAAAACCGGTTTCTCAGGGAATATGAGGATTTCACCTTCCTTTCCGAAGCGGTCGCCCGTGATCTTGCGAAACAGAATATTCTCTACGCTGAGGTTTCCTTCTCAATGGACCGGTTTCTTAATAAAGACCTGACTATGCCCGGGCTGGTAGAAGCGGTCCGCGCCGGACTGTCGAAAGTCCCTGAAATCGATATCAATCTGATTATCGACCTGGTGCGAGACAACGGACCTGAGAACGCAGCAGAGAAACTGCCTGAAATCATTGAGTCAGCGGAATTCGGAGTGACAGGTATCGGCCTGGGAGGTATTGAACAGTCATATCCCCCGGAACTTTTTGCCGACGTTTACGAAAAAGCCCGTCGAGCCGGTCTTCACACCACGGCGCATGCCGGTGAAGCGGCAGGACCCGAAAGCATCCGGGCTGCCATCAACCACCTGAAAGTAGAACGCATCGGCCACGCAACCCGCGCCATCGAGGACGAAAGACTGGTCGATTATCTTGCCGAACACAGCATCCCACTGGAGATATGCCCGATTTCCAATGTGAAAACATGCGTGGTTGAATCGATCAAAAAACACCCGGTGCGGTACTATTACGACAGGAATATCCCTGTCAGCATCAACACCGATGATCCCAAAATGTTCGGCAACTCGCTGGCTGAAGAATATGAAAGTCTGGCAAATGAGCTTGGTTTCATCAGGGAAGAGATACGGACCATGCTGTTCAACGCAGTCCGGACGTCTTTCCTCTCTGATGATAAGAAAAGGGAACTGGCCGGAAGGCTGATCAGTCACCCTGACTGGTAGGTACTCTTGCTGATAATAATGGTGATGCTTTAAAATTTATCCTTGAGTTTTCTGTAGGAATCAGCCAGGGCTTCGGGAACTACCCTGATATCCGATACGACGGTAACGAAATTTGTATCACCCTGCCATCGCGGGACAATGTGAGTATGGATATGGTCTTCTATTCCTGCACCTGCCACAGCCCCTATATTGATACCGATGTTGAAACCGGCCGGGTTGAGTTCCTTTCTCAAAATTCCCAGGCACCGGCTGACGATTTCAAAATGTTCGTTGCGTTCTTCGCCGGATAGATCATCAAGAGTGGACGTATGCCGGTACGGCGCCACCATCAGGTGATAAGGATTGTATGGATAGAGGTTCAGCATCACGTAGTTTTTTTCACCGCGGTACAGGATAAAGTATTTCTCATCATCGTTCTTCGACGGGTTTTCACACAGGATACAGCCACCGGATTTTTCACCCTCGATGTACGTCATCCTCCACGGTGCCCAGATATGTTCCATACTGTTCCCTCCTTGCCCTGCTTCTTTCGCTATTGTATAGGGAAAACAAACAGGGGGCAATGCCCCCTGTTTGTTTAATTATAGATTTTAACAATGGACCTATAAAAGCTCATCCAGCAATCTTTCCACACTGCCCGGGTCAATCTCCTGTTCCACCAGTGTTCCCCCGGCAAGGACCGGAAACTGCTCCTCGAAGGTCGGCCGTTCCTGTCGGTAAAGGATCCCTGTCGGTATCCTGTCTCCCCACTCCATCGCCTTTTCCAGCGCCGCTATTTTGTCTGAAGGGTCATAGTCTTTTTCGTCATTAAGTTTATACACTCTTTCACGGTACCATTCATAGGTGTTTTTGTGATTGAACGATACACAGGGCTGGAGAATATCAATGAGAGAAAAACCTTTATGGGTAATTCCTTCCTTTATCAGCCCGCTCAGGTGCTTTACATCTCCTGCATATCCACGGGCAACGAAAGCTGCTCCGGACACAATTGCCAGGGCGAGTGGACTTACCGGGCTCGGAGCTCCGTGTGGTGTCGTTTTCGTAACGAACCCTTCATCACTTGTCGGCGACGCCTGCCCCTTGGTCAGCCCGTACACCTGGTTGTTGTGAACAAGGTAGGTAATATCATGGTTCCGCCGCATTGCATGGATAAAGTGATTCCCTCCTTCTCCATAACCGTCACCATCACCGCTTACTCCAATAACTGTCAGCTTCGGATTGGCTAACTTTGCAGCGACTGCCGGTGGGACGGGCCTGCCGTGAAGCGAGTTGAATGTATTGCACTTCATATAGTGCGGCAGTTTGCCGGACTGGCCTATCCCCGAGACCATTAGCACCTGGTGAGGTTCGAGTCCCAGCTCAACCAGGGCGTTCTTGACCGCACTCAAAATACCGAAGTTACCGCAGCCCGGACACCAGGCGCTCTCGAGTCCCTGGTAATCTTTTACTGCTACCATGTTATAGACCCTCCTTTTCCAGTTTTTCGACTATGTATCCAGGTGAGATGGGACGTCCGTCGAACTTTAGTATCTTTCCATCGACTTTTTTCCCCGTTTCGGTACGTATCAGCTTTGCCAGCTGCCCCGTAGCATTTCCTTCGATAACAATGCTCTTTGAAGCATTGTTGATTACATCTGCAACGGCTTCCACCGGAAAAGGCGAAAGATGGTTCAGGTTTATCATTCCGGCATTCATCCCTTTTTTATTCAGGATATCCACCGCTTCACGGACAGCACCGTAGGAACTACCCCACCCGATAAGCAGTGTCTCAGGATTTTCATTGCCGTATCTCCATGGCTCCAAAATATTTCTGTCAAGGCCATTCAGTTTTCTTAAACGCTTCAATACTATCTCGTTCCTTATCTCCGCGTCTTCTGTAAGGTGCCCGTATTCATCATGTTCATCGGAATCTGTCACTACCAGTGCCTGGCTCACGCCGGGAAATGCCCGGGGTGATATGCCCGATTCCGTTATCGCGTGTCGCCTGTACTCTGCGGGATTTCCCGAATATATTTCTCCACGGTCGATAAGAATCTTCGAAAGGTCGAATTTGTCAACGGTCGCGAAGGAACTGGCAAGGTACTGGTCTGTCAGGAAAATCACAGGAGTCTGGTAGATATCGGCAAGATTAAACGCTTCGACGGTCAGCCAGAAACAGTCGACGATATTTGCAGGCGCAAGCACGAACCGGGGAAACTCACCGTGATGGGCAGTAAGTGCAAACTGCAGGTCACCCTGCTCGGTCCTGGTGGGCAGCCCTACCGCCGGTCCGGGACGCTGGGCATCGACTATCACCACCGGGGTTTCGGTTATTCCGGCCAGTCCGAGGCCTTCCACCATCAGGCAGAAACCGCTGCCCGACGTCGTTGTCATCGACCTGACACCGGCGTAACCGGCGCCGACTATATTATTAATCGCCGCCACTTCGTCTTCTGCCTGCATTACCACGATCCCGTACTCATCGGCCCGTGCCGCGATATATTCCATGATAGACGTGGAAGGTGTCATGGGATATGAAGAAACGTACCTGCATCCGGCGGCCATTGCACCGAGTGCGATAGCTTCATTACCACTGAGAAGCATCTTGCTGATATTGGAGGATTGAGGAAGTCTTGAGCTGAAACTGCCCTGATAGTTTTTCCTTGCGTAGTCGTGGCCCGACCGTGCTGCCTTGACATTATCGCTTCCCGCTTCACCTGTTCCGTACTGTTCCTCAAGTATTTTCTCGAGGATTGAGATATCGAACCCAAGAATCCCCAGGGCAACTGCCAGGGCGACCGTATTGACCATTATCTTATCGTCCGTTAACTGGTTAAACGGAACGGCGAACATATTGGCGCCATCTCTATTTACTTCATCAGAGTTAACTATCGCCGTCCCGTCAGGGGTTAGTTCATCAAGATGAAGATCGATGCTTTCTTCATTCAGCGCCACCAGAATATCTATCGGTTCGCTGACAGCTGCAACTTCGGAATCCGCCGCCCTGATCCGGTAAAAATTATGTCCTCCCCTGACCCTGGACTCATAGTCCTGGTCGGCAAATACAAAATAACCGGCACGTGAAAAAGTCTTAGCCAGGATGAAACCGGCCGACTGTACACCCTGTCCGGCTTCACCCCCTATCATGATATTGATATGTGATGCCACCTTTATTCCTCCTTTCCCCGGAATTCGTCACGGATTATCCGGCAATTTTTTCAAGAGCTTCCAGCGCTTTATCATAGTCCGGTGGAGTCCCTACTTCTTTTACATATTCCACGTAACGCACGGTATCATCCTTATCGACGATGAATACCGCCCGGCTGAGAAGACGCTGCTCTTTAATGAGTACGCCATATGATGTTCCGAAGGAAGCATCCCGGTGGTCCGAGAGTGTCTTCAGATTGGTGATATTGTTCGCCCCGCAGTACCTTGCCTGAGCGAAAGGCAGGTCCATGCTTATCGTGTATATAACGACGTCCTTGTGTTTGCCGGCTTCCTGCTCGAACCACTGTGTTTGTATATCACAGACTTTTGTATCCAGCGAGGTTACTACACTTAGCACTCTGACTTTACCTTTACTCTCCGAAAGGCTCAGGTCTTCCATTTCGATAGTCTGAAGGGTGAAATCGGGTGCCTTGTCACCCACCTTTATTTCGGGTCCTACCAGGGTTACCGGTTTAGACCCCATTGTTACCACTCCTTTTCTCTCTTGCATTTTCCTCTCCATCCTCCCTGTATTTATTTTTTTAACGGATATCCTGCATTGGTCCAGGCTTCGACTCCACCGAGAACATTATGGACTCCTTTAAAACCTTCCCTGAGCAGGATACTCGATGCCAGCCCGGACCGATGACCAACGGTACACATCACGGCTACTTCTTTTTCACGAGGGACTTCTTTAAACTTTTCCTCCAGGTGCCCTACATAAATATGTAATGCCCCTTCAAGGTGACCGTCATCCCATTCGTCTTCTTCTCTCACATCCAGAACGATAATATCATCACCATTCGATAGTCTTTGATGCAGTTGATTCACGGACAATAACGGTAATTGTTCGAGAGGATAACCGCTGTTGTACCACTCTTCGGTGCCACCGCGCAGGTATCCTTCGATACGATCGTACCCCGTTCTTACCAGGTACCTGACTGCTGTATCGACATCTCCATTACCCTCCGGTACCAGAAGTATCGGTTTATCATAGGGCAGTACCCACCCACCGAAAACCGGAAGACCATCAAGCCAGATACTGTAAACTCCTTTTATATGGGCTCCTCCGAATGCGGACGGGAAACTGGTATCTACCACCACGGCACCGCTTTCCATTCTCTCCATAAATTGTGCGGGAGAAAGAGGTTCCGGCGAAGGAAGGTCTCCCAGCAACGGAGGACCTTCAAGGTTATATTTTTCCATCTGGTGGAAATAGTGCGGTCGTTCCAGTCTCTCGGCTGTTTTTATCTTTATGAACTGTTCTCTGTTCTTTATCTTCAACCAGGAATTTCGGGTCTTCTCTATACCTATGGTGCTTTCATCCCTGTTTGCGATACTCTTCCCGCAGACACTGCCGGCTCCATGAGCCGGGCAGATGATAACGCCGTCGCCCAGGGGGAGAAGCTCGTCGAATATACTGTCATGCAGGCACCCTGCCAGTCTCGGGGCTTCTTCGCTGCCATACAGGTCACTGCGGCCAACATCATTGACGAACAATGCATCCCCGGTAAAAACCATGAGAGGGACCTGGAAGGCAGCATCGTCGGTAACGACGTATGACATACTTTCACTGGTATGACCCGGGGTATGAAGGGCCTTAAGGCGTAAACTACCTATTCCGAATTCCTGTCCGTCTTCCAGTGTGGTGCCGTACTTCCACTGAAGTCCCGGACCGTGATATATTTCAGCGCCTGTATGCTGCCTGAGCTCTATAGAGCCGATGACATAGTCCTCGTTTCGATGCGTCTCGAAAATCCACTGAATGTTCAGTCCATGTCGTTTTGCGAGGTCAAGATATACCTCGCAGTCCCGGCGCGGATCGATCACCGCAACCTCTCTTCTCGAACCGATAAGATAAGAATTATGTGCTATGCCTTCCGACTTGATACGATGAAATATCATCTAGCCACTCCTCCCGAAATGTTAAAAAGATACTTCCATAAAACCGATAGCTATCACAGCGTGCGCCGAATATGAAAATCAGCCCTGGGTCTAATTCATTTTGAAAAAAGCTCACCTCGGTACCGTCCTGATTGCTACTTTGTAGTTATATTTATTACGGAAGAATCCCTTACAATATGCTTGCTGGCAAAGTCATCATCGGAACAGCTGGCAAACAAAAAACCAACAAGAACACATGCCACTAAGAAAGTAATGTATATACGGCGCATAGTTTTCAGTCTCCAGGATTACGGGATCTCCACAAAACCCTCCCGTCTTTTACTTCGGTCCCGTAACTCTTAATCGGACGCGGAGGTCGTTTTCAGCAACAACATCAATCCGACTGCACATTTCATCCTCACGGTATACAGGTTTGAATATGATACACCCCTGGCTTTTCCAGTGACAATAACTTTTATCACATATCGCCGTTTTATTCTCCGGTCTGGTTGGTAATTGGGTAACCATTGGATTAAACTATGTAGAGGTAATAACAACACAATGAACAATATGAATCCTCCGAATGATACGATAACGTTCCTCGGCACAGGTGCCGGGAGATTTATGATAACCAGTCAGCGCCTTGCATCCGGAGGAATCTGGATGAACCTTGGCGGCACCCAACTGCTGGTCGATCCCGGGCCTGGATGTATCGTCCGTGCGACCGACCGGAAACTGGACGCTCAGAAACTAAGCGCCATCATCCTGTCTCATCGCCACCTCGACCACTCGGCTGATACCAACATCATGGTAGAAGCTATGACAAGAGGCGGTCGTAACCAGCACGGGATGCTGTTTGCACCCTCAGATGCTCTCGGGGAAGAGCCGGTGATATACACTTTCCTGAAAAATTACCTTGATAAAGTCGTTGTGCTCAAAGAAGGGGGTACATACGCTATCGACGACGTTTCTTTCTCGACGCCGATTCGACATATTCACGGCCCGGAAACGTACGGAATCATATTCAGGACCGGCAACCACACCTTCTCCTACATCGCCGATACACGCTTTTTCGATGAACTCCCCGGTTATTATAAAGGCGAGCTTTTAATACTCAACGTTGCTTTTGTGGAACCACGTCCGGACACCGGAAATCCTCTCTTGCCCACCGCCCATCTTGCCATACCTGACGCGGAAGAGATTATAGAGGAAATAAAACCGAAGATCGCTATCATCACACATTTCGGTCAACAGATGTGGGAACTCGATCCACAGGAGACAGCCCGAAAGATGACCAGGAGAACCGGAACCAGAGTTATCGCCGCCAGTGACGGAATGGAGTTCAGTCTATCCGAGCTGGATGGTTATAATTTATAACCATCCCCTCTTCCCATCACCCGATAAATGACTATTACTCTTTCACTATCATCGATCCGGTAAAGGAATCTGTAATCACCCACTCTTACTCTATAACCTTCTCTGACAGTTAGTTTCTTTACACCAGCCGGACGCGGATTCTCAGCCAGTCTGGCAATTGCGTTGTTTATCCTGTCCTGGGTTTGTACCGGTAGTTTTCGAATCTGACGATGTGCGATATGGCTAACTTCCAGTCGATACACTGTTTTTTAACTCTCTGGACTTTGCCAGGTGTTCCTCAAATGAAAAGGTTCCTTCTTTATCAATTTCAGCTTGTAGTAATTCAGCTGCATCGGACAGGTCTTCAAGTCGCTCTATCATATCGTTATATTGATTCAGTCCTACGAGAACTGCTTTTACTTTACTTCCCGATACTATCAGGTAAGGACCACCCCCGTTCGAGACTTCATCGACGAGTTGCGTTAATCTTGGTCTGGCTTCGGCCATTCCTATCGATTTTATACGATTCATTATCATCTCCTTAACGTCTATATTAAGGTTAACGTTAATATTTGTCAATACTTATCTTGGTTGTTCAAATCCTGGCCTGTTTTCCCCGCCTTCAAGTATAATATTCCACAGGAGAAGAAGATTTATTGATAGACAAACTCGACACCATACTCCACCGCGTCAGGAAACCCGCCCGGTATACCGGCGGCGAATGGAATGCCATAATCAAGGACTGGGACAGTACCCCCATTAAGACCGTTCTTATTTATCCGGATAGTTACGAGATCGGCATGTCCAATATGGCGATTCCCATTCTATACGACCTTCTGAACCGCCGGTCCGATGTCCTGGCTGAAAGGGCTTTCACCCCCTGGACCGATATGGAAGAGATTATGCGGGAAGAAAAAATCCCACTTTTCAGTCTCGAAACAAGACACCCGTTAAACGAATTCGATATCATCGGTTTTTCCCTCGGGTACGAACTCACCTACACCAATGTACTGAATATGCTTGACCTGGCCGGAATGCCGGTGCTCGCCGCTCAAAGAGACGATACCCTTCCCCTGGTAATTGCCGGCGGGAGCTGTGCACTCAACCCGGAGCCGATGTCCGAGTTTATCGACCTTTTCGTGATCGGCGATGGTGAAGAAGCGGTACCGGAACTGATCGAGTGCTTCCGCAGTCTGAAAGAAAAGGGGCACAGGATATCAAAAAAGGAGTTCCTCCCGAAAGCGGCCGGCATACCCGGCGTATACGTTCCCCGTTTTTATAAGGTTGAATACAAGCCGGATGGACTCATAGAAAGTATTACGCCCATCCTGCCCGAAGCCTCTCCTGTCATCCGGCGCCGGATAGTCGACAAACTCCCGCCCCCGGTTACGAGTCCGGTAGTACCGTTTATAGAAGTAATTCACGATCGCGGTGCTATAGAGGTCCAGCGCGGCTGCAGTCACGGCTGCCGGTTCTGCCAGGCAGGAATTATCTACCGTCCGGTACGTGAACGACCTCCCGAAGAAGTGCTGCAGGCGGCAGAAGATATAATCATGAACTGCGGCTACAACGAAATATCGCTGGTCTCACTCAGTACCAGCGATTATTCGGGTATCGAGAACGTGGTCGCTGAACTGCTGACTAAACATGAACACCTGGCAATATCACTCCCCAGCCTGTTTATCGACAGTTTCTCGGTGGAATTAATGGGCTTACTTTCTTCGCAGAAAAGGACCGGTCTGACCTTCGCTCCTGAGGCAGGAAGCGAAAGATTACGGAAAGTGATAAACAAGAACGTCACCGAGGAGCAACTACTCAGCACAGCAAGAGACGCTTTCAGTCGTGGCTGGAACGGAATTAAGCTCTACTTCATGCTGGGACTGCCCGGGGAAACCCAGGATGATGTCGAAGCTATAAATGAGCTTGTAGAAAAAGTTTACAGAGTCGGCAGGCAGGCCAAGGGCAGACCCCCACAGATAAGAGTAAACGTATCAACCTTCGTCCCCAAGCCACACACACCCTTCCAGTGGGCGGCGCAGGAAAGTGAGGAAGGACTCGAACGAAAGCAGGGAATACTCAGGAACGGGATGCGGCGCAAAGGCGTCAAACTCTCCTGGGGTGATAATGAATCCAGTCTCCTCGAAGCAGTTCTCTCGCGGGGTGACAGGCGAACAGGGCAGGTCATTTACCGTGCCTGGAAACTCGGATGCCGCTTCGATTCCTGGAATGAACATTTCAGCTTCGAAAAATGGCAACGGGCTTTCGAAGCGTCCGGTATCGATCCGGATTTCTACGCCCGGCGTAGACGAGATTTGGATGAAGTACTACCCTGGTCGCACATCGATACAGGGATAAGCCGGGAATTCCTGGAGAGAGAACATCAGCGTTCACTCGACGAGATCACCACGCGTGACTGCCGCACTGAAAACTGCAACGCCTGCGGCCTGGAGAAATCCGAGCCGGTGTGTATTGAGAAATTGGGAAAACCTGAATAATTCAGCTCTTCATTAACCATACCGGTGAAAGCCGGTATCCACTATTACTAGTCATTCATGTACATCAAGTAATTTTTAACCTAACTCGCGTCGAAGCAGGTGACAGCGCTTACCGTGTCTCCTGAATCCAGTTTCATCAGCGTCACACCCTGGGTACTCCTGCCCTGGGTCGTAATACCTTTTCTCGGGTCTTTTTCCTTGACGGGAGTGCGGATCACGATACCTTCGGCTGATATTATCATCACCTGCTGGGCGAGAGTAGCCAGCTTCGCCGCGGCAACCAGCCCGGTCTTGTCGGTGGTCTTGAAGGTCCTGACACCGCTTCCGGCGCGTTTCTGAAGAGGATATTCGCTAACCGGCGTCAACTTGCCGAACCCGTTCTCGGAGACAACCAGCATGAATCCTTCGGGATCGGCGATCTCCATGCCGATCACTTCATCGCCGGAACCCAGCCGGATACCCTTCACGCCGCCGCTTGTCCTGAGACTGGTACGCAGGCTGTTTACCGTGAAGCGGATAGACTGACCTTTCCGGGTTACTATCATTACGTCGTCTTTGTCATTGCAGAGACGGGCCTCCAGCAGTTCATCGTCTTTCTCTACGTCCATCGCGATAAGTCCGTTACTCCGGACGACGGCAAACTGGTCGGAAGAAGTCTTTTTTACCTCTCCCTTGAGCGTCGCCATCAGCAGGAACGTATCCGGCACAAGGTCTGTTACGGCAACGATATCCGTTACCCTCTCTCCTTCCGCTATCGGTATAAGATTGATGATTGCAAGACCTTTCGCGGTCCTGGAACTGCCCGATGGTATTTCATAGCACTTCAGGCGGTATACCTTTCCGCGGTTTGTGAAGATAAGCAGATTATCGTGGGTATCAGCGACCGTCAGCAGTCGTACGGCATCATTTTCCCTGGCGGGATGGGCAGTAATACCCTTGCCGCCGCGGTGCTGCAGCGTATACAGGTTGGACGGGACCCGTTTGATGAAACCGCGATTGCTAAGCGTTACCACTACTCTCTGGTGAGGTATAAGGTCTTCTTCGTTAAATTCGACAAGACCTTCAGCGCTTATCTCGGTCCGGCGGTCGTCACCGTACTTTTCTTTTATCGAAGCTGTTTCTTCCTTGATTACCTGAAGAATACGCTTCGGATTGGCCAGCAGGTCTTCCAGGTAGGATATGTTCTTCAGCACTTCCGCATATTCATCGGTAATTTTCTTTCTTTCAAGATTAGCCAGGCGTCTGAGCTGCATATCGAGTATCGCCTGTGCCTGCAGTTGCGTCATGCCGAATTCATCCATGAGAGCCTGCCGGGCTTTCTCAGCGGTTTCTGATTTCCTGATCGTCGCAATCACTTTGTCTATCTGGTCAAGGGCGATTTTCAGTCCTTCGAGTATGTGCGCCCTTGCTTTCGCTCCTTTGAGATCATACCGCGAACGCCGGGTGATGACGGTACGCCGGAACTCGATGAAACTCTGCAGGGCTTTCTTCAGACTGAGGACCTGGGGCTGACCGTCGACAAGCGCTACCATATTAACGAAGAAAGACGACTGCATCGCTGTATGTTTGTACAGGCTGTTGAGTACTTTCTGGGGCTGGGCGTCTCTCTTCAGTTCGATTACAACGCGTACGCCGTTACGGTCGGATTCATCGCGAAGTTCGCTGATATCGGAAATCTTCTTGCTGGATACGAGTTCGGCTATCTTCTCAACGAGAGCGGCCTTGTTTGTCTGGTAAGGAAGTTCCAGGGCTATTATCTGCCGCCTGGTTACTTCAGTCGCTTCCGAAATATACGCCTTCGCCTGGATAACAATCTTTCCATGACCGGTTGCGTAGGCGCTGCGAATACCCTCTATTCCCTGGATTATGCCGGCTGTTGGAAAATCCGGCCCCTTTATATATTCCATCAGGTCATCGACCGAAGCATTAGGATTATCTATAAGATGCACGACGGCATCACAGACTTCTCTCAGGTTATGGGGTGGAATATTGGTTGCCATACCTACGGCGATGCCGGAGCCGCCGTTGAGAAGCAGGTTGGGAATTTTCGAGGGCAGGACAGAAGGCTCCTGCAAACTGTCATCGAAATTCCCGACAAAATTCACCGTATCTTTATCAATATCGGCAAGCATCTCTCCGGCGAGTTCAGTCAGGCGTGCTTCCGTATAACGCATCGCCGCCGGAGGATCATTGTCCATACTGCCGAAATTACCCTGTCCGTCGACAAGCCGGTAGCGCATCGAGAAGTCTTGGGCAAGACGGACCATGGCATCATATATGGAAGAGTCACCATGGGGATGATACTTACCCATTACTTCACCGACAACAGTGGCGCTCTTCTTATAGGAGGTGTTATACCTCACTCCCATATCGTTCATGGCATAGAGGATACGCCGCTGCACGGGTTTTAAACCATCCCGTACATCAGGTAAAGCGCGGGACACGATAACGCTCATTGCGTAATCCAGGTAAGAATTACGCATCTCGTCCGCTATATTTACCGGTCTCGTATTGCCTATAACCATTCTCGTCCAGTCCTCCTGTTAATCGCCGTCACTATCTCCGTCATCATCGCCCTCGGACAGATCGATATCTCCCCCGACTATGGCGTATCCCGATTCTTCCGAAGCAGATTCTTCCTCTTCGAGCTGCCGTCTTATCAGCCTGTCATCGATTCTGTCATCGGCACTCGGTCTTGCTGCCTCGCTTCCCTTCGGTGGGAACGAAAACTTACCTGCCTGGGAAGGGTCCTGGTAAACCTCTTTGATAATCACGCTGACCGCTTCTTCCGTTGAACTGATTACAGCGGCGGAATAACGGTTGCCGCCTTCCATGAGTTTAATCAGTCTTTGTCCATGTTTCGGTTCTACCTGTCCCAGGTATTCACCGTATATATTCTCTACTACAAGCGCCGGGCCGTTCACACCCAGGTTAGCCCGGCTGCCATCGACCGTTTTAGCAAGCACCTGCGGCTGCGCAAGCCGGACGAGACTTACTACTCCGGCTTTACCCACTTCCTCGATAAAACTCTGAGGGTCTACTCTCTGGTAATTTACTTCGCCGGTAGTGCCCGACTCGCCCAATAATGAAAGACGCTGAAGGTTCCTCTTAGCTATAGTGTTGTACGAGTCAATTTCCAGCGCTTTTTCATAGGCTTCACGTGCCAGTTTGTATTCGCCCAGTTCCATGTGTGCCCTTCCCAGACGGTTGTATGAATCCACATCATTGGGATAAGTTTCTATCAGGTTTTTATTAACCTCTATCGCTTCTTTCCATCGGCCTTCCATGGCGAGGGCAACGGCATATTTGCTGGACTGCCTTATCTGCTTTGTTTGTTCACTGTCCTGGTATGTCATTTTCCTTCCTTGAATATATACACTAATTATATCTCAAAAACAGATTTGTAATCTATCAAAAATAGCCTTAAAAAGCAACTTTTTTTAACAGTTTTTTTTCTTAAATTATATTAAGAAAAGAGAGGGAAAAATCCCTCTCTGGTTATTTGCTGCAGAATCGGGTGTTTTTTATGCTTTGCTCGCTGTCCTTAATTATCTTTCTCAAGCTCAAATGCCTTATGCAGAGCGCGTACCGCGTCTTTCACCTTCGATTCTTCCACGATACAGGTGATTCTTATCTCCGACGTGGCTATCAATTGAATATTTATTCCCTCATCACTCAGAGTCTTGAACATGCGGGAGGCATAACCGGGAGCATTCTGCATCCCGGTACCGATAATACTTATCTTTCCCAGCTTGTCATCACTGACGCAATCTCTGGCGCCGATAGATTTACAGACCGGTTTGACGACTTCAAGTGCTTTCTCCAGATTTCCCTTCGCTACCGTGAATGTAAGGTCAGTGATGTTCTGGATGCTCGCGTTCTGGACTATCGTATCGACACTGATATTTGCTGCCGCCAGCGGTTCGAAGATGACCGCAGCAATACCCGGTCGGTCGGGGACTCCCACTATCGTTATCTTGGCAACATTAAGGTCGTATGCAACGCTGCTGACTTTATTTCTGACTTCCATAGACGCCCCTCCGTGAATAAGTGTTCCCGGACTGTCGGTAAAACTGGAGGTAACCAGTATTGGTATATTATATAACTCCGCAAGTTCTATTGCTCTGGAATGCATCGATCCGTACTGGGCGAGTTCCAGCATTTCTTCATAACTGATTTCAGGCAGCGGTCTTGCTTCCGGAACAACTCTCGGGTCGGCCGTGTATATTCCCTTTACATCCGTATACCGCTCGCAGACTTTGGCTCCAAGACTGGCAGCAAGGGCTACCGCGCTGGTATCGGATGCTCCCCTGCCCAGGGTGGTGACATCCATGTCTTCAGTTACCCCCTGGAACCCGGCAACAATGACGATATTCTGTTTCTCCAGTTCTCTTTTTACTCTTTCGGTATCAACCTGGATTATCCGGGCCTGCCGGTAGGTAGATGTTGTGTATATTCCTGCCTGGGCCCCGGTAAGGCTGATAGCTTTGTATCCCATGTCGTGAAGGGCCATCGTCATCAATGTTGCCGATACTATTTCACCGGTAGATACCAGGGCATCCAGCTCGCGGCTGTCCGGATGAGCAGCAACCTGCTGGGCAAGTGCCAGTAATTCATCGGTGGAATCCCCCATTGCCGAAACGACTACCACTACCTGGTCGCCTTCATCTTTGGCTGCTGCAATCTGCCTGGCAACATTCTTTATCTTTTCTGCGTCCGCCACCGACGAACCGCCGTATTTTCTAACTATCAAAGCCATCCGCTATGTCCCTTTCCCCACCAACTTCTTCATAATAGTATACGCAGGATCGATAGACAAGCCTGTCTTTATTGCCCCTGTTTCTGTGAATCGCGATCCACCGTTGGGTGAAAATCCTTCCCCCCACATCAGAAAAGGAACGGGATCGCTGCTGTGAGTCCGGATTTCTATCGGAGTGGGATGGTCCGGCATGATAAGCAGGCGGAGACTGTCATGTTTCCATGAAATCAGCCTGCTTATAACCTCGGTATCGATTCTCTGAATAGCTTCTTTCTTATTATCGACCGAACCATGGTGTCCCTCCTCGTCCGGAGCCTCAATGTGTACCACGGTAAGGTCATATTTCTCCAGTGATTCCAGAGCGCCGTTGATCTGGCCGGCGAAATCATTATCCAGTCCGTCGGTAACGCCGGGGATCTCAAGTATATCGATATCAAGCATCATAGCCAGTCCGCATATTACATCGACCGCTGATGTTACGGATGCCCTGAGTCCGTAACTCTCCCCGAAAGAAGGCATCTTTGGGGCTTTGTCACTTCCCCAGAAAAGCCAGATGGTATCGGCGGCAGATTCACCTCGGGCTTTTCTTTCGATGTTCACAGGATGATTCCGGAGAATATCCTCCGATTGTTTCATGAGATTGTTCAGGAAATCACTCCCCGGCCCTTTCGGTCGGTACTCATCCACAATCTTTCCCGGAATATCGTGCGGCGGGGTGCATTCAGCTTTCAGGGTCTCTTCATAACCTCTAAGCTTAAGAATATGCCGATAATTAAGGCCGGGATAGAAAGTAACGGAATCACTTCCCAGTTGATAATTCAGATCATTTATTATTCGCCATGCTTCTTCATTTCCGATATGTCCCGCACTGTAATCATGCATCTTCCCGTCCTTCACAGAAATAAGGTTGCACCTGAAAAGAACGTCTCCCTCATCGACCGGGATGCCAAGACTTGTCGCTTCAATGGCAGCCCTGCCTACAGAATAGGCTGCAGGATCGTATCCCAGCACCGACATGCAGCCATTCGAACTGGAAGGTTCCATTCCGGAGGGAATGGTATGTGTCATCCCCAGCAGGCCGGTCGATGCCAGAATATCAAGGTTCGGTGTATTCGCTAACTCAAGGCATGTTCGACCGCCATGTTCGGGTAATGGCAGTCCTGCCGCGCCATCCATTATAATTACGCAATATTTCATTTTACTGATTCCCTATTCCGCTATTATACTCATTATGTTCCCTGGGAACAGGACCGCCTGTTATCTTGGATTATAGCCGAGTGATACATCCTTGTCACCTTAAAATATATCATTTTAGACTCGCCGGTTGATTATACAGCATCAAATTTCGGTGAATTAACCAAGGGACTCCAGGTGGCAATCTACTGCTAACTTAAGTCAACTTTTATCAGAAGTATACGGATTATACGCAAAATCAATTAAAAACGACCCTTATGATACTGGAAAGTAACATAACATCAATGATACAATCCTTCATAAGGGAAAAGAATGAGCCTAAAAACAAAAGTATTGCTCATTATAAGCGCAGTTTTTATCTGCGCAATGGGGCTGATCTATGCCTTCTCACGCCTGATATTCATAAGAGGACTCAAAGAAATCGAGGAACAGAATACCAGCGTGCAGGTCGAACAGGCGGTCGGCGTTTTAACCTACCTTATCAATGACCTGGAAGCCGATACGGCGGACTGGGCGGCCTGGGACGATACTTACGAATTCATTCAGGATTACAACCAGGAGTACATACAATCGAACCTTGTCGATGAGACATTCATTACCTTACGATTAAACGCCATGTTATTTATAGACCACTCCGGAAACATCGTTTACAGCAAAGCATATGATATTGAAAAAGAAGAAGAAATCCCCTTTCCTGCTGATCTGTTAAATCGCTTTTCTAAAGACAGTACTCTCCTCAGCAGTCTGGACCAACATCGGATCATATCAGGAATCCTCGAAGTCGACCAGGGACTGGACATCATTGCGACTCAACCCATACTGACCAGTGAGAATGAGGGTCCGGCGATGGGAACTCTGGTGTTCGTCCGGTTGCTAAACGAAGATACAATTCAGGAATTATCGGGAATAGTCCAGTTTCCTATCAATGTTCTTCCGATCGACTCAGTAGATTCCCAGGACATTAATGAAGCCATTGTTTCACTTCAGGCAGGTAAAAGAGTAGTGGTATTACCGAGAGATAAAGATATCGTTGCCGGTTACTCCCTTATAGATGATGTATATGACGAGACTGCGTTTGTCTTAAGTGTTGAAATTCCCAGGGATACATACAAGCTCGGAGAAACGGTATCCAGTTGGTATATTCTTTCTGTATTAGGAGTCGGTCTCCTTGTAGGCATATTTGCATGGTTATTCCTTCAAAAGAGAATACTATCACGGGTAGCTCTGCTTACCCAGGGAGTAAGCAGGATCGCCGAAACCGGCGACACGTCCATACGTATCGACCTTCCCGGTAGCGATGAGGTAAGTGTAGTTGCCGGAACCATCGACGGGATGCTTGGCGCACTGGAGGAAGTCGGGAAAGAAATTCGAGAGAGTGAAAACCGCTACCGTCTTCTGGCTGATAACGTCATGGACGTAATCTGGTCAACCGACAAAGATTTATATTTTACTTATATCAGCCCTTCGATAACTCAGCTTACCGGCTATACAGTTGAAGAAATGCTTGGAAAGAACCTGAAAGATCAACTGGATGAAGATACTCTTCCCGCCGCTTTGAGAGCTTTTAACAGAGAATCAGCCAGCGATACCCCGGATAAAGGTAAGACAGGAAGCAGCCCTTCCTATGAAATCCCGTTAATAAAAAAGGACGGGACAAAAATTTGGGCGGAAATAAGGTTAACAGCTATCAGAGACGATAGCGGGGAAACGATCGGTTATGTTGGGATAGCACGCGATATCGGCGAACGCCGCCAGGCGGAACAACTCTATAGAACACTTGCCAACAGCGCAACCGTCGGCGTTTACATCTACCAGGACGGTGTTTTCAAATTCGTTAACCCGCAATTCCAGGAACTTACCGGTTATAGCGAAAGTGAATTACTGAACATGAATCCCAGTGCCATAGTCCATCCGGACTATAGGTCCATGGCCAGGGAAAACGCTATTAAAATGTTGAAAGGAGAACTCCATTCACCATATGAATTTCAGGTTATCCATCCCAGCGGCAAACCTCACTGGGCAATGGAGACTGTCAGCTCGATTGAATACAACGGGAAAAGAGCAACTCTCAGTAATTTTATGGATATAACGGAAAGTAAACTCGCTCGTCAAGAGCTGGAAAAGCTATACAACAAGGAAAGAGAACTCAGAGAATCCCTGGAAGAAGAAATACAGAAAAGAATTGAGTTTACCCGGGCTCTTGTACACGAACTGAAAACGCCGATAACTCCCGTGCTGGCGGCAGTCGAGCTGTTGATGGAAGAAATGAACGATCCACGCCTGACAAGACTGGTAGAGAGTATCGATCGCAGTGCAAACAATCTCAACCAGAGAATTGACGAGCTGCTTGACCTGGCAAGGGGAGAAACGGACATGCTCCAGGTAGACATGGAGATTGTCGATACCCTGTCGCTGTTTAATGATATCGGCTACGAAATGATACCCCTGGCTCTCCGGAACAAGCAGATACTGAATTTCGAACTGCCGGAATCCTTACCAAGTATCGAGGCAGACAGAAGCCGGTTAAGGCAGATAGTAATGAACCTTCTTAACAACGCTTTCAAGTTTACTCCTGAAGGGGGAACGGTAACTCTGAGAGCAAGTAGTGATGATGAAAGCATCTATGTAGAAATTGAGGATACCGGGCCTGGTATAAATCAGGAAGACCTTGAAAGACTGTTCGAACCATATTTCAGGCGTACTACCGACCGGGAGAGATTAAGCGGCCTTGGACTGGGACTTGCCCTTGCTAAGAATTTCGTTGAACTCCATAGAGGTCAGATATGGGTGGAGAGTAAGATTGGGAAAGGCAGCATATTCCATTTTACTCTGCCCATCAGGCAGAACAACAACCAGAAATGATATAATAATCCGCAAGCGACGGAGATTCGAAAGGTGAAACCATGAAAGTATTAATAATTGAAGACGATCGGGAAATAGTAGAAATTATTACTCTTGCCTTCGAGATACGCTGGCCGGGGGTCACACTTGTTACTACCCACCTTGGGAATAAAGGAGTCGAACTGGTAGAAACGGAAGACCCGGATGTCGTTATTCTTGACCTCGGCCTTCCGGATACCAATGGATTCGACGTACTCAAGGAAATACGTACCTTCTCTGATGTCCCGGTTATGATATTGACAGTAAGAGGTGAAGAAGCCGATGTGGTAAAAGGCCTTGAGTGGGGTGCCGATGATTACATGGTAAAACCTTTCCGACAGCTTGAGTTGCTATCCCGGATAAAAGCCTTAACGCGGCGCTCGTCCAATATTAATAGCGATACGACTCTCGTCCATGGAGACCTTCGTTTCAATCCTACCGTAAGGCAGCTTTTCCGTGCTGATGAAGAAATAATGCTGACCCGCACGGAAGGCACTATCCTTTTCGAATTGATGAAGAACTCCGGTCAGGTAGTAACCCACAACAGTCTGGCGGAAGCAGTATGGGGAGAAGACTACCCCGACGCTGTCGATAGCCTGAGAGTGTATATAAGGAGACTCAGGGAGAAGATAGAAAGGAATCCCGATAGCCCTGAGTTGATTCTTACCAAGACAGGTCTTGGTTATATGCTTTCTAAACAGGAGTAGTCCGAACCTGGGATACTTATACGCTTTCCTTTGCCTGCGTAATATTTACGCAGGCTTTTCATTTTAGCTCTTTGTAAGTCTTTTGTAATCTTTTTTTTATATCCTGTTACCGTTCTTAAGCTGTTTTTAATACCACACGTATATATTGAATACGAGGCTGAAATGAAAGCACTGGTATACGGACAAAAAAATATTGATAAAACACTTTCGGTGATGTTGAAAAACGAAGGAATAGAAATGCAGACACTTGTAGACGATTTTGATACTAATACCAACCTCTGTTTGGAAGAACAATATGACCTGGCTATTGTTGATAGCCGGTCAGACAACGCTAACAAAGCCTGCCGTTATATCAGGGAAAACTGGGATATACCCCTGATACTGGTTGTAAACTCCCTGGAGGCTAATTGGAAAAGACTTAAACCAATCGAAGCCGATGGATATATCTCCGACGTTAACAAAGGAAGAGAACTGTCCGCTCGTTCCCGGGCACTTCTTCGACGCCTGCTTCTCAAGAATAAATTCCAGGAGAGAAAATCCGGAAGACCGGAACAGACATCGCGAAGTAAAGATCGTACCAGTCCGGCGTAACAAGAAAAAACCTCCCGGTAGCTAGCGTCATAGAGTGGAGGGTGCGGAAGATGAAAAAGAAAATCGCAGGAAAAATCGCAATAGGGATACCCGTCCTGATTCTCATCGGGCTTGGATTTATCTACTTCGTACCCGGTTATGATCTTTACCTGGTCAGGTCCGAGAGTATGGCCCCTACTATTAATATGGGCGATCTTATCGTTACCGGCCCGGTGAACGGTGAAGTGAAAGAAGCAGATATCATAACCTACGAGCTGGATGATGAACTTGTAACACACCGTGTTCATTCAATCGGTGACACGATTATTACTAAAGGTGACGCCGTGGAAGATCCTGATCCCTGGACGGTGAAAGAATCCTCCATACAGGGAATGTACCTCTTCAAGATACCATACATAGGATACGCCACGAAGTTCATCCAGACAAAGGTTGGTTGGTTTATCACGATTATTATCCCGGCGATGGTACTCGTCGCCTGGCTCGCAAAAGATATCGTCAAAGAGGCAATGAGTGATGCTTAAAAACAACCTTGATTTCCTGGAGATTACGCTTATTGGAAATTAAGTTGAAATAAACGCTTGCTAACGATTCATATTATAAAGAAAGGAGAGAGTACAAATGAAAAAAATTCTTGGACTAACAGTAGCAGCGATTCTTGTAATAGGCCTTGTCGGCGGAGGTACCTGGGCATACTTCAGTGATACAGAGACAGTTTCATCGAACGCCTTTACAGCTGGTACGCTTGATCTTAACCTCAATGGTGGAACAGCTGCAGCAATTAACATCGGCGATACATTTCCAACGGATAACGGATCCGCTGCCGACTGGACACTGGATAACAATGGCACGATCGATGCATGGTTGGAAATAACAACCTCAAGCATCACTGCTCATGATGCTCAATCCGACGGCGCGATGCTCGAAGATTATATGAAACTCTTGCTTTGGATAGATGCCAACGGAAACGATCTATTGAATACGGGTGAAGTATATCTCGTCAATGGTGGCCTAACAACCTGGTCAGGAACAAATGACGCGTCCCCAACTTCGGCAGAAGCCTTTGCTGTTTACACCGATGCTGTAGATCTCGATAGTTCTACATACGGCGACGCCGCAACACCTTGCGCTTCCATTCCCGGTGGGGACAGTCTTAAACACTTCAGAGCATATTATTATTTCCCGGATAATGCTGCAGACCAGAACGATGCTCAAGGAGATTCATTCGAGTTAGACATCACCTTTACCCTTAAACAGTAATAAATAAGAGCTATAGATTGGGAGCTGAGTAAGAAATCATACGATCTCAGCTCCCGAAAACCCCTGGAGAAATAAAAGGAGAGTGCAAATGATGAGTTTTCAGAAAAAATGATCCTTATCATTTGCACTCACAATGTTACTCAATTCCCCCCTGCTAAACGCGAAAGTGAACGACATAAGGAAAAACGGCGTGTTTAATTACGTAGTCAAGATATTGATAGCTTCGGCACTTATAGCAGCAACCTTTTCTGGTACAATTCCTGCACCAGTTAAGGCTGCTGGTCCGATCGACCTCGAACTTGACGCCACCGGTTACACGCCGTTCACTATCAGCAATATCATACCCGGTAACAGCGGGATTAAAACTGTCGAACTCAGAAACGCGGGTACGGAAGACGGCCTGGTCTATATCTGGCTTAGTGATATAATCGACAGCGAAGGACTAAATCCTGATTCTGAAACGGGTGACACTTCCGGTGATGGAGAACTGGGCGAATATTTACTGCTGGACATCGATACAACGGGTCTGTCTACTAACCTGGGGCTTCCGGCAACGGTCGATGATTTTCCGACAAGTTCCACAGACGTGAAGTTCATTAAAGTAATCTCGTTGAAAGCAGGCGAAACCAGGATACTGGACTGGTACTGGTCACTTCCTTATGATACCGGAAATATGGTGCAGGGCGATGAATTATCATTTACCATCAATTACCACTTGAGAGAGAAGGAAGATACCGGCGGTCCCGGGGACGTAACAGGTGATGGTGAATTCCCCGATACTAACCCGGTTATCGATGAAGAAGATGAGGAAGATGGATATAACACGCTGGAAGTTATTCTGCTGGACCGGAAATCCCTGATTGAAATAAGTGAAAATGGCATCCTGAAAGATACTATAACTCTTGCTGATGCCGACGGAAAGTTTACCCTGGAACTGCCAGCCGGCACGAGAATAACCGGTAGCGGAGGGGTCCCGCTTAGTCGTATCGAACTTACCATAGAGGAAATATCGATACCACTGCCGGACAATACCGTTCTTCTTTCTCCGATATACCGTCTAACCGGATATGACACCGAAGGCAACATTGTCCATAGCGAGTTTAGCCCACCGGTAAGGTTAACCATTCGGTATGACCCCGGGAAAATTCCTGAGAACTCCTTCCCGCCGTATATAGCACGATATACTGACGAAGAAGGCCTGGTACCCCTGGAACCACTGGCAGAATTACTTGCCGGTCTTGGCAGGATCGATGTCCTGATAGACCAGTGTTCTCTGTTCATGGTACTAGCAGAAATAGCCCCACCACCTCCTCCTCTCCCGGTACACTTTACTTCCGGCAATCTCAGAATATCCCCGCATGCCTTCGAAGGCGACCCGGTGAAAATCTCGGTTACTATTACAAACGAAGGCCTGGAAGATGATACCTACGAACTGTACCTGATAATAGACGGCATAGTAAGGGCGGTCCAGGAGGTTACTCTGAGCGGTAAAAGCAGCGAAACTCTGACTTTCGAAATAACCAACCTGGCAGCCGGAACCCATCAGATTAAAATTGCCGGCTTGACTGAAAATATCAGGATAGAACATGTTTCTGTTGAACGGTTGGGATCGGGGGTTAACTGGATGGTGTTGGACCTGAGTGTGGCCGGAACTATAATAATCGGATTACTTGTCTGGTTTTTATATATGCTGAGAGCACGCCGCCGCACGGCTGGGATCGTGATCTAGCAATTACACTCCATCTGGCTGTGATATTAACCTCTCACCCCTTTTGTCATTCCCGCCCTTCCTTAACTTTACAAATCTGTTGAGCGGGAATCCACATCATCTATCTCATTGATGCTATGGAGTGCCTGCTTCCCTTCCTTGCCGGGAACACGATTTCAGGCTATAATATCGCTTGTAGTATATTTCTCAAAGAAGAGTACTGCATTCAGATTTTTGCCCGATACTGCAAATATAAACTGATAGGTATTTCTAAAAAACGGGGTGTAGCTCAGACAGGTAGAGCGCTG
>CAZBQL010000042.1:0-25341 GCA_964493985.1 uncultured Dehalococcoidales bacterium
AACAACAGAAAGGAATAAATTCACAAACTCTGAGCCTGTCGAAGGATGAGTAGATTACTCAAGGTGTTTCCTAGACTCGATACTAGACCCACCTACTCCTGTATCAGCTTTATCAGCACATCTCCACCTTTTTCACGCACGTCGAATAAGGCGAAGGCGCCACTGTCTTTAGGCGTCCCACTGTATATGCAGTTGACTCCTTTGCCAACCAGCATCTCTTTCTCTTTTTCCAGGTTTTTCACCGAGAAGGTGATATCGATGATTCCCTCGCCTCTCCGGTACAGGGTTTCCCTGTAAATGAAGTCCGATTCTAAAGGCTGTACAAATTCAAGCATTAACCTGTCGCCTACCTGGCATGTCCTGCTTCTTGCCTTTATTTCTGCTTTCGGCGGCTTTCCGTATATCTGAACATGCGACATAGTCCGTGTATCTATCACCTTTTCGGGCTGGAAATCGGCAATCTCCCAGTACCGGTATTTCTCAACCACCTTGTCCAGGTCCTGTACTATCGCCGTATGACCGAGGAATTTCCAGTCGACTATCCCAGCTTCCGCTTTCCTCTTTTTCATCTCCTCTGTCATCGGAGAACGGAACGAGAGAAATATGTACCCGTAGTGCCGCGTATCCAGGTAGTCCTCGTGTCGTTCACCATTCCGGTGGAAGTCCTGCACGATGCGAAGACCTTTCTTTACCAGCTTGTCCGTCTCGCCATCGATATCGGGGACACTTATGCAGAAATGATTGACGCCTTCACGGTATGACAACATTTCACCGTAAGGAATTCTGTCCGGAGCATGAAGTATTTCGAACTCTAAATCACTAATATATAGCAAATACAGGAATGGGTCACCTTCCGGTACCGAAAGATCGGGAACTACATCAAACTCGATTGTCTCCAACTTGTCTTCGGGATTCCAGGCAGGTCCTGTCCGTGGGATATCTGCAGCAATTCCCAGGTCTTTGTAATATGCAATCGTTCCGTTAAAATCCTTGGTAAATATCCCGGAGTGGTTAAATTCCCAGTCTTTATGCATTGTTTACTCTCTTTCTTTGCGGTCTGGTTTCATCCAGCCGCCTATATTAGTATGGTTTTCGAAGCATTGTACTCTCTCTATTTAATAAATCGCAACCCTAGCTAAATTATCCTGCAATAGTCTATTCCGGATATATAAGCAGCCTGTTTCTGTCTCATATTTGACATCCAATCATCTATTCATTATTATTTGCTTAAATACCTAGAGATACTATGTAAAAAGGATTACCGTTATCAGTTGATTATCAGCAATGAACACTGAACTGCAAAGCATCGGGAAATTCCTTGAGGTCAATAGAACCTTTCCTCAAACCGAAGAAATACTAAAGCTTAAGAGTCAGGGTAGGAAGGTTTTCGGCTGGCTCTGCACGTATGTCCCTGAAGAGATCATTCACGCCGCCGGTATACTCCCGGTACGAATTACCGGTTATGCTCAGGAGACCGAACTCGATGACGGCAGTGCTTACCTGTATATTAATAACTGTTCCTTCTCCAGGAGCTGTCTGCAGATGGGTCTAAGGGGTGAATATGATTACCTGGACGGTATTGTCGCCGGCTCGACCTGTGACGGAGCACGTCGCCTGTTCGATCTATGGCATCACTACCTGGACGTTCCATTCCACTTTATTCTCTCAGTGCCGCGCAAGTATACGGAACGTGCCCATACTCTGTATTACGAACAGGTACTTGAATTCAAAGAAAACCTGGAAAAGTATCTTGATACTACCATTACCGATAAAGCGTTGACAGAGTCGGTTTCTGTTTATAATAAGTCCAGGGAATTGCTGAAGCAGCTCTATCAACTGCGTATGAATGATAGACCGCCGATTACCGGTGCTGAGACGATGGAAGTGCTAAACGCCAGCCAGAGAATGCCGAAGGAACAATTCAATGAGTGCCTTCAGGATCTGCTGGATGAACTGGAAGGGAAAGAAGGGACCCATAATACCCGGTCTCGCCTGATGGTTACCGGCAGCGTGATGAACAATCCTGAGTTTATCAGGTCCATCGAGGACCTGGGAGGTCTGGTAGTCACCGATGAACTATGCACCAGTACCCGTTACTGGTCGGACCCTGTCGTCCTGGATGACCGGCCGATTCTCGAAGCTATTTCACGTAGATATCTAAACAACTTCCCCTGCGCACGGATGGTACCGTCGGATGAAAGGTTCAACCGTATACTGCAGCTCGCCAAAGACTATAAGGTAGATGGCGTGATCAGCCAGATCATCCGGTACTGTGTCCCTTACGCTCATGATCTACCCCTCCTGACCAAACGGTTGAAAGAAGCCGGAATACCAACGCTGGCCCTTGATGTCGAATACGGAACGTCCGGCTCGGGACAGATAAGTACCCGGGTACAGGCTTTCCTGGAAATGCTGGAGACATACAAAAAATGACGACTTCCGAACAAAAGAATAAGATAGACCTGCTTATTCGTACCTGCCGTATGCTGGCGAGGATGAACCGAGCCCGGCCTGAGACCCGTAAAAGCCAAACTCTCTATTACCAGATGCTGGTGGACTACTATACAAGGGTCAACAATGCCCACCAGGAAGGAAAGATGATAGCGTCTCACACCGTATTCTTCCCAACCGAGATACTGTACGCCATGGATATCGTCCCGATGCACACTGAGATGACAACATGGCTTATCGCCTTGTTTTTGAAAGAGCAGGCGGAACTGCTTGAAAAAGGCGCGGAACAGGGACTCGTTTCGGAGATATGCTCACCGCACCGCGGTGTCGCCGGTATATTCGCCACGAATTCGATTCCACGCCCGGACGTGATTCTCTGGTCTAACCTTATCTGCGACAATACCGCAAAATCGGGCGAACTTATGATGGAATTGAGCGGCAGCCCCGGATTCTTCCTGGATAATCCTTTCCAAAACTCACCAGGTGAAATCGATTACCTTGTCGGTGAACTGGAAGACATGGTCGGTTTTCTCGAAGACCAGACAGGCAGGAAAATGGACTGGAATAGGCTCTCGGAGATGGTCGAACGTACCCGGCATGAAATCGAGCTTTACCGTGAAATAGGTGAATTAAGGAAATCTGTACCCTCACCGATGAATATCCTCGGCTATCTTGAACTGCTTTCGGCGGACTATATGTATCCCGGCCAGCCGGAAGCTACACAGTACCTGACACTGCTGCGCGACGAGTTGAAGGAAATGGTCGAACAGGGTAAAGGCGCTGTCAGCCGGGAAAATTTCCGTCTGATGACGCTGTTCATTCCCCCCATGCACCTGATGACTTCTCTTGCCAGGTTGTTCGATGAGAGAGGCGCCGTCAGCGTGGTGGAACCGTTGTTCACCCTCTGGTCTGAGGGCGAACTTGATCCTGATAATCCTTTGAGAAGCGTAGCGGCAAAATCCTTTATGATACCCGAACGCCGGAGTATGTACGGCCCGCTGGACCAGCAGGCACTGGATGATATTACCGAAAGCGCTGAGCAGTATAAAACAGACGGAGCAATATACTGGGCTTTCATGGGATGCAGGCATACCTGCGCTACTATTAAGGTAATCAAGGAAACCTTGAGTGAACTGGATGTCCCGATGCTTACCGTAGACTGCGATATAGTCGATCCCACCGTGACATCGGAGGAAGAGGTAACCGGTAAACTGGAACAGTTTTTTGAATTGCTGGAAGATCGTTAATATGACAAAAACAATAGGTATTGATATCGGCAGTCTGAATACAAAAGCCGTCATCCTGGGAGATGACGGTATTCTCGGTATAGCTGCCGGTCCAACCGGAGATAATGTAGAAGCGGATGCACGCAAGGTGCTGGATTCTGCCTTGAGTCAGACGCACCTGAACCTGGATAACCTTCCTGTTGTGGCTACCGGAACGGGTGCCAAACTGGTTTCTTTTTCTCCGGCACAAAAATCAGTTAATACCTGCCTGGCAAGGGGTATCCATTATCTGTATCCCTCGGTGCGAATGGTAATTGATATGGGAGCCGAAAGCACTACCGTCGTAAAGGTGAATCCCCGGGGAAAACTTGAAGACTGGGCTAATCATGATAAGTGCGCTTCAGGAACCGGACTCTTCCTACAGCAGATGGCCAAGTTGATGAAAATGTCGCTGGAGGAAATGTCCGAGCTTTCATTGACAGCCAAAAGCCGCGCCGATATCACTAACACCTGCGCTGTATTCGCTGAATCGGAAGTGATCTCCCACGTCCACCGGGTCCCGCCCACACCGATGCCTGATATTGCAGCAGGTATCTATTACTCCGTAGTCAGCCGCGTTATCGCCCTCTGCAAGCGGATAGGTATTGAGAGAGAAATTGCCGTCACGGGTGGAGTGTCGCTAATAGATGGTATAATACACAGTTTGGAATCAGAACTCGGTTTTGAGGTACTCAGACCGGAGTTTCCACAGTCCGTTGCCGCTCTCGGTGCGGCGATTATAGCGAAAGAAAATGCGGAGAAGTCTCAGAAATGATTTTCGCGGGTATTGATATAGGTTCCAGGGCAGCTAAGGCCGTTATTATGAATGACAGTCAGATAATCGGCAGCACCATACAGGATACGGGTCCGGAAAGCATAAAGACCGCCTACGCCACTATAAAAGCGGCGATGAAAGAACCCGGATTAACTCTTGACGATATCGATTACATAGTTGCTACAGGCTATGGTCGTGTCCTGGTACCGTTTGCAGCAGATAATGTCTCCGAGATAAGCTGCCATGCCCGTGGCATCAACTGGTATTACCCGTCGGTAAGGACTATCCTCGATATGGGAGGTCAGGACTGCAAGGCTATCAACTGCAACGAAGAAGGTCATGTTACCAACTTCGTTATGAATGATAAATGCGCCGGAGGTACCGGCCGCTTCCTGGAAATGATCGCCGATGTTCTTGAGATTCCACTGGAAGAAATCGGCGAACTCGCTTTAAAATCCTCGAGTGAGATCCCCTTCAATACCATCTGCGCAGTTTTCGCCAAATCCGAGGCAATCGTACACCTCCGCCACGGTGTTCCTAAAAGTGATATCCTGGCAGGTTTAAACGAGGCGATTTCCGTCCGCTGCCACAACCTCCTCAAGAAAGTTAGCATTGAAAAGGACTTTACCATTACCGGTGGGATAGCGAAAAATACCGGAATGGTCGATAAAATTACTAAGAAGATCGGCCTCGAACCGCTTCTGGCAGAAGATCCTCAGCTTATCGGCGCGCTTGGGGCAGCCATCTACGCCCGCGAGAAATACCATGGCAAAGAAACCGGTAGTGACATGAGAATCCAGTACGGGTATAATGACGCAACCGGTGATTACTTTATAACCATTGACACGGGTAAGTGTAACGGCTGTGGAGAATGCGTATGCGTATGCCCTTCAGACATTTATGAGATCAACCCAGATGAGAACGGCAAAAACGTATCGCTGGTAAAAGGGTCGGCACGTAAAAAACTATCGATACTCTGCCCGGGAGCAGGTAATTGTAACGGTAAAGGCAAAGGTAACTGCCAGACAATATGCCCTGAAAACGCGATATCCTTAAGCTGGTGATGGTATGTCTCAGCAGAAAATCGATTACGAAAAACTGACTACCGGATACGAATTCGAACCATCCGGTTTCAGTATCGATAATGTGGCGGCTACCAAATACCTCGACGCTGTAGATGGCAGTAAAGGTATCTATGGGAAGAACAACACAGTCCCGCCGATGGCGATAGCGGCTCTTGCCATGACAGCGATGGCCGAAGGACTATCTATGCCGCCGGGAGCGATTCATGTTTCTCAGGATATCCAGTTTCTCAACCCTGTCATAATTAATGAAAATTTAACCAGCTATGCCCGTGTGAACAGAGTTGTGAAGCGCGGGAAGATCCATATGCTGAATATCGGCGTTAACGTTGTTAATGAAAGAAATATCTCTGTACTGGCGGGAGAAACCAGTTTCATACTGCCGGTATCACAGTAGAGGAATAAAGAAGTGATCCAGGAGCTGAGAACACTGAATACCGAGAGCAATCTTACCGAGTTAAAACGCCTGGTAACTCAGGAGAAGATTAATGCCTATGCTGAAGCGTCCGGCGATTACAATCCAATTCACATCGATCCCGAATTTGCTGCGAAAACGGACCTCGGCGGAACGGTCGCTCATGGAATGCTGATACTGGCCTATCTTTCCGAATTTATGACAGAGAATTTCGGTGAAAACTGGATCAACAACGGCAGTCTCAGCGCCAGGTTCAAAGGCGCAGCTTATCCAGGTGATACCATACTGGTTTCAGGAAAAGTAAACAATATAGAATACAAAGATGATTTTGTACTGGTTGAATGCGATGTAATTTGCAGCAACCAGAAAGAAGAACCGGTAATAACGTGTATTACGAAATTTAAGGGGAAAAGCAATGAAGATATCGGTTGATGCTATGGGCGGTGATTTCGCTCCTGAAGAAATAATTAAAGGTTCCGTACAGGGTGCCAGGGAGTACGATGTTGGAATTATCTTCGTTGGACCGGAGGATATTATCAAAGCTGAACTGGCGAAGAATGATATTTCCGGGCTGGATATTGAAATCGAGCATACCGATGAATACCTGGTCGAAGGAGAACATCCTGCTTTCGCAATGCGGAAGAAAAGGAAAGCTTCGATAATGGTCGCTACAAAACTGGTCAGGGACGGTAGAGCTGAAGCTGTTGTGGGGGTAGGTCCTACCGGCGGTGTTTTCGCTGCGGCTTTACAGATACTGGGTACACTGGAAGGTCTTAACAGACCGGTAATCGGTGGGCAGTTCCTGGGCTTTACACCTGATACGATAATGATAGACCTGGGAGGAAATGTCGACTCACGACCTGACCAGTTGCTTGATTTCGGAATAATCGGCACGGTCTATGCCAGGAAATGGATGGGTATACCGGACCCGACCGTCGCCCTGGTCAGCAACGGTGTCGAAGAAGGAAAAGGCAACGAAGTAGTCAGGGAAACGTATGATCTGTTCAAACAGTCCGGATTGAATTTTATCGGCTATGCCGAAGGTAATGACATAGCGCATGGAAAAGCTAATGTTATAGTATGCGATGGTTTTATCGGTAACATCGTCGCCAAGTTTTGCGAGGGACTGGGTGACGTTGTAGGAAAATGGCTACAAACCGAACTTAAAGACAAACTGGACAGTGACGGTATGACCGATCTAATCACCGCGCTGAGGAGAGCTACTATCCCGGCGGATGCCGTGGGAGGTGGACCTTTATGGGGCATAAACGGTGTCGTATGCAAGGCACACGGACGCAGTAAAGCGCCCGAAGTTGCCAGCACTATCGGCACAGCAAAAAAGACTGTTGAAATAGACCTGGTCGGTACATTCCGAAAAGAACTGTCTGATATAAAAAGCAGTATGAATATTCTCAATACGTAATGGAGGAATGAAACTATGTCGGTAAGTCCTTCTGTTGAAGAAACGGTTAAAAAGATTGTAATGAGGATTGTACGGAAAAAGGAAGACGAATACTCGCCGAACGCCACTTTCCAGGATATGAAAGCCGATTCGCTGGATATCGTACAGATACTTGTAGCAGTTGAAGATACCTATGATATCGAGATCCCGGACGAAGAACTCGAAGGCGTGACCGATATGGAAAGCTTCGTAGCCGTGATCGAGCGTATCGTCGCCGAAAAAGGTTAGATAGGATCACATATGTCGTTGAAAGGAAAAATCGCCCTGGTAACCGGTGGTTCGCGTGGTATAGGGCAGGCTATTACCCTGAAACTGGCATCGGAAGGAGCCGATGTTATAATTAACTGCCTGCGTAAGCGTAAAGCCGCCGAAGAAACAGCCGAAAGAGCCAGAGAAATGGGAGTTAAGGCTCATGCTATCAGGGCAAATCTTGCCGAACCGGAGAAGATCGAGGAGATGTTCGCTGATATAAAGGATAAGTTCGGCAGACTTGATATTCTTGTTAATAACGCAGCCTCCGGCATTGCCCGTACTGCCATGGAACTCGAATATGATGCCTGGGACTGGACGATGAATGTCAACGCGCGAGGGGCGCTCCTCTGCTCCCAGCAGGCTGCGAAACTTATGACAAACGGTGGGGTCATCGTCAACATTTCCAGTCTCGGCTCGAAGCTGGTCACGCCTGTATATACCGCGGTCGGTGTCTCCAAGGCGGCACTTGAAGCCCTTACCCGATATCTGGCTGTCGAGCTTGCCGTGAAAAATATCAGGGTGAATGCGGTTTCGGCAGCGGCTGTTGAAACGGAGACCGTCAAACTGTATACTTCTGATCCCAACCTGCTCCGTTCTATCGTCACAACCACACTTGCCGGCAGAATGGTTCAGCCGGAAGATATAGCCAATGCCGTGGCTTTTCTCTGCAGCGACCAGGCTGAGATGATACGCGGACAGATTGTCGTCGTTGATGGGGGTGTATCACTCACATTAATGAGTGGCATACAAAGTAAAGGCGGGGGAGAAGTTAGTGGCTGAAAAAAACAGGATTGTTATAACCGGGATGGGCGCCATCACTCCGCTTGGTCTTACTGTGGACGGACACTGGAAGGGACTAATAGCGGGAAAATCCGCCATCGGTCCCATAACAAGGTTCGATACGGAGAAATATCCGGTTAAGGTTGCCGCTGAAGTAAAAGGCTTCGATCCCGAAAAGTATATGGATATCAAGCGAGTCGACCGCACATCATTATGCACGCAATTCGCTATTGCCGCGGCAGGGATGGCTCTGAAAGACGCACATATTGACATAGAAAAAGAAAGACCGGAAAGAATCGGCACAGTTATCGCTACCAGTGGTTCGATGGACATGCTGATCGATGAAGGAGAGGTACTGAACAGGCGCGGTCCGATGCGTATCAACCCTCTCTTAATAAGCAAGATTTCCCCCAGCATGGTATCTGCCATAACCGCCCTGGAATACGGACTTAAAGGACCGAACAGCAGTCTTAACAGCGCTTGTGCCAGCGGTAATGACGCTATTGGTACGGCGATGAACCTGCTGAGACTCGGGCATGCCGATATAATGATCGCCGGTGGAGCGGAAACCCAGGTTAACAGGCTGGCAATCGCCGTTACCGGTCGTGTAGGAGCACTGAGCCGTCAGCCCGACCCGGAGAAAGCCTGCCGTCCCTTCGACCTTAACCGGGACGGTATGGTATATGGCGAAGGAGCGGCTATCCTTGTCCTTGAAACACTCGGACATGCTCAGCAAAGAGGAGCATCGATACTTGCCGAAGTTGCCGGAGCCGGATGGTCGTTCGATGCTTTCAACGAAACAGCGCCTGATCCGGAACTGGAAGCTGTCGCTATGAAAGCAGCATTAACCGATGCACAAATAAATCCTGATAATGTTGACTATATAAACGCTCATGGAACAAGCACGAAATTTAACGACGCCGCTGAAACAAAGGCAATGAAAATATTCTTCGGAGAGCAGGCATATAAGATTCCGGTTAGTTCAAATAAGTCGATGATAGGCCATCTTGCCTGCGCTGCCGGAGCAGTGGAAGCGATCGGGGCGGTAATGACGGTAAAAGACAGTATAATTCCACCGACCATCCATTATGAAACTCCGGACCCCGACTGCGACCTGGATTATGTGCCGAATATAGCGCGAAAGCAGGAAGTCAATGTATGTCTCTCCAACTCTTTCGGCATGGGCGGACAGAACTGCTGTATCGTAATTAAAAAATACACTAGATGAAATTATGATTAGTGTAAATCTTGAAAACAAGACGGCTCTCGTAACCGGAGCTTCACGGGGTCTTGGGAAAGCCGTTGCATTGAAGCTGGCAACTTGCGGCGCGGATGTGGCCGTTAACTACCGCTCAAGCGATGAAGCGGCGGAGCATGTCTGCCGTGAAATAGAAAAAATGGGTAGAAAAGCCTTGTTATGCAAGACCGATGTGTCCGACTCGGAAGCAGTCAAGCAAATGGTCCGCAGGATTACCGATGAATTGGGAGGGATAGATATCCTCGTCAATAACGCGGGCATTGTCAAAGATTCCCTGATACTACGGATGTCCGACGAGTCCTGGGATGAGGTAATTAATACCAATCTGCGGAGCGCTTACTTATGTTCCAGGTATGCCCTGCGGTCTATGATTTCAAAGAGGTGGGGCAGGATAATTAATATCTCTTCACTTGCCGGTGTTATCGGAAATGCAGGTCAGGCCAACTACTCAGCAGCGAAAGGCGGAATGATAGCCCTGACAAAAAGCCTTGCGAGGGAGGTCGGACCGAGGAATATTACGGCAAATGCTATTGCTCCCGGCTTTATTGTTACCGATATGACAATGGGTAATCTCCCGGAAGAATCAAGAGATGCCATACTGGCACGAATTCCTCTTGGACGTTTTGGAACTGCTGATGATGTAGCGGAACTGGCAGCCTTTCTCGCGAGCGAGGAGGCCGGTTATATTACTGCTCAGGTCATCGGTATCGATGGCGGAATTATTTAAGGAGGCAGAAAATGGCTAATGTAGGTATCGTTACCGACTCTATTGCCTGTTTACCCCCGGAAATTATCAAGGAATATGATATCAGGACTGTCCCCGTCGCTCTCAACATCAATGGAAAACCGTATCGCGATGGTGTTGATATCAAACCCGAAGGCTTCTGGAAAATGTTCAATGAAGTTAAGGAATTTACCACCGGAGCTCCAGCACTGAGCGAATACACGGATATCATTTCCGAACTGGCTAAAACCTCGGACGGTATCGTTGGCATATTCGTCTCGAAAGCTCTCAGCGCTATCGGGGAAGCAGCAGTACAGGCAGCAGACTTAATGAAAAAAGAGAGTCCCGACCTTAATATTGAAATCGTTGACAGCCGAACTGCCGCCGGAGCACAGGGTTTCCTGGTCGAAGAAGCGGCAAAAGCAGCCAGGGAAGGCAAAAGTGTTCAAGAGATAGTCCAGCTTGTAAAAGATATCATTCCAAAGGTTAAATTCGCTACCGCCATGGAAACGCTGAAATACCTTATCAAGAGTGGCAGAGCTCCGAAAACAGCCTATATGGGAGAGTTATTCCAGGTTAAACCCATCATCGGAATGCTGAATAATACCGGAGAAGTGGAAAATCTCGGACGTGCCCGCGGATGGGATAAAGCCAAGGCTAAACTACTAGATATAATAGCTGAAAACATCGGTTCCAGCCAGAATGTCAGGTTCAATGTTCACTATACGAATTCTATCGAAGACGGAGAAAAACTCAAACAGATGGTAATCGACCGGTTCAATCCTCCGGACATCTATTTCACCTCTTATACTCCTGTTATGGCAGGCCATACAGGTCCGGTGATGGCGGTCTCTTTCTTTCATCAGTAAACCCGATTTGTGAGGAGGAACTATTGGACAAGCACTTAACACTCAGTGGCAAAGACCTCAAAGAAATGCTGATTGCCGGCACCGATTGGCTTGAAAAAATAGTGCCCGATATCAATGCGTTGAACGTCTACCCAGTGCCTGATGGTGACTGCGGAATTAATATGCTTTTTACCATGCGTTCCAGCCTGACTGAAGCTGCCAATCTGGATGACAACGCAGGAATCTCCTCGGTCGCCGAAGCCCTGGCTAAAGGGTCTTTGATGGGCGCTCGGGGCAATAGCGGTGTTATCCTCTCACAGATATGGCGTGGACTCTGCGAGGGAGTAAAGGGAAAAGACACCATTGATGCAAAGGAATTCGCCGCAGCCCTGGAACTTGCCTCGGAAACCGCCCGTCATGCTCTGAGTAATCCTGTTGAAGGGACCATTCTTACTGTTATCAAAGACGCTGCCTCCGCTGCCTCTCAGGAAGCCTTTAATTCCAGTTCAAGCCCGATATCTGCGATGGAAGCAGCGGTCGATGCTGCCAGGATTTCGGTAAAAAAGACTCCAGACCTTCTCCAGGTACTCAAGGACGCAGGTGTAGTGGATGCAGGAGGACATGGTTTTTTTACTCTGCTTGAAGGCGCTTTACTCCACCTGAAAAATAATATGGACAATCGAACTCCCGAGCTCCTCAACAGCACCGCTGTCCTGTCCGTGCAAACACCTCAGATCGCGCCCGAAGAAGAACCATACGGATTCTGTACCCAGTTTATGATAAACGGCACCGACCTTAACCTGTACGGTCTAAGAGACAGTTTGACCGGTATGGGGAAGTCATTAATCGTGGTGGGTGACTCTAATAATATCAGGGTGCATATTCATACACAGGAACCTGATAAAGTACTGGAAACAGCGCTGGAGTACGGAGAGCCGGTTGACATCGATATCAATAATATGGACGAACAGCATATCGAGTTCCTCGTTCTGCACAAAGAAAAAATGACGAAAAACGGCACTGCAATTATCGCCGTGGTAAACGGAGACGGGATGATGAACGCCTTTTCCGACCTTGGAGTTTCAGCGATTATCCCCGGGGGACAGACGATGAACCCAAGTACGATGGATATGTTACAGACTATAGAGGAAGTTACCCCGGATAATATTATCTTCCTCCCCAATAATAAGAACGTTATCCCTACGGCAAACCTATTACAACCGTTGACGAAGAAAAACATACACATTATTCCCACCGAAACAATTCCACAAGGTATTTCCGCGCTCATTTCGTATATTCCGGAAGAGGATTTCGAGACGAACGTTAAGGAAATGACGGACGCTATCACCTCAGTCAGGACTATAGAAATTACGCGCGCTACCCGTACCACAAAAGTAAACGGATTGAACATAGGCGGAGGTGAGATAATCGGTTTACTCGATGGCGACATTCTGACCTCCGGGAAGAATTATCAGGATACTATAATTGAATTACTGGCAGATATCGATATGGATGGTAAAAACGTTTTAACTATCTACTATGGGAAAGATGCTGATCCCGACCATGTAAACGATATCAGTAAAATAATAGGTAGTCGATATCCAGGCCTGGAGGTTGGAATAGTAGACGGCGGTCAACCTCATTATGAATATATAATCTCCGTAGATTAACCGGCAGGATTCTAATGCAAGATATTACTCCCCTGTCTAAACTGGTCAGGCTTGATGGCAAAACTGCTGTAATAACCGGCGGTGCCCGCGGAATAGGCCTTGCTATTACTCGAAGGCTCACGGAAGCCGGAGCCGCTGTGGTCATCGCGGATACTGACACCGAGGAAGCAGAGAACGTTGTAGTCCAGCTCAAATCACAGGAAATTGATATACATTATGTGAAGTGCGACGTAACCATAGAAGCAGAAATCAAGCAGATGGTAGACGATGTCCTGAAAAAAGTCGGCAGCATCGATATCCTGGTAAACAACGCCGGAATATATCCCAGGAAATCCCTCGAAGAAATGAGCGGGGAGGATTTCCATAGAGTACTTTCGGTAAATCTGACCGGCACTTTCCTGTGCAGTCGTTATGTCGCTGAAGCAATGACATCACGTGGTGAAGGCGGCTGTATCATCAACATAGCCTCGATTGAAGCTCTCCATCCCTCATCGACCGGTATGTCTGCTTACGATGCATCGAAAGGCGGCGTGCTGATGCTGACAAAAAGCATGGCAAGCGAACTCGGTAAACACGATATTCGCGTGAACGCTATCGCACCGGGAGCCATCAAGACCAGGGGTATGCTTTCCCAGACATCACCGTCAAGAGACAGATCACAGCTTAAAGAATTAAAATCTTTTCTGTCACGGATCGCGTTAGGCAGGTTAGGTGATGCCGATGATATAGCCAGAACAGCCCTGTTTCTGGCATCCGACATGGCTGAATACATTACCGGTGAAATGATAGTAGTCGATGGAGGATACCTGGTTTCGTAATAACTTAAGACAGATATGCGTTACTTATTCTTGTTTTAGTGATTGAGGTCCGAAAAATCTATTCTTTCTCGAATTTAATATTTAGCTCGGAAGCTTTTGTCCAGAGATATCCTTCAGTTTTATAGGTATTGAAGTAGATAACAAAATCCTGCAATTCCTCACCACGTTTATTTGCTGTAAATCTGTCCGGGACTTCATCCAGTGCAAAAGGAAGATTATGGATTACCAGTTCATACCAGCGTAGAGTTTGAGCGCGATCAATGTCCTGGAATTCATGTCGTATTATCAAATGTTCGATTGTGGTACCATCCTCTGAAACTCTTCCCATCATATGCTCCGAATGCCTGTCTTGTGACCATTCCATAGAAAAATGGGTCTCATCCCAGATTACCTCTCCGTATGAATCCCAGTCCCATACAAAAACGCCGGTTGTGAGATCTGTATAGTCATGCTGCACCGTAAAATCCAGGTCAAATTTCTTCATTCGGTGCAGGTCGGTGAGATAGTTTGCAGGTTCATCAACTTCAACCGGGAGATAAGTTGAAGCCAGTATATTTTCGCCTAATACTTCCGAATCGAGTACATCCACGGACACGACATATGATCCCGGCTTAATAAACAAATGGGAAACTTCATTCGTGTAAGGAATCCTGGCAACGGTACCATCCCCAAAATCCCATTCATACGCAGAAGCAGCAGGTATTACTTTTACTTGATGTGCCTGAAATGTATATATAGTGTCTGTTCTCAACGTTCCGGACGGAGCAACGATATACAAGTCTCCTTTCACACGGACAGACGTATCCGATTTGGCGATTACCGAACTATTTTCTTTACTTTCATATAATAATTCTGCTGTTACGTTATAAATTCCTTCCGTTAAATATGAGTGTGTTATGCTTTCGGGAATATCTTCAAACATCTCTACATTGCTATCACCAAAATGCATACGCAACCCTGTATACACCAGTCCAATTTCAGGATTGAGGATTTTGGGTGTAAATTGTATTACTCTTTCATCAACTACTTCTGTTTCAACTTGAAAATCGATAGCTTTTACAGTAATTTCGCGTTCATCCGTGTCGAGAAGAGGAGCTCCTACCCCAAGTGATTCGAACTCTTCGGAATCATAGAGATCGGCACGGATCTTGAATGTTCCCTCATTCGTAAAAACTCTTTCAATTCCCGTTACCCCTCCGCCAGTATATTCAGAATCCATAAATCGATCTTTGTCGGAAACCTGTGTAATAGTCCAGACAACCGTTTTTGTATAATCAGGAGCGCTTTTCCTGGTATCGCTCCTTGAATCGAATGTAACTTTTTCTCCAGTTAGTACAGTCCCTTCCAGATTATGAGCGTATTCCGTAGATATAGTAATGGATACGGTATTTCTTTCCAGTTCTTCCGGCCAAATAACATTCACTTCGTTTTGACAGGAAACTAAAAACATAACTGATACGAAGAATATTATTAAGTTAACAACTATCTTTATCTTCAAATGCACCCCGTATACCACTTTGAAGTTTAATTAGCATATATAACAACAAACCCTGTCCATGATAATCAAACAATACCAGGCTAAAACACGTAAATTCTAAATAGTATCCAGTAAAGCGAACAAAAGTATCAAATTAAACTGGTCTTAATATACCTGATTTAATCACGGTTAATATTAATAAAGTCTAATAATCAATGGGATATTGAAATTGCTCATAAACAGGCATAGAATTGAGACGACTCAAAAAATGAGGAGGGTAACAAATGGCAGAGACAAAATACGGCAAGTACATCATCAGCGGAATACCGGAAAAAATGAAAGAAGAAGCAGCTAAAAGGCAGAAACCCGGAGTTGAGTCGCCTGGAAAGATGCTGCTTTACACGGATGGAGAATATAATCCGGGAGTCTACTATTTCACCACCCAGTGGGTATATGGTGTCTCGGAGGAAGGTATTCCCCCCATAACTCACGACCATAGTTATGACGAATACCTCGGTTTTTTCGGCAGTGATACTGATAATCCTGAAGACCTGTGCGGAGAAGTGGAATTATCTATCGGTGATGAAAAACACACCATTACCAAGAGTTGTGTAGTCTTTATACCGAGAGGAGTTTCACATTGCCCGATGAAATTCAAGCGAGTAGACAAGCCGATTTTCTACTTCGCCACGACACCCACAACCTCTTACAGTAAAGAAAACACCGAAAAATATCAAAATGCCTGATTGATCCACTTTTTACAGTAAGAGATAGCCTTAATTGAATATAAGTGCATTAAAACTCCATTCCGGTAAGTTTTTGACTATCTACATGTGATAAAGGTTGGTCCAAGATCGCTAATTATAAAGTTCCAAGTCCTTTAATCTTAATTAGTCAAACACCGGAATGGCTATCTAGCCATGTGTATAACGATTTGATGTCCTTTATATTCCAATTGTTATTTATCAAGAACTCCAAAGGATAACAGCCCAGGGAAAACGGCATAGTCTTGGTTGTTCCAAGTCCTGTATACACTCATTCCAGGCGTATATTTGTATGAACCCCTCTTATTTCTATAAAATTAACTTGTGGTTAGTATTATAAAACCCAACGTGAAAATCATTGCTGCCGTGGCAATATTTATCCTATCTTTCTTTTTAATCGGACCAATACAGGCTTATGCTCAGAATGAACCGGAGAGTTACACTAACGTCAAGCTCTGGATATACCCCGAATATGATGACCCACGCCTTCTCGTCATGCTGGAAGGGCAAATAGAAGGGATCGAATCTCCGGCCGAGGTAAAATTCCTCGTACCATCAACAGCAGAAATGTATTCTGCAGGATCTATGGATGCTCAAGACAATTATTTAGGAGGTCCTCCGGACCGTAAGTTGTCTTCTGTACCAGGTTGGGATGAAATCAGCTATCAAGCTGTTACAGACACATTTCGTGTGGAATATTATGATCCTATAATATTCGGCAACCCGGAAAAATCTATATCTTATATGTTCCGCACGCTATATCCGATATCTGATATGGAAATAATTGTCCAGGAGCCAATCGGCGCCACCGATTTCACGGTATCTCCGGAGGGTGAAGAATTCGTCGACGCTGCCGGCTTCAACTCGTATTTGTACCGATATACCGATCTTGGTCCAGATACTATAATCCAATTCGATATTTCCTACACGAGAACTGCTGCTGAACCATCCCTGTCTTTATCCGGTGAAACTATCCCATCCTCACCGTCCTCCGTAGAAAATGAGTCCTCCGACTATATGCTGATCGCGGTAATTCTGGCAGTCATTATCGTGATTATCGTTGCAGTGTATATATGGCAGAGAAGGAAGGTCCCGGTTACCAGAGCCGAACGGCGTCGGGCAACAAGAAAGAGCGGCAAACCAACACAGCAGGACTCAACACCTGCTCCAAAATTTTGCAGCCAATGCGGAAATCCCGTGGATAAAAAAGATAAATTCTGTACGAATTGCGGAACAAAAATTCAGTAACGTAACATTTCACGTTATTTTTTACGAATACCAAATTTATAAACTTGAGGAGAAATCAAATGACTCAGAATTACCCGGATGACATCAAACGACTAAGAGGACAGATCGAGAAAAAACACGGGAAAACTCCGGAGAAATTATATAAAGAAAGAGAAAAACGCCTGCGTGACGCCATGGAGTTAAAACAACCGGACCGCATTCCGATGCATCTCATGCTGGGTTATTTCATAGCGGAGATCGGCGGTATCACCAACCAGGAAATGCATGAAAATCCTGAGAAAGTACAGGAAATACTTGAACGGTTTGCACTGGAACACGATGCCGACTCCATTACCGGCGCATATTCATCCTATGCGGAACCTCATATATTGCTTGGCGACCGCATGACAGCCTGGCCGGGCCACCAGCTTGGAGCGGACGGACAGTTCCAATTCGTCGAACAAGAATTTATGAAAGCCGAGGACTATGATGATTTCCTTGAAGATCCTGCTGACTGGGGTATCCGGTCCTATCTTCCCCGCGCTTTCAGTGCCCTTGAAAGTTTTTCTTCACTGCCACCGCTGGGAATGACTCTCTTCGGCTGTTACCATCTCTTCAGCGTTGCGCAATACGCAAATCCGGCACTGATCGAAGCTTTTCAGAAAATCGAAAAAGCAGCACAATTAGCAGCGAACAGGGCAAAGCTAACTATGGAACACGGGCAGCGTATGATAGCGCTTGGATTTCCTCCGAATGTACTTATGGGAGCTCTGCTGGAAGCGCCTTACGATTTCATGTCGGACACGCTGAGAGGAATGCGGGGGATAATGCTGGATATGCTTAAACGCCCGGATAAATTACTCGCTGCGCAGGAAAAGGTTGCCCGTTTTGAACTGCAGTCAGCGTTAGCCACAGGTATGAAACAGGCTCTTCTTCCCCTGCATCGTGGCTCCGATGGTTTCATGTCCCTGGCTCAGTTCGAGAAGTTTTACTGGCCTCAGTTAAAAAACCTTATGCTTAAGCTGATAGACAACGGGATAAGGCCGGGCTGTTTCTACGAGGGAGTCTGGGATGATCGCCTGGAATACCTTGCCGAGTTGCCGAAAGGCAAGACCTTCGGTATGTTCCAGTCAAGCGATATTTTCAAAGTCAAAGAAGTCCTGGGTCACACCATGTGTATAATCGGAGGAATGCCGAACTCTCTGATACAGTCCGGTACTGTACAGGAAGTGCGTGATTTCACCAGGCGATTATGTCAAGAAGTAGGAAAAGGTGGTGGATTCATAATGAGTACCGGTGTTGGTGAGATGTCCGGCGCCAAACCGGAACTCGTCAAGGCTTGGGTTGACGCGACGCTTGAATACGGAAATTATTCGTAAAGTCGAACAATATCTGGAAAAATCTGAAGTAGTTCCCTCTCCCCACCGCGGGAGAGGGTTAGGGAGAGGGGGCTGGTTATTCTATCTTACACGCATCAATCAACCAGACTCAAAACCTGGTAGGCTGGGATTTATCACCTGTTCATGGCATCTTTAATACAATCCCTATCGGACAATGATCAGACCCTATAACATCGGGCAATATGAAAGCTTTTACAAGATTTGGCAGCAGATTCTCTGAAACGAAGAAATAGTCGATCCTCCAGCCGATATTCCTCTCTCTGGCGCGTGTTTTCAGATCCCACCAGGTATATTGCTCAGGTTCTTTGTTAAAATAGCGGAACGTATCGATAAAACCATTCTCGATAAACCTGTCTATCCATTCTCTTTCGATAGGAAGAAACCCCGATATTTTTTCATTAGCTTTGGGATGTGCCAGGTCTATTTCCTTGTGAGCCGTATTAACGTCCCCGCATATAATGATTTTTTCATTCCTATCTTTCAGTGGTTTGACAAATTCCAGGAAGGATTCGTAAAATTCCATTTTATAATTTAATCTTTCTTTATCTTTTTTTCCGTTCGGGAAATATATGTTCATCAAGGTGAATTCTTCGTATTTCGTAATAATAACTCTTCCTTCGGAGTCTGATTTCAGAGTGGCAAGATTGTACTCGACACTGACAGGTACATCTTTCGTAAAGGTAGCAACACCACTGTAACCCTTTCTTTCCGGATAATTCCAGTATGTGTAATATCCCTTCGGTTCCATCAGGTCTCTATCAAGCTGTTCAGACTGTGCCTTAGTTTCCTGTACGCAGAGAATATCCGGTGATTCCTTAAACAGCCAGTCCAGGAAACCGTGTTTTAGCGCTGCCCGGATGCCGTTAACATTCCAGGATAAGATTTTTGTTTCTTTCATTTTATGTTCCTTATACCTGATTGGATACCAGGAGATATTATTTGAATATCAACGATACTTCCCGCAAATAAGCTATCATTATTTTCTTTTATTATAGAATTCGCTTACTGCTTCCTTTACTTCCTGGTGAGATATTCGCATATCGATCATTAACTTTTCCAGGTATTTTTCACGAACGGTAATCTCTTTTTCTATATCAGGGATATCGACATTATACTTTTCAAAAAACAGGTTCCTGAGTTGGATGGGGTCAGCGTATTTCAAATTTTTCTCTCCCTCTTCACGCCCGGCAACAACACCAAGTGATATCGCTTCCTCGTCTCCCGGGAAAAGCAGTCCTACCGATTCTACCTGTCTCAGAGGTTCGGACCTGTAACTCCTGTCCCATGTAACGCTGATGTTGACTACAGCGTCTATGAGTGAGATAAGCGGCAGGGAAAGACCAAGATACTGATGGAACAAATACACCACTTCCTGTGGTGTCCTTGCATGCATTGTCCCCCCCATCGAATATCCATCTTTGAGAAGAGCGAAAGCTGTTATTGCCGTTTGACCCCATACATAATTCATGTAGGTATTAAATTCTTCGGCAACCATATACGTCTCGGAGGGAACGGCCGTTTTCACAAAGCTGAAATCATGATAGTCTCCGTACAGATAAATTCGTTGCATGTTCGGAGGTAAAAGGTCCAGAAGAGCGTTCAACATGGTTGTTTTTCCGGCAAAGTTCGGCCCGGCACCGACTATTATCGAAGAACGCTGTTCCATCATCATCCATAAAATGGCGGCCAAGTGCAGATCAAGCGTTCCCGTATTTACCAGTTCCAGAATTGAAAACGGTTCGGCCGGTTCAAAAAATCTGCGATATCTATGAAAATTATACATCCTACTTCCATAATACGGGTTATGGAGTCATTTGTTAAGTACATAGTGATTGAAAATCACTTAATAATCCCGAAAAGTACCGTACGAATACCTGTAGTATCATACTGACCGTATAAAATGTTAAAATTATAGTATATCGTATTGGGGAATTGATATGCATAATTATTATTATTCAGAGTGGGATGGAAGTCAGGAATACGAAGAGCTGGATTCGGATAAACTTATGGATGAGCTTGGTAAGCAGGTTTTCCGTTACGGAAACCTAACAGATGCTCTCCGCGCAATGCAGAGGCTTGGCATCAACAACCAAGGCAGACAGATGCCGAACCTTAACCAGTTGCTCCAGAAACTCCGCCAGATGAGACAGGACCAGTTGAGTCGTTATAACCTTGATTCGATGATGGACGAGATCAAGGAGAAACTCGACCAGATTCTCGATACTGAACGCCATGGAATACAGAAGAAACTGGATGAAGCCAGCGAAAAAACAAAAAAAGGTGACGGTGAACTGGCTTCCGATATTCAGGAAAAATTGCTCAAAAATATCCAGGACAGGGCCGCCCAGAATCTGGCTAAACTCGATGAACTGCCCCAGGATACGGGGGGTAGAATAAAGGGACTTACAGACTATGACTTCATGGATGAGGACGCCAGGAGTCAGTTTAATGAGCTGCTGGATATGCTGAAGAAACGAGCCATGGAGCAGTTCGGAAAAGATATGGTGCAACAGTTGAAAAACATGGATCCGGAATCATTGGCCCGAATGAGAAACATGATCGAGTCCCTGAACCAGATGATGGAACAGCGCATGAGAGGAGAAGAACCAGATTTCGATGGTTTCATGCAGCAGTTCGGCGATATGTTCGGTGATAATCCTCCCCGCAGCCTCGATGAACTTATAGAACGCCTTCAGAGACAGATTGCCCAGGCGCAATCATTGATGGAGAGCCTTTCTCCCGAAATACAACAGGAACTACAGGAACTGATGGATTCGATGCTCGATAATGTGACCAAACAGGAACTTGCCAGAATGGCTTCCTATATGGAGAGGTTATTCCCAAGTGATGGGCTTCAGCAGCAATACCCCTTCAGGGGAGATGAATCGATTTCTTACGAAGAAGCTATGAAACTGATGGAAACTCTCCAGAAGATGGATGACCTTGAAGAGCAAATGGAATTTGCCCGTTATGATCCGGCCATGGACGAAATCGATAACGAACTCGTTAAAGAACTGATGGGTGAAGAAGCTGAGAAAGAACTCGAAGCTGCAAGAGAACTGATCAAACTCCTGGAAGAAGCAGGGTATATCAGCAAAGAAGACGGTCGTTTCGAGCTTACTCCCAAAGGAATTCGAAAAATCGGTCACCAGGCTCTTAATAACATCTTCTCCCAGTTAAAGAAAGACCGCGGCGGAGAACATGATATTCACAGAACAGGTATGGGAAACGAATTCATTGAAGAGACCAGGAGATATGAATTCGGTGATGATTTTCATATTCATATCCAGAAAACCGTAATGAATTCACTGATGCGGGAACCTTCCTTTCCTCTGAAGTTGAGTGTAGATGATTTTGAAGTGCTGAAAACTGAAGAAAGCACCCGTTCTGCCACAGTCCTTATACTCGATAAGAGCCTGTCCATGTTCATGAGCGGTTATTTTGAATCAGCCAAACAGGTAGCCGTAGCCCTTGAAAGCCTGATCAAGACCCGCTTCCCCAAAGACTCGTTGTATATTCTTACTTTTGCCAGTCGAGCTAAGGAGATAAGAGAGCGGAACCTTTTATTCACCGTACGAGGTGAACAGGGCACGAATTATGAAGACGCTTTTCGAACCGCCAGGAAGCTGTTGTCCCGTCAGAACTGTAATAATAAAGAAATAATCATGATATCCGATGGAGAGCCTACCGCCCATCTCGAGGGCAACCTTGTATACTTCGGTTTCCCGCCAAGCATGCGGACACTGCAAAAAACGATGAGAGAAGTAAAAGCGTGCACATCCCAGGGTATAACAATTAATGTCTTCATGTTCGAACACACTTCATTTTTAACCCCTTTTATCACCCAGATGACGAAACTCAACAAGGGCAGAGTATTTTTCGCTAATCCGGATAATCTCGGCAAATACGTCATGATAGATTACCTTTCCAACAAGTTCAAAAATATAGGCTGATTGTAATTCCGGCATTAATCACTTTTTATGACAGGTCTGAAAACTTATTTTCAGACCTGTCTCTTTTTATTGTTATTGGTAATGGAATCTCCAGTCGATCCCCTGATTTCTACCGGTTAATGTTCCCATAACGGGCTGAACCGGGAACGGCAGGATTCCCGGTTCAGAGAGGTCAGGTAGCTTGAGGGCTACAATACCATCAATAAATAACCTCTACACGAGAAATTTATTGATGATGTGTATTTTGATATATAGTACCGATATTCCGGTAGTACCAGAAGTATCAGAAACAGGAGAAAACGGTTACTAGTGTTAGCCTATAAAAACATTTACGATTACATATCATCGCTTGTAAGACAAATATACGGAAACATCCCACGGTCCTCATCGGGTATTATGGAAATGAGAGAACCGGGAAGCTCATTCTTCCCGGTTCAATCGTGCGCGGTTTAGTAAAAGAATTCCCGCCACTTTCCTCAAGAGGAAGGAGATGCAGAGGTATTCATTTTCACATGAAAAAGCAATTACAGGAAAGTACCGAATGTATCAAAAACAGTATCAAATGGCTCAGTTTTACTGTCTGAAATCTCAAAACCTGGTGGAGCTGAGGGGACTCTAACCCCTGACTTCCTCCTTGAGAAATCAGGATTTTCCGATGTTTCGTCGCAAAATAGATACTTCTCTAACATCTCAATCCCCCTTTTTTATTGATATATAATATTAGCCGATGCCCGTTAATAAAGTAAAATCTTAACACTGGATTTAATGACATCACTATCCTCTGTTAGGTCCACGGAGAGAAATTACCATTCATTGGTTTGTACGGGGGTGGTATTACGCTACTTGGCACAAGGAACATTTCAAACGGATATAGAGAATGCAGTATTTGAGAAAAATTTCAAGCGCTAGTAGATACTGAAGCATTTTTAGAGTTATCAATCATTCCAACGATCGTTCCTTTTTCAAAACATGTTTTCCCGACTAGTCGCTAGGCATGGAAAATAGTGAACATCTTTCACGATAATTATTCGGTGAAACTACGCTTGACTCGATTTTTTTTAATTACACGCAGCTTTAATGTCTTTTAACCATTTATGTTCGTAGTTGATATCCCATTCATTTATCAACATGTAGGTTTTTCCATTGTAAAGAACACAAGCTACACCTTCCTGGTTTGCCAGTGCAATAGCGTCAGAATCAAACCTTGATGTTGAGACTACCATTAATTTATCAAAGTAAAATTCTTGTCTTTCATTTTCTGCCGCTTCATATACATCTCTCGCTTTGCTGACCAGATGTGATATATCCCTCCTCTTTATCGATGCTTTTCTGTCCTTACATTCTATCCATAAATCAGAATCACTCTTAAAAAAACCTCTAGAAATACGGATCCAAACATCCACTTCATATGGTCTACTTATAGAAAGTCCACTGACGAGGTAGCGAGTCATTGAGTGGGAAGCTTTTAACCTTCTCCGAGCCCATGTTTCAACTCTTTTCTCGAAATTAAAGCCACTATTATTTCCATCAACCATTATACTGCTAACCCCCTTGGGACATATTGGGCATCACTAAGAAATAAGTAATTATCTAATTTAGAGAAGGATTATTAACAGATATATATAATATGCTCGATGAGAATATTATTGTCAAGCATATACTATATCATCTAGTTCGTGGGTAAGAAGAATATAGTAGGCGATCGCGTTAAATCCGCGAGGAAACTCGCAAAACCGGATATTACCCAACTCGAATTAGTAGCGCGATTACAGGTACTTGGTATGAAAATAGACCAATCCGGTGTATCAAAAATTGAAAGCGGAAAACGTCCGGTTTTGGATTATGAAGTTGTTGCGTTAGCTGAAGCTTTGAAGGTGTCAGTTAAATGGCTACTTTCTGGAAAAAACGATTAATATAGTATCATAGCATTTTGCGCCTAAATCAAGCTATCCTAATATCGATCAATTCAGCTAATTTATTGAACATTTCAAGCTATTGGTACCCAACACTCTGCAGAAATGTGACCTCTGTATATTTTATATCTTGACTGCTCTTAATTCCTTGACTTGTCCTTTTATCCTGTCCTATACTCAATCACTTACCAACTTGTTCACAAAGGTTAACGGGATTAGTAAAGATTTTGAATCCGAAGACTAACAATTCTTAAAGCAGACAAATGGTAGGGGACATGCAGGTTTCGCAAACTATCATATGACTGTAAATATTAGGCGGTAGAAAGGGACAGGTAAAATGGTTTATAAGGATGATCTGGCAATTCTGGACGATTTTAATTTTGACATACAGCCTGTGGGTGTCAAGTATCTAACCCAAAAACCTGACGATATCAAGTTGATAGACGAGCGCACTACCCTGTGTGCAATGCTCAGGAAAGCACAGGAAGGAAGCTGCTTCTATGCCGGTCCAGAAAACCATACCTGTGAAGCTGGACCTTATGTAATGGGCCAGACCGGGATAAAGGAGCAGTTCATTAATGGAGAATGGGGAGCAGGTCTGGAGGTTTTTTGTGATCCCCGTGCTGCTGGGAGGTTATATCACTATATACCCAGGATAGCACCGGAGGTGAACAGATATATTGCTTTAGCACCTTTGAGCAATCTCTCTTTTGATCCGGATGTACTGATTATCTTCGCCGATACCGATCAGGCGGAAATCATGCTCAGGGCAATGAGTTATAAAACAGGGCAGATGTGGTCGAGCCG
>CAZBQL010000043.1:0-23889 GCA_964493985.1 uncultured Dehalococcoidales bacterium
AGTATGGCGTTACAATGCTGTGAATTCTGATATTTACAGTATAAAACGACTAGTACTTGGAAACGTTTATCTCCTCCATCTTCCCGGTAACCATGTAAACCACTCTCTCACAGATATTAGTGACTCTATCTGCACTTCGTTCAAGGTTATGGGCCACCCATATCAGGCGGGTTGCTCTTGTTATCGTGCGGGGGTCCTCGACCATGAAACTGATCAATTCTCTGAAAATCTGGTCATAAAGATTATCAACTTCATCGTCCTCGGCGGCTATCTTTATGGCAGTCTCGCTGTCACGATTTACGAAAGTATCAAGACTGCGGTGAAGCATATCAACCGTTTTTTCCGTCATCCGCGGTATATCTATCAACGGCTTCAACGGAGGTTCATCACCTATCATGATAACTATCTTTGCAATACCTTCGGCATGATCACCTATACGCTCGACTTCACTGATTATATTAATAACGGAAATAATAGTCCGGAGATCGCTTGCCATCGGCTGCTGAGTGGCAATGAGTTGGATACACTTATCCTCGATCTCAAATCGTTTCATATCCACCTTTTTATCATCGGCAATTACCCGATTCGCCAGGTCGATATCTCTTTCCTTCAATGCATTTACAGACTGATATATGGCTTTTTCCACCATACTTCCCATCATGAGTAGATCATTCTGTATTTCCTTCATTTTCCTGTGGTATGTAGTCCTGATTTCCATCTCATCACTCCCTGCCATTGATTAGCCGAAACGGCCCGTGATATAGTCCTCAGTACGCTTATCTTTAGGATTAGTGAATATCTCTGCAGTAGGGCCGTATTCCACCAGGATACCAGCCCTGTCATCCTCCATCATGAGAAAAGCGGCCATATCCGATGCCCTCGCTGCCTGCTGCATATTATGAGTAACGATTACAATTGTGTAGTTTTCAGAAAGATTCCTCATCAGTTCCTCGATCCTGAGTGTAGCAACCGGATCCAGCGCGCTGCATGGTTCATCCATAAGGATTACTTCAGGCTCCACTGCCAGTACCCGGGCAATGCACAGGCGCTGCTGCTGTCCGCCGGACAGAGCCAGAGCCGACTGGTCAATCTTGCTTTCAACTTCTTCCCATAGTGCTGCCTGCTTCAAGCTTCTTTCGACGATGTTTTCAAGTTCGATGCGGTTCTTGATACCGTGTCTCCTCGGTCCATAGGCGACATTTTCAAATATGGACATCGGGAAGGGATTGGGTTTCTGAAAAACCATGCCTACACGTTTCCTTAATTCTACAACATCGATATTACGGTCATATATGTTTATACCATCCAGCTCGATACTTCCTTCTATCCGGACACCGGTAATGAGATCGTTCATCCTGTTAAATACCCTGAGGAAAGTGGATTTCCCGCAACCGCTGGGACCTATTATCGCCGTAATAGATCTCTCCGGAATATCAAGGCTTATTTCCCGCAGGGCCTGGAAATCTCCATAATACAGGTTCAGGTCTCTAACAGCCATCCTGGTTGTCTGGCCTATATCCCTTTTTACCAATATTTCATTATCGATATCTACTTTCATAAACTATACCTCCGTGTCCGTGTACGTAAACGTATAAGTGTTGCCATCACATTGAAAGATAAGACCACCACCAGTAATACCAGGGCAATGCCCCAGATAGTGGCATCCGGAATCCCGGGAACATGTGCCGCTACCGTGTAGAGGTGGTAGGGTAGTGCCATAAACTGGTCGAATACGGAGTGCGGTAACCTTGGCAGCAGGAATGCCGCTCCGACAACAAGTATCGGCGCTGTTTCTCCTGCAGCCCGGCTCATTGCCAGGACAGCTCCTGTGATAATACCAGGCATCGCCTGGGGTAAGACTACATGTCTGACTGTCTGCCATTTTGTCGTTCCGATAGCCAGACTGCCTTCACGGTATTCCCGGGGGACTGCCAGTATCGCTTCCCTCGAGGTAGTTATCGTCATTGCCAGGGCCTGGCAGGCAAGCGTGAAACTTGCCGACAAAAGCGACATCCCGAAATTGAATGTCATTACGAATATTCCCAGACCGAACAGTCCGTAGATAATACTCGGTACTCCCGCCAGGTTGATTATCGCCATGTTGATGAGCTTGGTCAGCCAGTTATCTCCGGCATACTCGGTCAGGTAAACACCTGCCATTACTCCGACGGGGAGAGCTATTATCAGTGTGCCCAGCATGAGGTAGAATGTTCCTACTATAGCAGGAAATATGCCCCCGGCTTTTCCTGCCTGTGACGGGGCCTGTGTCAGGAATTCCAGGTTGATAGCGCCGGCCCCGTTGAAAAGGATAATACCGATTATCACAAGTACAGGTATTACCACTATCAAGGTTGAAGCGATAAGAAATCCGAAAGCAGCACGCTGGGTTACCTGTCTCCTGACCATTGTCATCACTACCTCGTGAATTTCCTTTTCTGTCTTTCCAGTACCCTGTCAGCTACCAGGTTAACCGCCAGGGTTATGAGAAAGAGGATTAGCCCTATGGCAAATAACGCCTGGTATTGTAATCCACCGCGAACGGCGTTCCCGATTCCGGAAGCGATAGCGGCTGTCATGGGCATCATCGGTTCCGTGGGTGAAACCGGAACGGCAAGTGCTCCACCGGCTACCATCAGGACTGTCATTGTCTCGCCGATCGCTCTACCCACTCCCAGCATAATAGCCGCCGCGATTCCCGACAGGGCAGCGGGGATACTGACATGGCGTATCGTTTCCCAGCGGGTCGCACCCAGAGCATAGGAGCCCTGTCGGAATGAATCGGGTACGGCTCTCAGGGCATCTTCCGAAACGCTGACTATAATAGGAAGACTCATCATCGCCAGCATAATACCGGCAGTCAAGCCCGTCAGTCCCGTATTAAGGTTAAACATACTTTTTATTGCAGGAGAAAGAAGCATAAGTCCGATAAATCCCATAACCACCGAGGGAAAACCGGCCAGTATCTCTATTATCGGTTTCACTGTTTCCCTGACCTTATCGGGGGCTACTTCGGCCAGATAGGCAGCGCAGGCTATTCCAACCGGTACGGCTATCAGCGTCGCTACAAGAGTAACCCAGAGTGTCGACACGAAAAATGGCAAGATACCAAAGGTAGGCGGTTCCGAAACCGGGTACCACCTGGTGCCGAAAAGAAATTCCCATGGTGGGGTATCGAGAAAAATCGGCGTGCCCTCCTTGAAAAGCAGCACAACAATTCCCAGCAGGACAATGATCGATAAAAGTCCCGCCAGGACTATCCAGCTTTCAATTAGTTTTTCACCGAAACGACGCCGACGCCGGAGGATCGATCCTCCGGCGAGGGCTGCATCGGTTTTTTCATTTATCGACAAGATATAATTCCTATTTCAAAGGTACATATCCTGATTCAATTACCTTTAATTGTCCCTCAGATGAAAGACAATAGTCGATGTATGCCTTGATTATACCTGCAGGTTCACCATCTGTGTAGTAGTAAAGCCCCCTGGATATGGGATAAGAACCATCCTGTGCGGTTTCGACACTGGGTAATACTCCAGGTGAATCAGGTGTCGCCTTGATCGCGAGTGGTTTTACCTCGTCCGTTAAATAGCCCAGTCCGGGATAGAAGATAGCGTTTTCATTTCCGGCAACTTCGTCTACTCCTTCCTTGGTTGAAGGGAGCATAAGGACTTTAGGTCCGTATTCGAGTGTCTTATCTTCTTTGTCGGTGCCCTGCATCTGCACCACATGTTCTTTGAAAAATATATGGGTACCCGAGTTCGTATCCCGTGAGAGAGCCACTATCGGCGCATCGTTTCCTCCGACTTCGTTCCAGTTCGTGATACGTCCGGTGAAGATGCCTGAAAGCTGCGCTATGGTTAACTCACTGACAGGATTGGATGGATTCACAACTACCGAAAGTGCGTCCATAGCGACTGTAGTTTCCACCGGGTCTCTTCCATTTTCTCTCGCCTGGTCGTATTCAGATGATTTCATTTGCCGTGATGCCTGGGCTATATCGGTCGTCCCATCGATCAAGGCGGCTATACCGACACCCGAACCAGGTCCGCTTACCGCGATACTGACATCCGGATTCATTTTCATAAACTCCTCGGCCCATAACACGCTCAACGGTTCTACGGTGTTGGAGCCGATAATCTTGAAGGAACCGGTTGTTCCCTGTCCATCTGCTGCTGCACCAGTCTCGCCGCTGCAACCGGACAAACCAAAAAATAAACCGGCCAATAACACCAGTGTCAATACGATCCAACCGAAGCTTTTTTTATTCCTTTTCACTTTCACCCTGCCAACCTCCTGAAAAATCTCAGTATTCGTCTCTGAAAAGAAAAAACCTTAAACCTTTTACCTTATATATCTATTATCAGGATAATGGTCGAAGCTTAAGGCTGGTTTAAGGCTATGTTAAGATTTTGTTAAAATATTCGGTTGTTATCTCGTGTCAATATCCAGGGGAAGAAATATACTGAAAGCAGATCCTTCTCCTTCTATGCTTTGCGCGGTGATTTTTCCGTGATGTGCTTCGATTACGTGCTTGGCGATGGCAAGTCCTATTCCAGTACCTCCTCCTGTCCTGGACCTGTCCGCCATATAAAAACGTTCGAAGACATGTGGTAAATCTTTCTCGGCGATGCCGATACCATTATCGATTATATCCATCCTGACCATACCTTTCTCCACTCCGTAGCGAACAACTATCCGTCCGTTTTCACCGGTAAACTTCACCGCATTATGAAGCAGGTTTACGAGGACCTGCCGCACCCTTTCGTTATCTACGTAAATCTCCGGAATTCCGTTTGTACTTTCTACCGTTATAGTAATATTCTTTCTCTCTGCTTGAGGTTTCAACCGGTTTACCGCTTCCTCGATCAGCATATTTATTCCGGCAGTTTCCAGCTTAAGTTCAGACCCTCCAGTCTCTATTCTGGACAATTCAGTCAGTTCGGTAACCATCTGAGTTAACCTGTCAACTTCACTCTCTATCCGGGAAAGGAAATCGGAGGCGACCTTCCTGTCATCAACAGCCCCGTCCCTCAGTGTTTCTACCATAGCTTTTATTCCTGCCAGAGGTGTCCTGAAATCGTGAGATATATTACCGATTAACTCCCGCCGCATTGTCTGGAGATTACGCAACTCTGTCAGGTCCTGGAAAAGCAGAAGCACTCCCTTTGGTTTATCTCCATTTACAGGTACGGCAATGGCGCGGATATACCTTTTAAAGTGATTAGACTCAAATTGATCAGTCTGCTCCTCTCCCGTTTCAAGACAGGTGTTCAGCAATTCTCCTATTTCATGATCATGCAGATTCTCAATTAATGACTTTCCGATAAGCCCTTCGTTGTCTACCCTGAATATCGTTTTAATGGCTTCATTGGCTATGATAATATTCCCCTCTGTATCTGTCATGATCACACCGTCGGCAATATTGTCGAGTATGCCTGATAATCTTGTCCGGTCCTCGGTCATACGATCAACCATTTCCGTTAGTTTCACAGACATCTGGTTAAATGATCGGGCAAGTTCACCGGTTTCATCCGTTGCCCCGGTATCGATTCTCTGGTTTAACTCACCGGAGGCTATCCACCTGGAAGCTTCCGTTACATCTCTTATCGGCCTGGTTAAGACACGTGCGACAAGCCACCCCGAGATTATAACCAGTATGATGGTGATTAACAGCGCAACGATGATGCTGGCAACGACACTACCGACCATGTTATTCACTTCCGTTAAAGGAAGTGCCATCCGTACCGCACCGATAACCGTGCCTTCGGATGTAACGGGAACGGCAACGTATATCATTTCATACCCAAGGGTTGTGCTGAACCGGGTGCTTTCCCCGTAACCTTCAGTCAGGGCAGCGCTGAATTCAGGCCTCTCAACGTGATTTTCCATTATAGAGGCATCTTCTTCGGAATCAATCAGAACCCTGCCGTCTGCATCAACCACGGTGATCCTTTCTTCAAGAGGTTGCCCCACTGCCATGATTTCCGATGACAGATCATCTCTTTCAGAAACATCGGAAAGGTAGTCACGACTGATTCCGGCAAGTAATGTTGCCTGGTCTTTCAGACTTTTACGCAGGCTTTCCACTTGGAGGCTGCGTACATGATTGGTGAGGTATACTCCGAATCCGGACATGACGACCAGCACAAGAATTGCGAAGGCCATGGTTATTCGCCATTGAATACTACGAAACATATTATTCCGCCAGTTTGTATCCCGCTCCGCGTACTGTGATTAATGTTTCAGGTTTTGAAGGATTAGACTCAATTTTTTGCCTCAGCCACCTGATATGGACATCAATGGTCCTGGTGTCTCCTGCAAAGTCGTATCCCCACACCTTCTCCAGTAGTTGTTCACGGGTAAAAACAAAACCTTTGTTGACAGCAAGAAAGACCAGCAGGTCATATTCTTTGGGAGATAATTCCAGTTCTTTCCCGGAAACAGTTATCCTGTGCCTTTCGGTATCGACTTCAAGCGTACCAATTTTTATCGTTTTTTCTACAGAGTCAGGCTGAGCGACGGTTATACCGGCACGACGAAGCATAGCCCTGATACGGGCGATCAGTTCTCTCATACTAAAGGGCTTGGTCATGTAATCATCAGCACCAACTTCCAGGCCGATGATTTTATCGACTTCTCCATTCCTGGCGGTAAGCATTAGAATCGGTACTGTCATTTCTTTCCTGAGGATTCTGCATACTTCAAGACCGTTTAATTTTGGTAACATTATATCCAGAATTATCAGGTCAGGATTCTCTTTGCGAGCGGATTCAACGGCTTCTTCACCGTTTATCGAGGTTACGACATCGTAACCTTCTTTTTTTACATTATAAACCAGTGTATCCAATAAATTACGATCGTCTTCAACTATCAGTATCTTTTTATCACTCATCCTGACATAAGTATATCTCTAAAAGGATTAGGTGAACAATCTGAGGTGACCTGTTTATAAGTGTTCTTGATTATTGATATATCGTGGTATACTACTGAGACTATATTCAGAGAGGGACATAGTGATAACGGACAATTACCAAGAAGACGAAATACAGGCATTGATCACTCTAGCGGAACTGGAATTTCCAATCGATACACCAAATAATTCCACTTACAAAACCTTTCCTTCGAATATCGATGAAGCACAAAGCTACTTCAGGAGTTTCCGGACAGACCTGACATCAGCTTTTAAAAGCCTCCAAACGCATAGTCTGGTCGAACCACACAAAGATTTCTGGACATTGACCCCGGGAGGGAAAGAGATCGCCGAACAGGTCAGGAAAGCCAGGCCGCCTATTTATTACTGGTACAGGGAATACCATGCCGCTGTGGAAAACAGCGCGGCTTTTGACGAATTCAGCAGGGCTATCTTCAGAGAAAATCTCGGACAGCACGGTTTTGCCGACATCCCGCAGCTTCAAATGATGCTGGAAAAAGTCAGGATCGACGAAAACTCCTCGGTACTGGATATCGGATGCGGGAACGGGAAAATTGCGGAATATATCTCGGACGCCACCGGAGCGCATGTAACCGGAATCGACTACATACCGGAAGCTGTTGAAACAGCTCGGAAACGCACAGCATCTAAGAGCGAAAAGCTAAGGTTTCAGATCGGTGATATAGAAAATCCTGTCGAAGCAGAAAAATCATTTGACCTGATACTATCTATCGATTCCATATATTTTAACGATTCGGACACCTTACTGGCAGCCTGGAAGAAACTACTCGAACCGGACGGTCAAATGGCTGTATTTTATCTGAGCCTGGATGGCAGCGACATTTCTGCAGTATTAGAAAAAAACAGCCTGTCCTTCATTGTATATGATCTGAGCAGAGAACACTGGAATCACATGCAGCGTAAGCATGATATTGCGAAAAAATTGAAGGAAAAATTTGAGTCGGAAGGAAATCTGTTCGTCTGGGAGAACCTGATGACGGAGTCTGTTTCCGACCAGTCTCCATATAATCCGGAGAATACACCCATGAGAAGATATTTGTACATAATCGATACAAGAAACTAGCAGTGCTCATGGTAATTAGAACATGTAAAGCCAGGCGGTATATTCCCGCCTGGCTCATTTTTATAATTTTCTTAAAGATACTCTGGTTTCTAGTAACCCATACCTGCCTTCATTTCTGTATCTATCCAGGTATACTGAATATATTCATCAAGGTTCGAATATCCACCACCGCCGGTTGCGCCGTAAAAGTTCTGGTACCAGGGCCACCACATCGTGAAGACATGGGGAGACGGAAGATATATCGGTACCGCCTGCTCGAGCTCGAACGGTCCGATTTCTTTCAGAGTTTTTGCGACCAGGGCATCGTCCTTACCAAGCGCTTCCGAGACTATCTTCACTGCTTCCTCCGTCCTCGGATTTTCAAACCGGCTGTAATTCCACACGCTGCCCTTGGTCATGCACATCATTCTGAAGGCATTTCCGACATAGTCGTTCGACCATATCATAGATTCATAGGTACCAGCCTGGCGTACATTCCAATACACACCTTCTTCCAGATTAGCAAGTTCCATATCGACACCTATCTTAAGCAGATACTCCCTGATAATGGAGAGGAAGTCAGAAACTCCTGCTGAAGCGTCAACTTTACACTTGAAACCATCGGGGTACCCTGCGTCAACCATCAATTGTTTTGCCTGGTCAACGTCGTATCCGAACATATCCTGGACTATCTGTGGCTGCTGATTGAGTGGTGTGTAAACAGGGCTGAATACCGGCAGATCAGCATACGGCCAGCCAAGCATATCAGCATTACCGTTGTAGTAATCGTCCAGTATTTCCTGCTGGTTGACAGCCATATTCATAGCCTGTCGAACACGGATATCGTTAAAAGGCAAGTCTTTATCGAGTCTCGGCCAGATCAGAGTGATACTGGCTGAAGGGGTTGCTTTTACCAGCATTTCAGGATGTTGACTCAACAATTGATCTTTATCTTCCCAGCTAAGACCGAAACTCATCATATCAACCTGTCCTGTCCGGAATGCAGCCTTTTGAGTAGACGCATCTGCAATGATAAGTTCCTTGATACCATCCATGTAGGGCAATTGATACTCCGGATGTAATGGGTCTTTCTGCCAGTAATTCGGATTTCTTACATACTCTATAGAACTTGCCTCGGTATAGTCCTTGAACATGTAACAACCCGTACCGATGAAATTGTTAGGATCATTACTGTCGCCATACATTTCAACAACATCAGGACAGAGACTCCAGACGAAATCACCGACAACCGTTGCCATAAGGCCCTGCCACTCCACCGGGACCTTCACTTCAACAGTGTATTTATCAACAGCGATTGCTGATTTGGGACCTTTGCCTAAAGCGACGTATGAATTATATAAATACGCATTTGTCTCTGTGAAGTGCCTCATGATATTCCATGCGATATCTTCGGCAATCTGTTCCCTGCCATTGGCCGGAGCTTTATCCCAGTAATGTACACCTTGACGGAGATGATATACCAGTGTTTCATCATCCGGCATTTCCCAGCTTTCAGCGAGTTTACCCGTTAACTGGTCGATAAATCCGCCGAACCCGCCCGTCCAGTCATTTTCATTAGTACCGGCAGGGCCTCTCTTCCAATCGCCTCCCAGTAGTTCCTCGCCCATCATCATCTGGGTAAACATATCGCGGGAAATTGCATAATCCCAGCCTATAGGATCCGTACCTCGAATCCTGGTGAATGTACCACCATATTTTGGTTCTGTTCGAGGTGCGTATCCCGTATCGCCCTCTTCCGGTTCTTTTTCCTCTCCACCACCGCAGGATGCTATTACCAGGGATAGCACCATCAGGCAGCTTACGAGCAACCATAACGTTTTCCTGACCATTCACATACCTCCTCATTCCATTATTCGTTTAACGCTTGGTCCCGGATCAACTCTTTTCATCTGGTTTACAGAAAAAATTTAAGCCGCAACTATCATAAGTTGCAGCTCTCAACTTTCACCTGCCTTTAACAGGTGTATTTTACACATATAAAGAATATTACCGATAATAATAGTTGCATAACTCTAACTTGTCAATAGATTTTCACAAACTTTTGTTTACCTTGAATAATTTTTCACCGGATATCACCGTCAGGAGTGTTACTTCCATACCGGGAATAATTAACAAACCAAACTATTGACAGGCAGAAACGGCATATTTTATAATTATAACGATATATCGCTTTACGATAGTAAAGAGGAAGAAAATAAAGGACAAACATCATAAGGACAAGATGGCGCATCCCCCATTCAGACCGCACCACAGACGGCCTTTTCAACGGGGAGATTTCAAGTACATACTTCTCCAGCACCTGAAAGAGAAACCAAGCTACGGATATGAGATCATCCGGGCTCTGGAAGACCGTTTTCATAGTTTCTATGTCCCCAGTCCCGGGTCTGTCTACCCTACTCTCCAGATGCTCGAAGAAATGGGCCAGATATCTTCTCAAGAACAGGATGGGAAGAAAGTATATACGATTACCAAAGAAGGACTCGATTTCCTCGAACAGGAAAAAGAGTCTGAGGAAAGAATAAATGCCCAGATGAAACGATGGTGGAATCCTGAGAACTCAGGTGATATAATAGACACGATGCGCGAGTTCGACCAACTCGCCGGTCTAGTGAGAGACAAGGTCCGCGACGCAGACGCCGCTAAACTCAGCCGCATGCGGAAAGCTCTGTCTCATGCTTATGAGGAAATTTCAGAAGACTAGCAGCATCCTGTCATGATGTGTAACGCCTGATATAAAAGATATGAAAACATTACTGAGACTGTTTATTTTTGTCCGGAGTCGATTAGGTTGGCTGGCACTCGCGATAGCCGCTTTGTTCGTTGGTATTGTCCTGAGCATGATCGTTCCACGAATGCTCGGGGATGGAATCGATACGGCTCTCCGAGTTACTGACAGCAGTTTTCTGTGGTGGTCCATGGACCGCGAGACTGCCATGTGGCTCGTAGCCGGGACAATAATCGTAGCCAGCGCCTTAAGAGGAGCTGCAGGATATGTCCAGAGTTACCTGCAGGAAGTTGTTTCGCAAAAAGTATCGTATGACGTCAGGAACGCAATTTACGACCGTCTGCAAAGACTGAGTTTCGCCTACTATGATAAAGCTCAGACCGGACAGCTAATGTCCAGGGCAACCGTTGACGTGGAAGCCGTCCGAATGTTCTTTGGTATGGGTCTGATCGGTCTTGTTCAGATGGTTATTATGGTTGCGGCTGTCGCCGTTATTCTCCTGTTAATGAACTGGCAACTCACGCTAGCCACCATGGCAATCATGCCATTTATTGCTTTTGTGGCATATCGTTTCAGTAGTCGTATTCGACCTATGTGGCTGAGGACCCAGGAATTGCTGGCTGAGCTTGGTGTCGTTCTCCAGGAGAGTCTCATCGGTGTAAGAATCGTTAAGGCTTTTAACCGTCAGAAAGAAGAAGGCAGGAAGTTCTCAATCCAGGCCACCAATCTATACGACCAGCAGATCGGAATCGCCCGACACATGTCGGTTAATATGCCTACGATGATGTTTATCATGGCATTACCTACGATATTGATACTATGGTACGGCGGTGCCCAGGTTATCGATGGAAATATGACTATTGGGAATCTCACTCAGTTTATTCTCTATGTAAATATGATGGTAATGCCGGTACGCCAGGCAGGATTCCTGGTAAACATGGTCACCCGTACTATCTCGGCGGGGGAACGTATTCTTGAGATTCTCGATACAGAATCGGCAGTCAAGGAAAAACCAGATGCGATAGAACTCGGGAAAGTAGAAGGTTCGGTAACGTTCAAAAACGTAAGCTTTAGTTATGATTCTGTTGCTCCTACTCTGAATAATGTCAGTTTCCACGCGGAACCAGGTCAGCTTATTGCGCTTCTCGGCGGTTCGGGCAGTGGAAAGAGTACCATAGCTAACCTCATTTCCAGATTTTACGATGTTACCGGTGGCTCGATTGTAGTGGATGGGACAGACATAAGGGACGTGACTATAGCGTCACTCCGTCATAACGTTGGAATATCACAGCAGGATATTTTCCTATTTTCTGGGACTATCCGGGACAATATCGCTTATGGCGCAGTGAATGCCACTATGGACCAGATAGAAGCAGTTTCCAAGGCAGCCCACCTGCACGATTTCATACTTACTCTTCCCGATGGTTATAATACCTGGGTGGGAGAACGAGGACTTACCCTCTCGGGCGGTGAAAAGCAACGTCTGGCAATCGCCCGAACTTTGTTGATAAATCCCAGCATACTGATTCTGGATGACTCGATGTCCAGCGTCGATGCTGAAACTGAAAAGCTCATACGCCAGGCACTAGATAGACTAATCGTAGGCCGGACGACTTTCATCATTACGCACCGTCTCCCGATCATTAAAAATGCCGACCTTATACTGATGCTGGAAAAAGGTGAAGTTGTCGAACAGGGTAAACATAACGAACTGATGGAAAAACAGGGTGTGTATTACCAGATATACGAGTCCCAGTTGATGGATCAAGAAGAAAATTCTACGGAGGAACAGTAGTATGTTTCACGGCGGCGGTGGCGGCGGTGGTGGCCACTTCCACGGCGGTGGCCCTGCAGGTCGCTTACGCGGTGCTATCGATGCTGAAGACGACGAACAAGATGTGCTAGGTAACGTATACGATACCAAGATATATGTTCGCATGTTCGGGTATCTCGGACCGGTCAAAAAGTGGATGACAGCCGGCGCGATCGGTCTGCTTATACGTACTTTTGCTCAGCTTGCTACTCCATACCTTATAGCTATAGCAACCGATGATTTTATCCAGACAGGTAATGTAAGTGGATTGGGCGTAATCGCTCTCATACTTATCGCGATATCTGGTGCGACATGGATAGGCGAATTCATGGCAAACCGGTACCTGGCTTATGCCGGACAGTCTATTCTCTATAAGATGAGAAATGAGATGTTCAACCATCTCCATGAACTATCGCTTGCTTTCTTCGACCATAACAAAGTCGGTAAGCTGATGTCACGCGTCCAGAACGACATCAACCAGCTCCAGGAAGTACTTACCAACGGCATCCTCAACATGGTTACCAGCCTCCTGACACTGGTAGGTATTGCCGTGGTAATGATAACTATGAACTGGAAACTTGCTCTGTTAACCCTTACGGTCGTTCCGATCCTGGCAATAATAGTCTTTATATGGCAGAAATATGCACAGAAAGCGTTCATCAGGGTGAGGCAGGCCATTGCGGAAGTGAACGACCAGTTACAGGAAAGTATATCAGGTGTCAGAGCGGTCCAGAGTCTTTCGCGTGAAGACGTAAACCTGAACCAGTTCGACAGTGCTAACAAAGCGCACCTCGATGCAAATATACAGGCGGCAAAACTCCAGGCGTTTATGAATCCTACCGTACAGATAATGACAGCCATCGCATATGCTCTGCTTATAGTCTACGGCGGATACCAGGTTATGCAGGGAGTCATGGGGGTCGGGATTCTCCTTGGTTTCATTATGTATATCCAGCGTTTCTTCGAACCTATAATGCAGCTTACCATGCAGTATACGATGCTCCAGAGAGCAATGGCTTCGGGACAGCGTATTTTCGAACTGCTGGATGTTGAGCCGGAGATACAAGACGTTAAAGACGCTATAGAAATGCCGGATATCAAAGGTCATATTGTATTCGACCACATTCATTTCTCTTATGAGCCGGGAGTGGAAGTCCTCCATGATATCAACCTTGAAGTGAATCCGGGTGAAACAATCGCTATAGTTGGACGGACCGGTGCCGGAAAGAGTAGTCTTATGAACCTGGTGTCACGACTTTACGAGATAGATGAAGGGCAGATTATACTGGACGGATACGATATAGGTTCAGTCACGCAGGAATCTCTGAGAAGACAGGTTGGTATCGTTCCGCAGGAAGCTTTCCTGTTCTCCGGAACAATCGAAGACAACATACGATACGGACGGCTTGACGCGACTCGTGAGGATGTTGTCAGAGCTGCCCAGGCAGCCGGCGTCCACGAAGCCATTTCACGCATGGATAAGGGATATGATACACCGGTAGGCGAGAGAGGTGGAAACCTGAGTGCCGGTCAACGCCAGCTTACCTGCCTCGCCCGTGCTATTCTGGCCAATCCTCCTATACTTATAATGGATGAAGCTACATCAAATGTAGATACCAACACCGAGCGTATTATGCAGGAAGCCCTCCATCGCCTGGCTGAAGGACGTACCTGCCTGATAATTGCACACAGGCTATCAACAGTTACGAGCGCCGATCGTATCCTGGCACTGGAGAACGGCAGAATAGTAGAAATGGGTACTCACAAGGAGCTTCTGGCCAATAAAGGTCTATACTACCATATGTTCGAAACCCTCAGTGCAATCGAACCGGATTAGCACAGCTATCCGTAACCTCTTCATCGAACGTGCATCTTTGAGCTTTTCCACTCATATTGTATAATTAATACAGGTATGGAGTATAAATTCTAAGGTTAGGAAATTATGGGTGATATTAAAAGTGCTTTAGAGATAGCAATGGAAAAGGTAAACCAGATGGAGGAGCCGACTGAAGAAGAAAAGCTTCAGTGGAAATATGTCCCTGAAGGAGAAAAACTTGCCGGTCGCTATCTCAAGGAAAAGGTGAATCTACTGGCAGAATTGAATAACTACGATGAGAAAGTCAGAGGATATATCACGAAAGGCGCTACAGGAATACTGGCTAGGAATATCAGTCTACCGATAAATGATCACGTCAAGCAGAATAACAAAAAAGCGATGGATGGACTGAAGATAATCAAGAAAGATAAGGTGTCGGTTGAAAACCTCTTCAGCAAGATACGGTACATATTTAATCATTACGAAGAACAGGGAGAACAGCAGAAAAAACAGGCTTACGAATCATTGAAAGCCGACCTGGGGGCAAGGATACAGCAGGCGCTGCAGCAGCAGATGAGTCCCATGATGGGGGCGAAAATCGATGTGGAGAAACAGCCTCAGTTCCAGCAGGAATGGAGAAAGATCCAGCAGCAGATAGACAGCCAGTACATAAGCCACCTGAACGAATACACCCGCGAGTTGATAGATATACCTTAGGACGCCTTCAGACTGGTTGAGTGATATAGAATGGAAATAGATAAGAGAATAGAGCAAGCAGTAAGGAACACCGAAATAATTCGAACTCCGAAGCAGAATTTGTATACGTTCGGGACAACGAACATCTACTATTACCTGTTAACCGAACCTGCCTATTCGGAGATCATGGACGGAGTGTCCGAAACCGTGATCAGGGAAGGCAGGGTAATCGCCGAAAGACCGAAGATTGTTACCCCGTATTACCTGTCAAACCTCGAAGGCTTCAGTACTGAAGCAAGGAGATACTTCCAGGCACTAATAGAGGAATTCGGAGAAAGAAGTATTCAAGGGCTGGCTTATTCCTACCGGAACGAACCCAAAGAACTTAACATAGTCTCCGATTCCATGCATTCGGTGGTCGATAAACTGAACGAAAAAATAGACAGGCAAGAAGACAAATTAGCGGCAATCATAAAGGGAGAGGATACTCTCTGGGACGTTTCCCTGATGAAATTCATCTTCGAGATTACACGTACGTCGGCACCTCACAATTACAGACAGCTTGAAACCAGGGGTCTGTTGGAAATGGACGCGCATGGAACACCGTCAGGCGCCAGGGAAAAAATAAAGGAAATGTTCGAACAGGTCGCCAACGGTGAACGTGAACCTGGTGAACTAAAAGACGAACTGGAACGGTGGGGAATTTTTAAAGAATACGAAGACAGGTTCCTCAACCTCTTTAAAAAATAACTCAATCAAAGGATTTTACTTGAATATTACCCTGATCGAAGCTAAAACATTGTCGGAAGCCTGGTTCCAGGCCCTCTACCGCATTCAGAAGGAAGGGTCGGACTACACAATCGAACGCGGCAGTTACGAGGGTATGAAAAGGAAAGAGTTCGATTACGTGGTGATCAGGATCGAGTATCCCGGCACTCGTCCCCTGATTCCCGATGTACCTCCCGGTGTACCTGCTCCCGTTACCCAGGAATACATAGATGGTTACCTGCCCTACCTGATGACAGGCCACAAAGAAGAAAACGAACAGTATACATATGGTGAAGACCTGGAAAAGCAGATTCCGGAAGTCATCAAGATGTACAGAGAAGACGGTTATAACACAAACCAGGGTTATATGGCCGTCGGCAGCAGTGCCTCGATATTCCTTGAAGACCCCCAGTGCCTGCGGGGGATCGATACAAGAATCAGGAATGACAGGCTGCACTTTTTCGTATACTTCAGGTCATGGGACCTCTGGGGAGGGTTTCCCGCCAACCTGGGAGGGATCCAGATTCTCAAAGAATACATGGCAAGCGAGATAGGCGTCGGGGACGGAGAAATAGTCGCCGCCAGCAAAGGGCTGCATCTCTACGATTACTCATGGGACCTGGCCAGGGCCGTCCTTCACCAGGGTTAGAATCGCTCTCCGGATACATCCACTAAAATATAGCTTCAATCTTGCGTGGAAGTCTAAAGGTTTGTTAAACTGGAGGTTGTGCACGGGCCGCTAGCTCAACTGGCAGAGCAGCTGACTCTTAATCAGCAGGTTACAGGTTCGATTCCTGTGCGGCTCACCAGCTCTATTTCAAATCTTTCCCAATGTTAAAAATTTCCGTATCTGCCGGTCGTTTCTCCCTCACGTTTCACATTTCGGCACGCTGATTTCAACATAATTGTTGGATAATCACCAAGTGATAAACGCAATTAAATCTACAGAGTTAAGATTTATCGATACTTAGCCAACTAAGTTATTTTCTCATCAATACAATGCCAACCAGACCTAATCCAAGACCAAGGATGATATCGATAATTCCGTTCATTCTTACTGATTGAGCAGTCCCGAAATTAGCCCGTGCCAGTCCAAGTCCCGTTTTCTGTATGGTCAGGTAGTTAAAATCGGTACCCGGCTGAGCCCCTGCAGCTTTCATTTGTTCATATTGGGCTTTTACCGTATCATATTGAGCATCAAGCTGGTCTAAAGGTAGAGGAGCTATTGACTCGGCGATTTCGTTTTCTGCAGAAGAAGCTTGCGTAATATACAACACACCAAAAACAATGCTGGCCAGACCAAGAATAATGACGATGATAGAAATGATACGCATGGTTTTCCTCCCTCAGGATAATACCTAGATAATCTAGGTATTATATAGTACGATGAAGTGCGAGTCAAGTGGTTATGTAAAAAAATTTTCTACAAAGGAGACCAGTTTATTGAGTACCACAACTTCTGATATGTCTCGAAAGCATTTAATCTCATCTCCATTTGTCCTCTAGCTATATTTGAACTTGATATGATGGAAACACGAGTTTTGTCATAATTTTGTAACTATTACGTCTACAATTTTATGACAATTTCAGAGCGTACTTGATATTTTGAAATTGTCTTAATCTTATTTTTTTAACCAGGAATTGATCGTACATTAGTAAATCAGCAGGAGCGAATACGATGACAAGCAAAACACCAAAGAAGCCGGTGAAGAGCGAAAAGGAGGCTGACGGCGAGAGTACAGTACTCGCAGCAATCGCCGCGATGCAGGAGCCTTCACGCAGTATGGGCGAGCGTCTCCATGATATCATCACGAAGAGTTCACCGGAACTTACACCCAGGACCTGGTACGGCATGCCTGCGTATGCCAGAAACGATAAAATCATCTGCTTCTTCCGCGGCGAGGAGAAATTCAAGGAGAGGTATATGACACTCGGCTTCAACCAGGATGCGAAACTTGATGAAGGTCATATGTGGCCGATCGCTTTCGCGTTGACGGAATTAACTGCTGACGAAGAGGAAAGGATCGGCGTGCTTGTAAAGAGAGCAGTCAGTTGAAGACCGATCTCGCACGAATTCGGGGACGTGAAATAGACCACGTTAAGTATTTGAAAAGTTATTCGTTCTATCGTACGTGGCTTTAGATTCAACTTCGTAAAAAATATCCGGAAAAAAAGAAGCAGCCAGTGACAGTGAGTGGCTGCTTCTTTTTTATTACTGTTGCCGCTATTAAACCTTAACAGTTATTATTACGGCCTTTAAGTATGAACCCCTCAGCATAACCTTCTTTAACATAATCTATGATAGTTCCGTTTACATATGGCTGCACGGGTTCCGAAACCAGTACTCCTATGCCATTGACCGTCACGGGTGTTTCATCATCGCCCGGCTCATCCAGAGCCATACCCACATTGGGGCCTCCTCAGCCGATACCCTGTATATATAGCCTTAAAAACTTACCCGTATTCTGGTCCAGTAGCTCCTGGATCTTATCTCTCGCTATATCCGTTATTGTCACCAATTCTACATACTCCTCCCTATGTATAGTACCATTCTATAGTTACCATTAATGAGGGGGATGTGATGTAAGTCGCTAATCGATTATTTGTCTTGATTAAACCAATCCGTTATTCCATGGAAGTTTGTTATAAAATCCGGATTTTGGTACAATAGTTCAGGGCCTGTTAGAATCATTCTTCCTTGCATTTCTTTTCAATCCTTATCGGTGTCGTTTTCCGTGTGTATGAAACTGACCTGTGCACCTGCGTGCGCAGAAAATGAATTAAAGAGATAACAATCAGTAAACTCAAAGTTGCAAACATAAAGATAAATAAGGGAAACGTGAGTTACCTGTACGGGGGAGAAGGTGACTCGCTTTTGGTCATACACGGTGGTGGCGGCGGTGTGAATGCCTGGACCGACAACCTGGAATTACTCACTGAAAAGTACACTGTGTACGCGCCTGACCTGCCCGGTTTTGGTAACAGCCAATCAATCGGTGACAGATTCAGTGTACCTGAATATGTAGACTTTATAGAACATTTTACTGAAAAGCTGGGACTGAATCGTTTTTATCTCATCGGACATTCAATTGGCGGCGGAATCGCTATCCAGTACGCACTCAATAATCCGGAGAAAATCAAGAGATTAGTCCTGATCAGTAGTCTGTTCCTCGGGAAAGAGATAGCTTTCTGGGCTCGATATCTTTCTTCTCCATCAATCTTCAGACATCTTGGGCTGGCAGGTCTCGTTATGTTCGATGCGCTGGCCTGGTTTTTCAGGCAATTCTCGTTTTCCTTTACATTAAAACCTCCGTATACCCGTGTGCAGATAGGCATAGGGGAAAGCATAATCAATCTCAAAGGACAGACCATGATACTCCTGGATGAACTTACCAGGCTGATGATGCCGACTCTCCTGGTGTGGGGAAGCAAAGACAGCGTTGTACCTGCAAAACATGCTTACGCGGCCGCCAGGGTAATACCCGACTGTAATTTACATGTTTTCCAGGATTGCGGTCATCACGTGTACCACCAGAAAATAAAGGATTTTACTCGCCTGGTCATTTCGTTTTTCAATAAAGGTGCAGATAAATAAGTACCTGTCTCAATCTGGAATTATTCACGAAATTTCCTGAGTGCCGACTCCGCCCCGTTTTTTAGGAACGCATCCGAATCATCCACGGTATTAAGCGTGAAACCTTTTTCTTTCGCCCATTGTATATTATCCGAGGAGGCAAATATTCCGGCGGGTTTTCCGGCCTTATCGGCCGCTTCCAGGACCGCATCGAATGCTGCAAGGTATTCCGGGTTGTCCCAGTGGGGGGGTATATTCCCGTAACTGAGACAGAGATCGTTAGGGCCGATGTAACAGGCATCGATTCCATCGACCGATAGAATCTCATCGATATTCTTTACAGCGTCTCGTGTCTCTATCTGGACGATCACCATAATCTCGTCATTCGCCGTCTGCATATAATCCGGGTCCAGCATTTTCGCTCTTCGAGGTCCATAGCCTCGAAGTCCAATTGGAGGATATTTACAGGCTTCCACAGCATATTCAGCCTCTTCCCTTGTATTTACCCAGGGAACCAGCACCCCGTGGGCGCCGATATCCAGTATCCGCTTTATCACCACAATGTCATTCCACTCCGGACGGACTATCGGAGTGCAGTCGGTACCGTTCATCGCCTGCATCATGGTAGTCATCGTCTCCAGGCTGGTAACCGCATGTTCGCTGTCGATGAGAAGCCAGTCGAAACCGACTCGGGACAGCATTTCGGTCACATCCGGGTGGGGCAGAGTAACGAATGTCCCGATAACTTCATCGCCGCGCCGCAGTTTTTCTTTAAGCAGATTCTTCATTTGCAGACTCCTTTGAACCATATATGGTATAAACTGTATTTTCTCCAGTATATAGAGAAGCTGCAGCCAAATCAAAAAGCGTAATGAATAATGAATGGGTTATAATAACAGGTACTACTATTTCTAAGAGGGGGATTGGTATTTCATGAATAAGACTATGCTTGGAAGAACGGGACTCACAGTGACAACGATGGGTATGGGCTGCGGTGGTCCGAGCAGGGTCGGTAAAGGTACCGGCAAAGAAGAATCCGAGTCTGTCGCAGTGGTAAAAAAAGCCATAAATGCAGGAGTAAATATCATAGACTCCGCTGAAATCTATGGTACCGAGGAAATCGTGGGAAAGGCGATAAAAGGTATCGACCGTCCCTCGCTCGTGTTGTGCACCAAGAAAACTCCGACCGAAGGTCTCACCGGTAACCAGGTAAGGGAAAGTCTTGAAAACAGCCTGAAACGATTAGGCACGGATTACGTGGATGTCTATTATCTTCACGGGGTCCGCCTGAACCAGTATGAATACCTTCACACTGAGATAGTGCCGGTCTTTGAGGACCTTCGCAGGGAAGGTAAATTACGCTTCATCGGGATATCGGAGATGTTCAACGCCGATACCCGCCACGAGATGCTGCGGCGTGCTTTCCAGGATGACGAGTGGGATGTGATGATGGTCGGATTCAATCTTCTCAACCAGTGCGCCCGTGAATACGTGTTCCCCGAAGCGAAGAGGAAGGATATCGGGATCACCGTTATGTTCCCCGTCCGCCTGGCTCTCAGCAGGCCGGAACGATTGAAAGAGGTGGTTGCCGAACTCATTGAGAAGAAACAACTTGACCCGGCTGAGTTTGATGTCAATGACCCGCTGGGATTCCTGGTCCACGAGGGCGGGGCGGTGAGTATTCCGGACGCCGCGTACCGCTTCTGTCATTACGAAGAAGGACCTGATGTGATCCTTTCCGGGACGGGGAATATCACCCACATGGAGGAGAACCTGAAATCATTCGACCGTCCTCCGCTTCCGGAAGAGGACGTCGAGAAGCTTAAGTTTATATTCCGGAAGGTGGATTCTGTCACGGGTCAGTGATGACCCTTGGTGGAGTAAGGAATGAAAACGATACGTGAGGAAGCCAGGGAGATAAAGGTATTCAGGGAGACCGAGGTGGTCGTGGTTGGAGGCGGTCCCGCCGGTGTTGCCGCGGCGGTGGCCTCGGCACGGACCGGGGCAAAGACCGTTCTCATCGAAAGATACGGTCACCTCGGTGGCATGTCTACCGGCGGCCTGGTCATACTGATCCCGTTCATGAGCAGTGGGGGACGTGAAAAGCAGATAGCCGGAATTTGCCAGAAGATGATAGACAGGCTGGACGCCATCGACGGCGCTGTCCACCCCTCTGACGAGGAGACAGGTGCTACCGATGAAAAGACTCTCCGGTACTGGCGGAGACGAGGCACTTTCTCAATGGCGCCAAGAGACTCGGTGAGGTACGGGGCGCTAGTAGACCCGGAGAAGCTGAAGTGTGTTCTCAACGACATGGTCGAGGAAGCCGGGGTCAAGCTGCTGCTTCATTCATGGGGAACCAGGGCTGTCGTGGAAGATGAAACGGTTCAAGGAATCATATTCGAAAGTAAGTCCGGCCGGCAGGCCGTGCTGGCACAGGTAACTATAGACACGACCGGCGACGGCGATATCTTCGCGTCGGCAGGGGCTGAATTCGACGGCACTATCGACCGCAGTCTGCGGTCGGCGAACCTTGCCCTGGTGTGGCGTATCGCCAACGTAGACAGCGAACGGTACCTAGATTTCCAGGAGCAGGAACGGGAAAAACACAACGAGTTAATGAAGGAACTCACTGCGAAAGGCGGTTTTAATACCTACTGGAGAAGCGCTCACGACGACGTCCTGTGGTGTAACAACTGGATCCCGAACCTGAGTGCAATCGACGTGGAAGACCTGACGTACGTCGAAACCAGCGCGAGAAAATCAATGCTGATATCGCATAAGTTCCTGCAAGAAAAGGTGCCGGGCTTCGAAAACAGCTATATCATGGATACCGCTTCACAAACGGGCACGCGGGGAAGCCGGCGGCTTATCGGCGAGTATGTAGTCACCTGGGACGATGTGATGTCTGGAATCGTCCATCCGGATACGATAGCCCTGCTGCCGCACCTGCACAACACACCCGAAAAAGGCTTTCCGCTGGTAACGATGCCGTACCGGGCGCTGGTGCCGAAAAAGATAGAAAACCTGCTTGCAGCCGGACGCTGCTTTTCTTCCGACCCGGCAGCCAACAACGTCCTTAACTGGATACAGCAGTGCATACCGATGGGGCAGGCAGCAGGCACTGCCGCCGCCCTGGCGGTCAAATCCGGTATTACTCCCAGGAAAGTGAATGTACCGGTATTACAGGAAAATCTCATAAAGCAGGGAGTACCGTTGCCCGATCAGGATACCCGGTCTTTAGGTCAGGCAAGTTATCCGCATTAAGACCGGGTTTTTTACCCGCAAGAATGGAGACTCTTGATTGTGTATTTTATATAATGATAGCATTCGATACTTGAAGGAGGCTTCTTTATGAGTGCAGGTAAAATAATACTTCTGATTTTCGGCGTGATCGGATTGTTGATATCTATCAGCCTGCTGCTGGGTGGAGCAGCCATTCTTATCGCAGATAATGTTATCAAGGATAACGACGGGTTCTATACCACCAAAACGATAAATATAGATAGAAATTCCTACGCTGTCGTTACAGCACCCACGGATGTCGATGTCGATGTCGGATGGAATTCAGGACTGCTCTGGGACCTGGGTGATCTGGTCACTTTCAGGATAGAAGGCTCGAATGAGGATTCGTCGGAGCAGATATTCATCGGTATAGCCAGGGAGTCGGATATCGAGGACTATCTCGATGACGTTGAATATGATAAGATCAAGCGGCTGCACACAAACCGTCTTGATATCGATTACCGGTATCATCCCGGTAGTATCGTACCTGAAGCTCCAACCGCGCAGACATTCTGGGAAGAATCGACTTTCGGTATCGGCACTCAGGTTCTCGAGTGGGAACTCGAAGAAGGCAGCCACACGCTGGTAATCATGAACACAGATGGTTCCGCAGGGATCGATGCGAAGATGGTGTTTGGTGCAAAAGTACCTCTATTATTAGGAATAGGCGTAGGAATTCTGGTGGCAGGGATAATAGGACTGGTTATAAGCATTTTATTTATTGCCTTATCAGCCAGACGACCTGTTTCGGCAACTTCGACTTCTCAACCTGCTGTTACTTCCACGTCACCTCAGGAAATGTCTGTGGTAGCGGAGGTGGTGGAGGAAGAACAGGCAGCAGAACCGGTTTCGCCAATTACAGTTGAGACAGGAAGAAAAACCAGTACGGGACTCGACCAGAATGTCGCCGGTTTACTCTGCTATCTTTTCGGGTGGGTTACAGGCATAATATTCCTGATACTGGAGAAGGAAAACAGCCTGGTCCGCTTCCATGCGATCCAGTCGATAATCGTCTTCGGGTTCTTTACCGTAGCCAGCGCTGCAATCGGATGGATACCCATCATCGGTGATTTCTTCAGCGCCGCGATCGGCATTATCGCATTCGTAGTATGGATCGTCCTGATGGTGAAAGCCTCCCAGGGAGAAAAATACAAGGTATTTATTGCCGGAGATATCGCCGACAAACAATCGAGTTAA
>CAZBQL010000044.1:0-23579 GCA_964493985.1 uncultured Dehalococcoidales bacterium
ACCATATCCCATCACCTTTCCAAGCTGTCAGCAGCCGGCCTGGTGAGTGCCCGTTCGGAGAGTTACTATAACATCTACCACCTGGAAACAGGCGTACTGGATGATATGTCCCAGAAGCTGCTGTCGAGAGAAATGATGCCGGCTGTTGCCGCCGACGTGGATATCGATGCCTATGACCGGAAAGTACTCAACACGTTCTGTGATGAAGAGGGGCGTTTTATCGGACTGCCCGCACAAAGGAAGAAATTCGAAGTCCTGCTCCGCCATGTCGCCAAGGCGTTCGAGCCAGGCAAGAGGTACACGGAAAAACAGGTCAAAGAAATACTGTCCGAATACTGGTTCGATACTGCCACGCTCCGTCGTGGTTTGATAGACCACAAGATAATGGCGCGTGAGGGCGGTGGTGGAGAGTACTGGCTGATCGAAAATTGAGTGTAGTTAAAAAGAATTATCATTTGGCATGATGCGTTTTCACCATTACTTGAAAAACAGCCAGCCTGCCAGTACCAGGTGCATAACGGTACTGATCAATAAAACGGACAGGAATATTCCTTTCCTGGTCTTGTGCCGGAATACGGAACGCCCGAGCCAGCCGCCGGGAAATCCACCTAAAAACGCCAGCCAGTGTAAATACTTCTCAGGCACACGCCAGCCGTTTCTTTTTGCCTGAGCTTTATCATATCCATAGAGAATAAAGGTGATAACACTGGCTGCAGCCAGCCAGACAAAGTATATTTGCCAGCCATTAATTCTCATTTTTAAATTATCCTTGAATCTTGCCTCTTTTATCAGAAACATAGATAGAGGGGAGAGTATTGCGTACTCTCCCCTTATTGTATCCGTTATATTATTGTTTTTTTTACTGCCTGACAAGCATAGATACACAGGTTTTACACAGGCAAACCAGTTTTGGTTTAGTAATATCGGCCGTACTTCTCCACAGAGTCGATCATTGCCTTGACGTTCTCCGGTTTGGCTTCCTGGGTGAAATCGGTTGAGCACCTCAGGATGAAACCGCCGTCCTTTCCAACCTTCTCGATCAGTTTTTTGCAATATTCTTCCACTACGGAAGGAGAAGCGACCTGGAGCATTGCTATGGGTACATTGCCCATGATACACGCTTTCTTCCCCAGCATCTCCTTCGCCAGGAAAATATCCGATTCGGCAAATCGGATAAGCATGCTCCGGTCGGGGAACTGGGTAAAGTAGTGGAATTGATTATCTCTTTTACCCTCGAAGAACATAGAGATGATGTCATAACCGAGTTCGAATGTCTTGTCTATGCACTGTTTCCAGAATTGCCAGACGAATTCCTCGAATTGCTTATTGGAGAAGAATTCATCGGAAACACGATGCGCTTCTCCAGAACTTCCCACCGTCGGGCGGCCGTCATTGCGTTTCACGGCAGGAGTAGCCCGGGCAATACGGTAATCGACCAGCAACTGGAGGGCTGCCTTGAGTTTCTCCGGTCGGCGGTACATATCTTTCACTACGCCGTTGAAGGTCCGGTAAGAGTTACTGAAACCGGAGAACGGGGGCATAACACCACCCCATGCGGGTATTCCCGGAGGAAATCCCAGGTTTGCCATTTCTTGCTGCATGGTGCTTATTATCTTCGCCCGTTCTAATCCGGCTTCGCCTGCTTTTTTAATGGCTGCGATTACCGGTTCATATTCCGGTGTCACGAGCATTTGCGCGATCGGCTGCACGCCTGCCCCGAATCCCATCAATGGCGGCAGTTTAGCCAACGGAGCCAGAGCATCGAAGGTACGGGGTATTAAGTACCGCAGCATATAGTCGCTGGGGTCGGTGAGAAACAGGTCATACTCGTCCTCTTTCATGTATTCCTTCTCAGCAATCTGGAAAGGTACGTCCGGTGGCAGGGTTCCACCCGGCCAGCGTGTGTAGTTCGACTGAAGGGCTTCGAGGGCAACTCCGGATTCCCTTGGTTCCCACCCGTAAGAGTCCGGGTCCATATCGACGATCATCTTCTTGAAGGCATTCTTCCAGCCGACGGTATCATAATAGGCTGCCGAATAGGGTATTCCGGCATATTTACAGGCAAAGAATGTACCCCCGAATATAACCGGTACGCGGTCGGGCACTTTCAGTTCTACGGCATCCCAGAGCCTCTTTTCTCTCTCCATACGAAGCTCTTCGATGCTTTTATTGTGCTTCTTCTGAATAGCATCCATCATTTGCTGGTCTTCTGAGGAAATTTTGTTAGTCTCTGCCATGTCTGCAACTCTCCTTGTTTTATTGATTCAGTATATCCAACCGCAATAATGAAACTCAAAGTACGGCGTTTTCATATATCGAGTTTCCGGTGGTGTAAAGGATTATACATCAGAATGATGGTGTCTGACACCTTTTTGACGATTCTGATATTGACAATCCTATCTCATTTACATAAACTCAATAACCATAGTAATAACCTGTATATGTAGGTACTACGAGCTGCTGGATAATACAGTTTTATAATATCTTGTTTTAATTTAAAGGAGATACATATGGCGAAGACAATTACCCAAAATTTAGCCGATTTTGCCGTTGAGACACGGTGGGAAGATCTTCCTGACTCTATCGTGCAGGAAATCAAAAAGGTTCTTATGGAGCATATAGGGGTTGCTATTGCTGCCCAGTCGACCGATAAGGGAAGACATATGGTTACCCTGGGCAGGAGGCTAGGTGGAACAAAGGAGTCATCGATACTCGGTGCCGGTGGTAAGGTATCCTGTACGAATGCCGCGCTTGTAAACGGCGAGTTGATGATTACCCTGGATTACCAGGCAAATATGTCATTCGGGCATGACGGAACGTTTATCGTTCCTTCGGCACTGGCGATGGCTGAGAGTGTCGATGCATCGGGTAAAGAGTTGATACTGGCTATGGCAGTCGGTCATGAGATTTCATCGAGGCTTGCCAGGGCTGCGGGGTGGCATAAAATCACTCCTGAAGATATTATCAGACTAAAAGGTGTTCGAACACATAACAAGAATGCTCATTCGAATTACGGGGCTGCAGCTGCGGCCGGAAGACTATTGAAGCTGGATCGGGAGAAAATGCTTCATACACTCGGCACGGCTGGTCGTCATATTGACATGTCCCTGTCATCCTGGGGAGAAGAGGGTGCCTTCAGGGGGATGACCAAATACGTCGTACCGGGCTGGCAGAACACAGGAGCTGTACTTTCAGCTCTGCTTGCCGAGACAGGATATACCGGAGACACAACGATACTGGATGAGCCGCAGCATATGGGCTGGTATCCTGATGATATAACAATTGACCTGGGCAAGACCTGGATATTCAACCAGCAGCTGCATTATAAACCGTATCCCTGCTGCGGGGCTTTTCATAACTCCATGGACTGCTTCTATAACATTATAGAGAAGAATAATCTCAAACCAGAGGAAATTGAAAGTGTTAAGATTCATGGTCGTGGAGGTATGATGGGGCGGTCACCCGGATCAGGTACTCCTTCACTGGAAGAAAAACAGAGGGAACTGGAGAATTTCTACGCAGCACAGTTTAACACGCCCTTCAATTTTGCCTTGCTTGCCTACAGGATTCCCCGGGGAGTGGAGTGGACAGATCCGGAAACAAGGAGAAATCCGGAAATTCTTAATTTCATGGATAAGGTTGGTTTCCAGGCCGATCCCGAATTTGCCGAATCTGCCGATAAGGCAAGAGAAATCGATCCCAAGGTTCGTCCGGCTAAGGTGACGGTAACAGCGAAGGGACAAACAATTATTGAAGAGATTAAATACCGGCGCGGAGATTCTTTCACGGATGTGTACTGGACACAGGAAGACGCAATCGGGAAATTCAGGCATAACGTAGAAAGGATTGTATCTGGTGTAAAAACCGACCGTGCAGTTGAAACCTTGCTTGCGCTAGATGAACTCGATACTATCTCAGACCTGATAAACGAAATTACGCCGTAGCCTTAAAACCGGTAGCCCGGGTAAACCGGAATCACTGTGAATATTTACCCGGGCTGTTTTTATAACCAACTTCTACTGAAACAGCATATATTTATCGTTTTGCTGCCAGTTCGGTTATCCTGTTTACGTCGTCCACTTCCTCGAGATTTTCCAGCAGATCGACCAGTTTCTCCGCATCTTTCCTGTCGACAAGCCGGGAAAACTCGACCTGTTCCATAAACTTGTCTATGAGACCGTCTCTGGTCAACGGCTTATACGGTTCGCCCAACGGTCTGTCGACGTACTGCGAATATGTACTCCCGTCCTTCATTTTCACGACAAGTTCTACGCCTTCAGGTTTATCCAGGTAGCCGAGATTTACTTTCCGGATAAGAGCCTGGAGTTTGGGATCGCGTATTTTCTCCGACGTGAAATTTTCGTCAACCGAACTTCTCCGGTATAGTGTGCTGGCTGCTGCGAAGTAAAAATTCCAGAGAGCGTTCATGGGAGGGTAATCACCGATTATATACGGTTTGGAATAATGAACAGCCGTGCAGGTAAGTGAGAGATTTAACATGATTTCATCTATGTCGTCGGTATCGATATCGTATTTATCGACTAGTGCCAGGGCGGTTTCGGTCACGATATTTGTCGGTCTGCCGCCCGGCCAGGGCTTGAATACCTGCTCGACGTGATATATCTTGCCCAGACCGTCCATTATTCTTTCACCACGGTTACAGCGTGCAAGACTGGGATAATAGCCATCGCGTTCACCGAAGAACGGATTCTTTACACCTGGCCATCCTGCTTCAGCGTACTGCGCGGCATTTATACCGTTCCGGGCTTCAACGGCATTCCAGAATTTAACGCTGACAGTTTCTTCATATCCACCACGGGCAATCTGTTCCTTGAAATACGGGTCGTTTACTCCCAGCCATCCCGGATTTGCAGCCTGTGCCTTGTCGCCAATGTTGCTTTTTTCTGCCGGTTTGACCTGCTTTGGACGGGAAGCCGGAGACGGCGGGGCTCCTCCCGCCATCATACCGCCTCTTTCCAGCATCATGGTAAGACCAAGCGCATTCCATATCTGTTCGCTTGTCAGCCCCATTATACGACCGTAAATCGCGGCAATTCCGAAAGTGGTTGAATTACCTCTGCTGGGAGGAGCCGGAGCAAGGTCAGGACTCGGGGCCTGACCAGGTGGAGTCCGGTCATTGGCAATAAGAAGCCGGGCTGCAAGGTCATCTCCTACAACCATGGCGGTAAGAAACTCCTTGCCGTCGATGCCCTTGATTTCTCCCAGGGCGAGAGCCGTCAGAGCTGTTGTCTCGGTAATGTGGCTGGCAAATCTGCGTATCGGCTTACCGTCGATATATATCGTCCCCGAGGTTCCGTCGCCTTCGATGATGACCGTTACCTGCCCCCTGTCGAATGAACGACCAAATATACAGTTAAGTGTGGCAACATCCTGGACGAGACCCTTGCCGCCATAACCGAGAATAGTAGAATCTCTCCTTCCACCCCAGCTTTTATACATTGCGGCTATTTCGGGATTTCCGTCGCACCTAGTACCACCGATGGCATTGCCAATCATATCGATGATACGTCGCTTGGAATTATCGATCACCTCAGGTCCGAGATCCTCGAACCGTGTGTTTAGTACATTTGCTATTAATGCCTCGGAAACTGCCTGTTCTTCTTTGTTCTGGTTACTCAATTTTCTATCCTCTTTCCTTCATAATAGTGTCTGACGGGTATTTTCCCATGTTAGAAGAAAGGAGATTCTACTCTCTTGTCTACAACAATGGGACTCTTGCCCTGGGTTATGATTCTAGGAATCAGTTCCTCGTTCAGTTCGAGTCCCAGTCCTGGTCCTTCGGGGGGATAGAAGTAGCCGTCTTTGTAAACAGGTGGATTCTTGGACAGGTCGGTCGTTACCGGCGGATTTGTCGTATCCCACTGCCCGGAAAGCAGGGCAGGTCCGAGGTTCGCATGGGCATACTTGGACATCCACGGATCGGCGGCGAGGAAGTGTGCCTGGGCTGCGGCTTCATAACCCGAGCCCATCATCGAACCGCAGGAAATCGCCAGGTTGGCAGCTTTGGCAATTCCCGTCCACTCAAGTGATTTGCGGATTCCGCCTGACCAGGCCAGTTTGATACAGACACCATCGCAAGCATCCTTCTTGATACACTCGAGTAATCCCGGGATGGATATAGCGGATTCATGTGCCCAGACAGGAGTATGCAGTTTTCTCTGTAAACGACCTAATCCGTCGATATCCCATGAAGGTACCGGTTGTTCAACCTTGTATATGTTGTATTCTTCCAGCCTCAGGCAGAGGTCGAGTGCGGTGGAATAATCGAGACCGCCGTTGGCATCGATCCCTACCAGGACTTCGTCACCGACCACTTCCCTGATAGCTTTTACATTCTCAATCACGTCAAAGATTGTATTGGCTCCCCAGGTCTTGCAGACCATGTTGCGAACACCGTTATTCAACGCTCTTTCCGCTACCGCTGCTCTTTCTTTGGGTGTTCCACGGGCGATCTCCATGCCTATAGCAAGCTTTTCCAGAGCTTTCCCGCCGAGAAGCTGATATACCGGCTGGTTCATCGCCTTTCCCATGATATCGTACAGGGCGAAGTCGATCGATGAATTAAAGGTCGCATTGCTACCGCCGAATCCCATCGACAGTTTATTCATTATCAATCCTGTATCGAAGGGATTCTCCCCGATAATCATTCCGCCCATCGTCTTTGCCGTCAGCATCACTGCGTCCTGGTTGCACTGACCGCCCTCACCGGCACCGATAATACCCTCATCGGTATACACCTTTATCAGGACGACGTTTGATCCGGGCCCACCTCCCTGCCTTGGTATGGAACATGGTATAGCTTCAAGTTTGGTGATCTTCATTTTCTCTCCTCTTCTTTTTGTCCTTAGATTAGTCATTCTAATTGAGAATCTCCGTAATAACAAGTTCGTGAAAAAGGTATTCTATTCAAATTGGTATTTTATGCGATAAATATCCTGCTAAACACGCAGTATTTACTATAATCTCGATATCGAGATATCTTTTTAAAAGGATCAGCAAAATTGAAGAAAATTTCTGTGATACAATTAATCGATACAATGCAGGATAAAGAAATTGATATTGGAGAAGAGTATACCGGATTTGAAGAAGCCCTCGATCTGGTGCGTTCGAATACACGTTCGGTAAATATCGATGAGTTGCCTCTTACCTTGTGCACGGGTCTTGTCAGTGCCGAAGATGTGAAAGCTCTCATAAGCAGTCCCACGCAAAACTCATCATTAAAAGACGGATTTGCCGTTATTTCAAACGATATAGCAAAATCATCCTCACACCATCCTGTGACGCTTACACTCAAAGGTTTGGTGTTCGCAGGCGGTCAGTTTGAAGGTGAACTACTCCCGGGTGAAACGGTTAAAGTGTGCACGGGGGCTCCTGTTCCCTCAGGAGCCGACGCAGTAGTAGCCGAGGAATTATGCCTGGAGGAAGGCGATAACATTACGTTCAGTTCAGACATTGCAAAAGGTAAGAATATCATGCTGGCTGGTGAGGATGTTACCGAAGGTATGGTGATCATGAAAAGGGGCGAGATTATACTCCCAGGTTCTCTTGCCTATGCGGCGACAGCAGGTATTTCGCGCCTGAAAGTATACCGAAAGCCGAAAGTCGCGATAATTTCCATCGGAGATGAGCTGGTCGAACCGGGGAATGAGCTTAGCCCCGGTCAGATTTATGCATCAAATACCATCCATACCGGAGCCTGGCTTTCCATGTACAACATTCCTTTCGAGACTTATACGATCCCCGATGATGCTGGTAAGATCAGTAAATTACTTCAGGAAGTAGCACCCGGATCAGATGTCATCATTACGAGCGGCGGTGTGATGCACAGCGAACGCGACCTTATAGTGGGAATACTCGATGATTTTGGCTGGGACATGAAATTTCGTCATGTCAGAATGGGGCCTGGTAAAGCGACGGCTTTCGGCTTGTGGAATGGGAAACCTGTCTTTTGTTTTTCCGGCGGTCCTACCAGTAACGGCGTGGCTTTTCTCCAGTTCGGATTGCCGGGAATCCTGAACAAGATGGGACATTCCGGCAATCCGTTTATGGAAATCCAGGCACGACTGACACGAGAAATAAAGAGCAGGAACAGGACCTGGACGGAATTTAAAGAAGGCCGGATTATCAATGAGTCAAATGGTCTTTTTTCGGCAACTCCTTTGACTAAAGGAAGTCGGTTGAAATCGATGGCCGAAGCGGACTGCCTGATCTGTAAACCTGAGGGAGTGGAGTTGCTGAAGCGGGACCAGGTGGTAACAGTACAACTCCTGAGAGAATTGCCTGCCTGATATCGTCGGAACGACAGAAGGATTACTACGTCACATCACATTCCAGCGCTGTTATAGAGTGGGGTTCGAAGGAGTAGGTGAAGGAATTTCCTGATGCTTCAAGTTTTGTCTCGGTTACTCCTACCTGGTCGGGATTTTCAACTGAATTTTCCGTTTTTATATCGGCCCCGTTGATAACCGATGCCAGGATTTCTCCTGAAAATTGGCCGTCAGAAAGTGTAATGGCTGTCTCCATGGTATCCTTTTCGTTACGGTTAACAGCGTATATAACCAGCTTATTACTGGTTTGGTCGAGCGTGGCGGTTACGTCGAGATGCCTGATACCGGAAAATTCGTGTTCTTCGCAGGTGGCGCTGAATGTCTCACTCTCCCATTGTATATCCAGGGCTTCCTGTCCGCAGGTTTTCCGGTACAGCTCGAAAGGATAGAATATTGTCTGGAGCACCACGCCGTCGGGAGTAATATGCATTGGTGTAATCAGCATGGTCAGGTTTGCCATCTTGACAGTGTGTGAGTGACGAATAAAGGCGTTCAGGTTCATCGCAGTGACAAGCGCGTCCTCCATCGAGTAGAACCTGTGCGGTCTGATGCCCCACTCGTCGACTGTGATCGGGACCTGCCGCCTGATATTTCTTTCAAGACACATCGCCTTGATTAACCCTTCATAGGCACTCAGGCGTTCCTCGTATAGTTCGGAAACTGCCATAAATCCATAATAATCATCGGCTTCATTACCCACGTACCAGTGAAGTGCCATATAGTCCACCAGGTTTCCGGCGTGCTCCAGGATAAGCTGGCCCCGTTCCACCCAGTCGAGATGTTCCACGGTTTTATGGCCCCAGATGCAGTTGGCTGCAGCAATCAGTTTAATGTCAGGGTCAGTCCACTTCATCACCTTGCCGAATTCGGTGAATGCCCGGGCATATTCGTAGGCGGTCTTTTGCCCGATCTGCCACGGGCCGTCTACTTCGTTCCCGATACCCCGGTATTTTACCTTGTGCGGTTCATCGAATCCGTTTTTGCAGCGGAGTTTCACCAGGACAGTGTCGAGCGTACCATTGCAGTATTCCACCCAGTCGGCGGCTTCACGCATATTGCCATCACCGCAATTCACGCAGAGGTACGGTTCTATGTTCATTTTGCGGCAGAACCGGATAAATTCATCGGTCCCGAAGAGATTCGGTTCAAGGTTGTTCCAGGCAAGGTCATGCCGTGCAGGTCTTTCCGAAGGGGGACCTATCCCATCCATCCACCGGTATCCTGAGACGAAATTTCCGCCAGGAAAGCGGACGATCGTATAGTTCAGCCGTTCGAGACCTGCTTTGACGTCACTTCGGAGACCGTCCTTATCTGCAAGTGGTGACTCAGGATTATAGATACCACCGTAAATAACATGTCCCAGCAATTCGGCGAATCCGCCGAATATGTGGGGATTGATATCTCCCAGTGTACGGTCAAAGTCAATCTTAATCCGGTTCATAATGAAACCTCCCCATTCAGAATATCCAGGTAAAGAAAGCGTGGTGCTTTCATTGCTAAGTCAGTGAACTCACCACGCTTAAAGTGCTTCACGAAAGTGAACCTGAATTAAAGATCGACGTAGGTTTTGGGTGACCCGGGAGTGGCTTTCTGGTCAACCACGTATGCTTTACCATGTTTCAGTATAAAAGCTCCTACATAATCCAGCCCCTGTTCTTCAACGCCGGGTTTATAGAATGTACGTGCTTCCACGATCTCCTCTTTTATCTTTGCATCCTTGATTTCTTCCATCCGCCCGCTGACCCTTATTTGAGTACCCTCAGCCCAGTAGCATATTTCCGTCTCAGGATTTTTCACAAGCTGCTTGTATACGTCTTTCGGTGACTGCATTGAGAAGATAATCCCGTCTTCGTCGGCGCGGTAGGTCCCCATAGCGCGGACGTGGGGCTTATCGCCCTCGACAGTAGCCAAATAACCTACACGGTTTTTAGTTATAAATTCCAGAATTTCCTTTTTATCCAAGTCAGTGTCCCTCCGATTGTTTTTTCGTGGGAAAATTTTAGCACAGGAATATCGGTTTCATCAATTTGAAACATATCTACCAATGCCTGTCAGGTGGATATTACCCGTTCAAGGGTGTTTTTCAATCCGGGGACGGTATCATACTTATCGATATCGACCGGATCTATCCATTTATATTCTTTGTGCTCCCAGTCAATCTTGACTTTTTCGGGAGTGTTTACTTGGAAAAGAAACGGATGTACGACCCATTTTGTGCCCAGGTCTTCATCGTTTATTACCAATGGTTCACCTTTTTTCAAGAGTAGAATATCACCTGCTTCCAGGCCGGTCTCTTCGCCTATTTCTATCATCGCCTGTTTATCCGGCGGCGATTCAACATAGCCGCTGACTCCTGCCCATTTCCCCTGGTAACTGCCGACCTGCCGACTGCGCCGAAGCAGTAATATCTTCCCGTCGGACTCAAGGAAGCAGGTAACGACATGTTTTTCTTCAAGCTTGTCTGTCATCAGAATTTATAGGGACTCCAGGTATTCTTTTAGAATCTGTAAAGCAGTTTCCGCTGCTTCTTTCTTGTTCTGCTCACGGTCACCGGTGAAAATATGCTTCCGGTTAAATGTTGTGTTCTTATGAGAAAGGCCTATGTAGAAAAGGCCGATCGGCTTATCCGGCGTGGCGCCGCCCGGTCCGGCTATCCCGGTATCGGCAATACATATATCGACTTCGAGTATCCTTTTCCCGCCTGACGCCAGTTCTTCAGCGGTCCGGGCACTTACCGATCCGTGTTTTTCAAGCGTTTCGGCTTTTACTCCCACAATTCTGTTCTTGATTTCATTACTGTAGGCGGTTATTGAGCCTTTGTAATAATCAGAACTCCCGGCTACGTTCGTTATCCGGTGAGAGATCAGTCCACCGGTCGCGGACTCGATCACACCGAGTGTCATTCTTTTATTACTGAGAATAGTGCCTATCGTTTTTTCTATTTCATCCATTTATACTCGCCCTGTTAGCCTTATGTCTATTGATTATAACGGAGATAGTGTTTAAAATAAAACAAAATTCAGGCTGAATGGAGGGTTATATGCGTATTTTAGCATGGATTCTCGGCTGCTTTGCCGGTTTGAGTGGAATTATGGGTATTATCGTGGCTACGGACACAATTCCTGCTCTGGCTGATCTTCCGGTGCCTATGACGGAAATGTTCTGGCTAACACTTGGTATTCTACTTATGCTCGGTTGCATCGCTGCAGTGAATTCCCGTACCGAGGTGGAATAAAGAACACGCTTCCGGGTATATTCGCCGGAAGTGTGTTCTTCCTGATGCCAGTTATTCTATGAAATCTCATTGATGAGAGTAATGAGAGCCTTTTCCTCTATACCGTTGGCTTCTTTATTGACTCTCCTTTTGCCTTCGCTTACGCACTCTCCAGAATATCAGCCCACCGATTATTAACCATACAGGACTGAATATTCCAATCCAGATCAGTATATTACCCAGCACATGGCCGAAAGTCACAAGTCCATTCCATGCTTTACTTGCGATACTACCTGCATTCCAGCCTGGTTCAACGGAAATATACCCGTCTCTCACTTGTGTGTCTGTATTACCTCTGTCATCGGTTACGGTTAGTGAAACGGTATAATATCCGGAATCATCATAAGAATGCGAAGGATTTTCGTCGGTACTTGTTTCTCCGTCACCAAACTCCCACAAGTAACTGTAAGGTGCAATTCCTCCCGTTACCCTCTGTAGATTGAATTGAACTCTTTCACCTTCTCTTATCCCTGCCCTTTTATCGGCATAAAAATTGATATCGAGTCCTGATTCCTCAAGCTGTATGTGGATTATCGATGTCGAGGAAGTCTGTTCCAGGTATTGCATCCTGGCTTTTGTTTGCTCGATCTCACCCCTGACTCGGGTTAATTCTCTCTGTACATCGAGTATATCTTCAACAGTTTCTGCTTTGTCCATGATGACTTGAAGCTGTTGTTCGGTCGCTTCAAGGTTTTCCAGACTGGCACTGAGGTCCACGTATTCTTCCGTAACATCACGGCTGGATGTATTTTCATATTGTACCTCTACTGCCATCGCTCTCAGTGCTTTCAAGGCACTATCGAAGTGTTCGGCGAGAACCCGGATACTGATACTTCCGGCAAGTGCTTCACCGTTCTTCCACATCGAAGAGGAAACTACCCATCCTTCGTATGTTTCAGCAAGCTGTTTAATGCTGTCGATGGAGGACTCAACGTCCTCGACAACCATGGCCATGTCACCGGTGCGGACGATCATCCTGTCTTCGCCGATTTCGTAACTTGAATCGGTTGTGGCAGTGGCTGATTCACCCTGTCCGAATGTCGCCATGTCTCCCGATTCTTCATAAACGGTTTGTCCCTCGTCATTATCCCGGCTTCTATCTATGGCTCCACCTGATGGTGCCCCGGTTATTTTTGATCCTCCCGGATATTCAATATCCGGTGATGATACTATTATTCCTTCTTCTTCAGCCATTTTTTCAGCGTTACTGCTACAGGAAGCAACTGCAGTAATGACTAGGACAATCATTAAGACCGTAGATAAAATCAGCTTTTTCATTGTCAACCTCCCTGGCAGGTGTTTTTTCTATCACTTAATATAACGTGATTATTCTAAAAAGGATAGATGGTGTCATAAATTGATATCTCTAATTCGACCAGGACGCCACAATGAACTGGAGTGTCAATACATGTAGAGTAGAATGGCATTCAGGTTGACGCTGACGAAGACCATAACCGGCATCGATGTTTTAACCGTGAATGTGAATACTATTTTTTCCCGGTAATTACTTCCTCTTTCTTTATTGTGTTTCTTACCGGAACGGGATGTCCGTTACGTCCGAAAAGGACCTCAAGTGTTTTGGTCGTTGGTACGACACGCACTTCGAGGACAAGTCTGAGTAGAAAAAGGACGACCACTCCACGCATTATTCCGGATATCAGGAACATCGTCTGAAGATTGTAATTAAAAATTACAGGTACGTAGCGTGCCAGGAATCCCCCGGCCAGGGCACCGAGACAGCCTGCTACACCGCTTACTGCGTTGAAAATGGCAATGTGTTTTGCTCTGTTTCTTGAATCAGAGGCATCATAGACGAAATTGGTACTTGCCAGGGTAAATCCTGACCAGACGATCCCGCTGTATATCTGGGCTCCTGCCAGGTATACCGGATGACTGTTAAACAGCCAGATAATCGGAATTAATGGCATAAGTCGAGACGTTATTTTCACTATCCTGATATTTCCATACTTGTCGGCGCGGCGGCCCCAGAAAGTTTGAAAAGCAAGATTTGCCAGGGCGTTGGCAGAAGTCAGAAAAACAAAGGTGATATAGCTGAAATTCAGGTCACGCAGCATATACACGGCAAAGAAAGGACCTGCAATGCTGGTGGCGAAAGTGATCAGGGCTACATACAGGGTAAACCTGCCCAGGTTAGTAGACCCCAGGTTTTTCGTGATTGAGATAATGCTCTGTTCGTTTTCATTTACGCAGGTATATTCAGGTTCATACATTTTTGACAGGAAGTGAAAGGACAGCAAACGAAAGGCGGCTGCCGCGCCGAATATCACGGCAAATCCCAGGAAGAGGTTGTCGGAAAACATTTCCAGGATGCCACCGGCTGCGAAAGAAAATGCCAGAGCAACAAGTCCAACTGTCCGTGCCCTGAAGCTGAAATACCTCCCTCTGATTTTCATCGGGACAAGATCAGCCATCATACTGCCCCAGGCAGGATTAGCTACCGAACCGAAGACCGCGCTGATTATCACGAACACGATTAACCACCAGATTTTCGGATCAGGGAATAAATACGGGACAAGCAGTATCGGGATCCACATTAAAGCGTGAATGAAGACCACCGGAAGAATCAGACCTTTGCGACTTCCGACTCTCTCGGTAAGGTCCGGCGCTGCCAGTTGCGAAATTGCCATCATCAGGTTGGGAATACTCGCCAACAGACCGATCTGCGCCGTTGTGGCCTTTAAAGCCAGGGCAAAAGGCGTAATGAAGTTCTGAGTAAGGCCGGCCATTGCTGAAAAAGCTGCACCATCATATGTTGCCAGCCTTAAGCTGTTTTTAACCCGACGCCGTAAATAGGGGGTAGTCATATTCTATTGTTACTACTCGTGCTGTCTGCCTGGCGTCGGTATAAGAGAAACCTTAGCGCCCGGTTAGTACGCTAAGGTTTCGTTTTCGCTACACTGCCTGTTATGAACAGCCAGAATATCTCCGTTTTATGTACTCTAGATTGAATAATATATCCGGCATATACGCTTGTCAATATCCTTTTATGTCATATTGGCTCATTTTTTGGGTAAAAAGGATAAAATATATTTTACATGATTACTTCTGGAAACGCAGAAGTATCGACTTCAGTAAACTTAAAATAGCATAAAAGATTTACGTCTATTTACTTGCATATCTGAACTGCCAGAGGATATAATGAGGACGAAAAAATCTGATATTTTATCGAGGCGACGTAGCCAAGTGGTAAGGCGGAGGTCTGCAAAACCTCTATTCACCGGTTCGAATCCGGTCGTCGCCTCCATTTTTATAAACGGGGCTGCTGGTGGGAGAAGTTATCAAGGTTGAAAACCTGAGGAAGACCTACGGCAAGACAGTTGCTGTGGATGATATTTCTTTCGACGTAGCTGAGGGGGAAATATTCGGATTACTCGGGCCGAACGGTGCCGGAAAAACAACTGCCGTAGAATGTCTCCAGGGACTGCGTTCTCCCGATTCGGGAAACATAAGGATACTCGGAATCGATCCCGTTACAAATATCAGGTCGTTAAGGCGGCGTATAGGGTCCCAACTCCAGGAAGCAGCGCTGCCTGACCGCATTAAGGTCTGGGAAGCCCTGGACCTTTTCGCTTCGCTGACCCCCGGGAGTATCGACTGGCAGAAGCTGATGGAGCAGTGGGGGCTAGCTGAAAAACGTAAATCTTCCTTCTCCAACCTGTCAGGAGGACAGAGACAGCGACTGTTCGTGGCGCTTGCGCTGGTGAACAGACCCGAACTGGTGTTTCTCGATGAGATGACGACCGGCCTGGACCCGGCGGCGCGTCATACCGCATGGGACCTGATACGGGCGATCAGGGAACAGGGGACAACAGTATTGCTGGTAACTCACTTCATGGATGAAGCCGAGCAGCTTTGCGACCGACTGGCGATAGTCGATCACGGCCGGATTGTTGCTACGGATACACCCCAGGGTCTTATTACTACCTATGCCAATAGGATTAAGGTGATTTTCAGTACCGATGTCGAGGATTTATCCTGGCTCGAAGTTCTGCCCCAGGTCAGTAATGTAGCCAGGCGGGGACAGAGAGTTGAGGTAGAAGGGAACGGTCCTGTGCTTGCAGTGGTGGCGGCTGAACTGGCAGGTCACGGTATCCTTCCGGCCGATCTTCGTACCGAACAACCAACGCTGGAGGACGTTTTCCTGACAATTACAGGGACTGCGATGCATGATTAAGGAAATGGTATGCGTACGTTAATGAAACTGACATGGGTAGAGATGAAACTCTTCGTTAGAGAGCCGATTACTATGGTCTTTACCTTTGCGCTACCGGTTATCCTGGTACTGGTTATGGGTGGAGTATTCGGAAATACGCCTGACCCCGAAGGAAAGATCTATCGGGGAGTTGGTCCTATGAATTATTACGTTCCTGCGTATATAGGACTGATAATCGCTTCAATAGGCTTGGTATCAATGCCGGTGCACCTGACCGGATACCGGGAACGGGGAGTACTCCGGCGTCTCAAAGCGTCCTCAATATCGATATGGAGTATCTTCGGTTCACAGGCGATAGTGAGTTTCGTTATTTCGATACTTGGTGGGATTCTGGTAGTGGTAGTGTCTATACTTACGTATGATGCTGCCCTTGCCGAAATACCGGGTATGTTCATACTTGCTTTCATCATCAGCACAGTCTGTTTCGCGTCGATAGGTATCCTGCTCGGTGCGTTATTTCCTACGACACGGGCGGCGCAGGGTATCGGTCTGCTGTTATTCTTTGTAATGATGATACTATCCGGCGGCGGTCCTCCGAGAGAAGTCATGACCAAGGCAATGCATTATGTAGCCGATATTACTCCCCTTCGTTATGTTATACTTCTGCTACAAGACCCGTGGCTTGGCTTCGGCTGGGATATCAAATCCATGTTTATCGTCCTGGGAATAACCGTCATTGCGGCAGTATTATCGCTTCGTTTTTTCAAGTGGGAGTAGGTTTTCCGGTTATTTTATCGGTGTGAATGCATCTATTGCCGGTATCAACAGGTTTTGATAGTAGAATAGATGGTCATCAGAAACGCAGGTTAAGAGTACAAAGTAGGTGATTCCTTCTTCTTCCGTCAGGGCGATATTTACTACGGTACCGAGGACCTCTTCCTGATAAATCGACCATTCGAGACCATTAGCATTTATACTGGATGCTTTTTCAGGCGTTTCATCGATACCGAATGAACTTATGAGTAAATCGAGGATACTTTCCGGGTCCATACCAGGTACTGCCTGCTGCCCCAGGGCGGTTATACCAAGCCCGGACCTGGCATAGACTCCGGGTGCAATTTCGGTCCAGTTTTCCGGAATAACGCCTCTGATACCAAACATTGAGTTGGTGAATGGTACCAGGTTAACCTCGAGAACAATATAGTCCGGCGGTTCAATCTCTGCCAGGCATGTCATGTTCGGTTCCGAGTAGGGACTATCGAAAAATTCCAGGGCGATAACCAGTGGACATTCACTGCCGGAAACAACCACGTCATGCCCCAGCCCCGGAAATTCTAGGAACCAGCTGTTAGTCAGCGTTTCGGATGTCAGTATTCCCCAGGAAGGTGGTGTAATGGGGTCGAACTCCCCGGAAAGTATCAAAACGGGGATATCGCTGTATACCGGTTCATTTTCCACTGGATCAGGGACTGTATTGGTCCAGTATTCACATACTGAAAATGATTCGTCAAGGCTGTCTTCCAGGAATTCTTGAATATCCGGGTATTTTTCCAGCGATGCTTGAACCTCGTCTTGCGAACTGAACGGTAATTCCTCGCTGCATTCCACCGAGTAATACATGCCGGTGCTACTGAGTTCCATGTCCAGCAGGTGAGAACCTACGAATAATGCCAGCGTACTATATTTGCCGGCTCTCGTATCAAAAATGATCTTCGGGACCAGAGGAATCACCTCGGTGGTATACAATGTTGAAATAATAAAGTTAAAGAAATCGTCACCGGACATAAGAACATCGTATGATTTACCGTTCAGAGGATGGATTACAGTGAACCTGGCCGGTGAATCATTCAATTGATCGATTGTATCGAACAACACTTCCTTCAGGTCAGGATAAGCGTTATTCGCTTCGGGATCATCAGCACAGCTATCATACAGGACATTCAATGCCCTCTCGAAGGCTGCCGCCATTTCTGCGTAAAGATCGGCCTGGAGTGGAACGGTAGAGTTGAGTATAACACTCCTGATACCGTCAGGAAAGTCACGCATCGCGGTCAAAGCGAGACGAGTACCGTACGATATACCCAACAGGTTCCATTCATCATAGCTTAAAGCAAGGCGCAGGTCGTTGAGATCAGCAGCACTTTCTTCGCTGTTGTATGAAGAAAGATCGATATCCTGCTCTTTCAGGCGTTCATAACATTCATATGTCGCTTCATTTTCCAGTGCGATTGCTTCGTCGCTTTCAAGATGCTGATCGAGCATCTCATATGCCAATTCGATAAGTTCGGGACACTCCAGGGCAGGTTCAGAATATCCTGTCCCACGCTGGTCGAAAACAATAAGATCACGGTTAACAGTCAGGGGAGCGAATCTTCGACCATATGTCAGTGCTACTGATTCAAGGGCATGTTCGCCGGGACCTCCTGCAAGGTAAACGATGGGATCGGGTTCAGGATTGCTGGACTCTGATCTGAATATGGCAAATTGTATCTTAACCTGGTTCCCATCGGGTTTGTCGCGGTTTTCAGGAACGGTCATACATCCGCATTCCACTTCGGTCCCCTGGGGAACGGTGAATGGACAGTCCACGGTTTCGTATTCGGGGACCGGTGCTTCTTGCTCCGTCGATTCACCATTATGGTCGTTATTTACCTCATTTTCGGTATCTTTCCTGGTACAGGATACCAGTAATATGGTAAATACCAGAAAATAACAAAACGCCAGTCTCAGGATTTTTTTAGTCATATAACTGTCTCTTTCCAGCAGCTACCCGTAGATGGATAAATGCAAATGCAAATTTGTGAACAATATATCATTTCAGTATATGAAGCGGTAAGAGCGATGTCAATATTCACAGCAGCGATCAAGTATTAGTCCTGACTTTCCTGCCCCACCAGAAGAAACCGGCGGCGGCGATAAATCCGAAAGCAGAAATTGGTACCCAGACCAGGTTGGGAGTCTCGGTGAACGTATCAAGTAGAATACCTCCCACGAGAGGGGCGACCGACATACCGATTGTCTCACTCCATCCGAAAAAGCCCATGTAACGTCCCCTTTTTTCACGCGGGGCCAGTTCACCGACTACAGCAGTGGCTACCGGTGAAAAAATGATCTCCCCCACAGTAACAATTATCATAGCCGTTAAAGCCCAGGCGAAACCGGTCGTCCAGCCCATATAGAGCCAGCCGACACAGTACAGGAAGCTTCCCAGGATAAGAACGGTCGATTTTTTTAATCTGCTGATGCCGAGAGCTACCGGGTACTGGAAGAAGACCACGAAAAGCCCGTTTGTGGTGAGAAGCAGGCCATATTCAGCCGTGGAGAATCCAAGCCTGTCTACGGTAAAAACGGACAGAGTACTTCCCAGGTGGGCCATACAGAGGAAGACCAGGAAACAAAGACCTGTGAATAGCACGAATGTTTTATTCTCTGCTGCAGAGAATATACTGCGAATATCGATACTTTCCGCTGTTTCACTCCATGATTCTCTGAGGAAGAACAGGATTATCAGGAAAGCGATGGTATTCATCAGTACGGCGACGCCGAAGAGCCATGCATAAGACAGGAAGGTTGCCAGGTACCCGCCGAGTGCCGGTCCGGACGCCCATCCAAGGTTCCGTCCGACGCGGAGCAGTCCGTAGGTCTCGGTCAGCCGTTCTCTCTTCGAAAGGTCTACTACCATTGCCGAGAGGGCAGGCCGCGATGTCATCCCGGCAGCCCGGCCGAGAACATAAACGAACAGTATTACCCAGACAGGAGCGGAGTAGGCTATCATAACGATCATGCCGATGTTATTGAGGATGTTTAGACTCATCGATATAAGTATGATCCTCTTGCGTCCGTAACGGTCAGACAGGTATCCTCCTATCATCTGTGTTACAGCCGAGATAAGTCCGCTGGCAAGGAACGCCGTGCCGACAAGCGTCATTGTGATACCGCGTTCCTGGTAAAGGTAGAGTGACAGGAACGGGACGCAGGTAGAGAAGCCGGCGGCGTTTATGAGGTCGATCAATGTAAGGGTCCATATCCCTTTATCAAACCGATTGAAAATATTGAGGTTAAATACTGTCGACAGGCGCATAGGTACTGTTATCTTTCTGCTTTAGAGTATTATACACGGGTAGTGACAATACATCCGAATATTTGTTGATTTGTCATTCCCTCTAAGAGGCTTTGTCAAAACTCCGGTGTGTGAACCGGGTTATCCATGATAATACGATAAAGTGTCATCCTGAATCCCGGTGCTAGTTAGGATTTCCCGATTCAAGCTTATTCCAGGGATGAAGGATCTCCTTTCTTTATACAGATAATTTTCCGGTAGATTTAATTGATCGAAGGTATTCGGGTATCGGTAAGGAGATACATTCGTCGTCCTTGTCCTGATAGCTGAACATATTACCATGTACAATCGGACTCCTCAGCATGACATGCGGTCTGGGCATTATGATACAGTCTTGGGTGTGGGCGTCTAAATCCCATGCACCATATGGACTGTTACGCATCGGGCTGTGCCGGTATCCGTAGTGACAGGTGGAGGTATGGAATATTGCGGTGTCCCGATTGTTTCGGGACACCGCCTATTACTCTGATTACTTATACCCGACGGTTATCAATTGTTTTGCCCTCTGGTTGTAGGGGCTGCCGTCAAGGTCACCGAAGAGTTCTACCTTGCTGAAACCGCAATCAGTCAGGAGGTTGACTATCTCCGATCCCGCGTAAAGCCTGTGAGTAATTTCTCCTTCTATCCGTTCGTTACCTTTTAATAGTATCCATCGGTTCCACATCCAGCTCCAGTTGTTCCTTACCTCTCTTTCCTGGAGCCAGATCACACCGTCTCTTTCATTCCAACCCCTTTCCTGAAATATTCGGGCAAGAGTCTCCTTGCCGTGGGTTTGAATTACCAGCTTCCCGCCGGGCTTGAGTGAAGAATACGCGTTCAGGATAACCTGTTTGTCCTCATCGGGATTCTCGAAATACGTCCACGATGTGAACATGCTTATCACGCAGTCGAATGATTCCGGTCGGATAAACTTCCGCATATCATCCTGGATGAATTCTATATCCAGGTCTTCCTGTTTGGCTTGTGTCCGTGCTTTGGCAAGGTAACCGGCTGTCCGGTCGACGCCGGTTACCTTGAAACCTCGGCGAGCCAGTTCGAGTGAACATCTGCCGATACCACAGCAGAGGTCGAGAACAGATGATCCCTGTTTCAATTCTGTCAATGCTACAACTTTTTCCATTTCCTCTTTTGCGGCGGCGAGCTTGTCCGGATTGAACATAAGAGGTCCCCATGTTTCCCAGAATGTATCGTTCTCATGCCAGGGTATTGTCTTATCCATATTTTTCTCCATAGTCGTTATTTGTTTATTATCCAGACCGTTTCCTGGTTGATCGATTCAAGCGGCTGGTAATCGAATCCTCCGTAAACCTGCCAGGAAGAGAATCCGGCCAGCCTGAGCAGCAGTTCGAATTCACGTTTGTAGATATAGGCAAGCTCTGATTTAAACTCAGACACTACCTTTCCATCCTGTTTCCAGGTGAACCTGGTAACGATCACCTGGTCGGGTTCATTCACAAAACCCGACCAGGTAACAAGCTCCATTCCTTGGACCGGTTTATCCATCGGTATGATGGTTTCCCGACCGTATTTTGTAGCCATGACATCCCGACTGGGATAGAAAAGGTTCATGACCAGTCGTCCGTTGTCTGTTAAGTGGGTCCGACAGCACTCCAGGGTGGATAACTGGTCGTCTGTAGTGATGTTATGGATGAACGACCGGGCTGGGATGATTATCATCTCGAATGTCTCATCCAGGTTAAAATTCCTCATATCGGCAAGAGATACCTTAGGCTCCAGATTTCTTTCTGCTGCCTTTTTCTTAAGTCCCTCGAGCATTTTCTCCGAAAGGTCGATACCATATATATCCACTCCGGCTTTGAGCAGTTCAAGGTAAATCCTGCCGCTGCCGCAGGCAACCTCAAGGATCTTACCTTTGATATTCTTTGTAATATCCGTGTAGAAAGGTATATCCTTGAAATTTCTTCCGTAAGTGAGGTCATAATATACCGGGTCGTAGCCTGCGAACTGTTCGACATTTCCGTTTTTCATGTTCATCTCCTTTTATTAATTTTTTGCGTAAATATAAAAAGCCCGGGATTTTCACCTCCCGGGCTTTGTCGCTTCTTTTCAATTCGGTTGTGTTCTAAGTCAGATAATGAAACCGGAAACGCGTCAAGCCCGGCGAGGTAACCTTGCCGGTAATAATTGTCATGGTATGAGGTTGTGCATTCCGGTAATATTTATTCATTTTAGATAATTGTTTACCCTTGATTCTGATGCTTGATTATATGATGGATATTAAGGTGTGTCAATATATATGCCTGGTGCGAGTTGTTTGTAAAACAGGCGAATTTGGCTGAAATATGATACACTTTCATGCATAAGTAGTGAAAAGAGTGAGTTACATGGATATACCGGCATCAAGATGGTACAAGGTTATCGAGAAACGAAGGTCTCGCAGACGTTATGATGAACGGCTTCCCAAAGGTAATCACCTGAAACGGATTCAGTCTGTCTGTGAAAATTTCCGCCCATTCGAGAGTTCTCGTTCCGTTTTTATCCAGGAACCGCCGGATAATGTATTTAAAGGAATTATCGGCGCCTATGGCACGATCAAGGGCGCCAAAGCATTTATCGCATTTGTAGGTAATTCCAGGCATCCGGCGGTCGAGGAGCAGGTAGGATATATGGGCGAGGGTATTGTCCTGGATGCGGAAGCGACCAGTATGAATACATGCTGGGTCGGGGGAACGTTCAAGAGGGAGCTTGTCGACTCACTCGTGGACCTCCAGAAAAATGAAAGGGTATATGCTATAACACCGATCGGATACGCTCAAAAGCGGTTGAATTTCGAGGAAAGAGTAATGGCGGGTTTCGGACTGATGCACCGGCGGAAATCTCTTTCCGAGACGACCAGGGGAATGAAGAAATCGCAGTGGCCGAAGTGGATGAAGCTATCGCTTGAAGCTGCCAGGGTAGCTCCGTCTTCTGTGAACAGGCAGCCGTGGTTGTTTCTCCTGGACGAAAACTCCATTACGGTGGCGGTGAACGATAAAAAACTGAGGCGGGATTCTACAATGTCAAAGCGGTTATGCTGCGGGATTGCCATGCTGCATATCGACGTGGCTGCCAGGAGTGCCGGAGTAAAGGGAAAATGGGAGTTCCTGAAACCTCCGGGTGTCGCCCGTTTCAGCGTACATTAACTATTCATTTACTCTTTGCCGTTAATATGCCCGAAATACTACCTCAGTTTGAACTTACCTGCCCTATTTTATCATTCCCGCGAAGGCGGGAATCCAGTAAGTCCAGGCAAAATGTATATTTCTGTACTATTTAGCTGCTCTTTTTTCTCTTAAAGGATATCAATAAACCCATCCCTCTTCCGTCTCCCTTCCCTTTTCAAGGGAGAGACTTACAAATAGGATTTTAGGCGGTCAAGAATTACTTTCTAATGGCATGGGAAGGGTTGCGTGAGTGGGCAAGGAGTCGAGGGAGGGAAAATGGAAATGATAGTAGTATTGGATTTTTTTAGATTCCGAAGAAAGATTGCTGAGTTGTAAAGAAATGAGTGGGAATATGAAAACGGACGACGAAGGAAACTTGACGCAAAAGTCATCACTGACTACAATAACATGCAGGCCGGGATGGCGGAATTGGCAGACGCAGCGGACTTAAAATCCGCCGCCGATAAGGCTTGTGGGTTCGAGTCCCTCTCCCGGCACC
>CAZBQL010000045.1:0-23285 GCA_964493985.1 uncultured Dehalococcoidales bacterium
GCTGATTACATGGTCAGGGATGTAGGAAAGATAATACCGAAATACCTTAAAGATAAAGTCACTCCGTTCGGATCTAAATATACGATAATAAGACAGGGACTGACGTGGCACTATTACGGTGGAAAAGGCGTGGGAGCGATGTCCAATGGTAGAAAATCCGGACTCCCACTTGCCGATGCTTCCCTGTCACCAACCCAGGGTGCGGACACGAACGGACCGACCGCTGTATGTAATTCAGCTTTAAAAGCTGATTTTTCCGACGCAAAGACGGCGGTGTTAAACCAGAAATTCCCTTTGTCACTTTTTAAGAGTGAAGGCTTTGCCGAAAAACTGGCAGATTTTACAGAGACATTCCTCAGGAACGGTGGACTGCATATACAGTACAACATTCTCGATGCTGAAACGCTCAGAAAAGCAAAGGAGCATCCTGAAGACTATAAAGACCTGATTGTCAGGGTTGCGGGATACAGTGCCTATTTTGTCCTCCTGGCGCCGGAGGTACAGGACGAGATAATAGCCAGGACAGAGCAGTCATTTTAACGTTCTTAATAACGGTAGAACCATGGTAACTACGGAAGTATCCGGGATAATATTCAATATTCAGAAATTTTCGGTTCATGACGGACCAGGGATACGAACGACTGTTTTTATGAAAGGATGCCCACTAAGGTGCAGGTGGTGTTCGAATGCAGAGTCAATTAACCCCATGCCTGAACCCGGGATAATTGCAGAGCGGTGTACGGGATGCGGCGATTGTGTGAATACATGTCCCGAAAATGCGATAGCTATTAATGATTGGAAAGTTTCCATCGACCGTTCGGTCTGTACCGCCTGCGAGCAGTGTGTTCCATCGTGTCCTGAAGAGGCAATTACCATTTACGGGAAAACAGTAACGGTCGACAAAGTACTCAAGGAAGTGCTGAAAGACCGGTCTTTTTATTCGGGCAGCGGCGGAGGAGTAACAATATCGGGTGGAGAACCCTTACGGCAGTCTGAATTTGTAATTGAACTGTTTAGAAAATGTAAACAAGAGGGAATCGGCACCTGCCTGGATACCTGCGGATATGCTTCGGGTGAAGTACTCAGAAATGCTCTTAAATATACCGACAACGTACTCTTCGATCTAAAGCACATGAATATTGACAGACACAGAGAATTCACCGGTGTCGATAATGAACGTATCAAGAAAAATGCAGAAATTGTATATAAAAGTAAAGCGGATGTACTGTTCAGGATACCGTTAATCGACGGGGTGAATTCCGATGAAGATAATATCCGCAAGACAGCTGAGTTTATCAAGTCTCTGGGTGAAGGTAACAAAGTAGAGCTGCTTCCCTATCACAGGCTTGGTGTTGGGAAGTATAAGATGCTGGGTAGAGACTATTCAGGAAAAGATTTCGAAACCCCTGATGAAGAGACGATAGAGAAGTGGAAAAATATATTTATACATCACGGAATACAGTGTGATGTTGGTCGTTAGAACCCGATTGCGTGATTTACGTTTAAATATCATATAGAGAAAGGAGACGTTAATGGACGAGAGAGAGAAGAGAGTCCAGTGGATATATTCCTCGAAGGACAACAAGGAACTGGAGGAACGTTATGATCAGTGGGCTAAAGATTATGATACCGACCTGGATGAAGGATTCGGATGGGTCGGGCCTAAAATGGCGGTTAAATATTTCAGCAAATATGTACCCAAAGATGCCAGGATACTCGATGCTGGAGCTGGTACGGGACTGGTCGGAGAATTACTGGCGAAAGAAGGATATAAGAACCTGGTAGCGATGGATATATCCGAAGGAATGCTTGAAGAAGCTGTGAAGAAAGGAGTCTACCAGGAATTTCACCAGATGGTAATGGGTGAAACACTGGACTATGCTAACGATTCTTTTGATGCTGTGGTCAGCGTCGGAGTTATGACAGTCGGGCATGCTCCGGCAAGTTCACTCGATGAACTTATTCGTATAACGAAACCTGGTGGATATATTGTCTATTCGCTGAGACCTGATGTATATAGGGACAGCGGATTCAAGGAAAAGCAGGACAGCCTGGAAGCGAAAGGAAAATGGAAACTGGTCGAGGTAAGTGAAGAATTTCAAACTCTTCCCAAGGGCGAACCTGATGTTTACCACCAGGACTGGGTATACCAGGTCCTTTAATTAATAGTCATTTCGTTAAATATTTATGAAATGTTTATGGAACGTTAATAAAATATTTACCATCTTTATCCTTTTCTTTATTTGCGAGTGATATTGTTGAATACATCAATAATATCCGGAAGAGAGGTCAGAGATGGAAAATTTTAAACTGGCAGGGAAAGCAAAAACCGTCTTTAAACTTATTGAGTTGAAGGCAAAAGTCGAACAGGCAAAGGCCAGAGAAACAAAGAAAAGATAGAAATAAAAAGAGAAGTCCGCCGGAAAAGCGGACTTCTCTTTTTCCATTTAAATTGTTATTATGGCTTTACTATTACTTTGATAGCATCCTGGGACGTTAATTGGGTCTCGAACGCTTCTTTCGTCTGGTCGAGCGGGAATTCATGGGTGATCATGGGCTTCGTATCGACTTTACCGCTGGCGAGAAGCTCAACAGCGCCGGGCAGGTCCCAACGCAGACCGCAGCCGATAATCGTTATATCATTCCCAACGATTGCCGATGGACTCCACGTAACCTGTTCCATATACAAACCGACCAGATCAATTACACCGCCCCGGTGGACCATCTGCAGGGCCTTATGAAATAACTCAGGTACACCGGCAACTTCAAATACGACATCGGCTTTCTTGCTGCCGGCTACCTTTTCAACCACGGGAACTATATCTTCTTTAGCCGCGTCTACCACCACTTCGGCGCCACTCTGTCTGGCGACCTCAAGTCGCCTGGACCTCCGGCCACTGGCAATTATGGTTTTTACTCCACGGGAACGGAGAATCTGGACAACGCAGATACCAATGATTCCAAGACCGGTAACGACACAGATATCATCAGGTTTCGGTTGCACCTGGTTAACTGCGTATAACGCAACGGAAAGAGGTTCGGCCGTTGCTCCTTCTTCGTACGATACCGAATCAGGCAGCTTCTCAGCATACATTCCTATCTTGAAATTTGGGATGGCTGTATATTCGGCTAAAGCTCCTTTGATCCCATAGCCGAGGAAGGAGAGCTTCGAACACTTGATGTACTGACCCTGCTGGCACCAGTAGCATTCGCCGCAGCCGACTCCCCCGATAGCTACGACCCGGTCACCGAGCTTCACGTCTTTAACATCTTTTCCGATTTCAACGATATCCCCCGAGAATTCGTGGCCCATAATCATCCCGTCACCACGCCCTCCACGGGTGTACATATGCAGGTCCGATCCGCAAATACCGCTGGAATGTACCTTGATAATTACACCGTTATCGGGAAGTTGCGGGTAGGGATAATCCTCTATCCTGATATCGTGTGCACCATGAAAAACTGCAGCTTTCATCATTCCCTCCGATTCTTTTTTTATATAATACCTGACTCACTAAGTTCGTTTATTTTGTCATCGGTTAAACCAAGTAAATCCATAAGTATTTCCCTGGTATCCTGACCGAGTTCTGGTGCGGGACCATCAACAGAGCCGGGAGTCCGTGATAGTTTGACCGGAGTATTTATCATTTTTACTTTCCCCAGTTTAGGATGAGGAACATCGATTATCATTTTCCGGTGTTCTACTTGTGGATCAGCGGCTGCTTCGGCGATATTATTGATGGGACCGCATGGTATACCTACTTCCGTAAGTTCTCGTATCCATTCTCCGGTTGTCTTTGTTTTCAATACTTCGTTGAGTATAGGAGATAACTCGTCATAGTGTTCAGTTCTCGAAGCTCCTGTCTGATATCTTTCATCATCCATCAATTCAAGGCGACCGATAATCGCGCAAAAAAGCGGCCACTGGTTCCTGGCGCCGCCGACCATGGCAATGACAATATAGCCATCTTTGGTTTCGAATGCCTGGAACGGTGTAAAGACGGCATGTCTTGTACCGAGTCGTTTCGGTATCTCGCCGGTCGCAAAATACCTGGCGAATGCATTCTCAAGAATCGATAGCTGACAGTCCAGCATGCTGATATCGATATACTGCCCTTTACCGCTTTTTTCGCATTCATGCAGGGCGGAAAGAATGCCTATAGCTGTGAACAGGCCGGCAGTAAGGTCACCGATGGAAGCTCCGGGTTTTACCGGCGGACCATTGGTTTCGCCTGTAATACTCATTAGTCCACCTGCTGCCTGGATTATCACATCAAGGGCGCGGTTCTGTGCATGAGGGCCGGTTTGGCCGAAACCGGAAAGCGAAGTGTAAATGATGCGTGGATTATATTCTCTAACGACATCATAATCGAGACCAAGGCGTTTCATCGTGCCCGGAACGAAATTCTCGACTATGACATCAACCTTCTTTATCAATTCCAGGAAGAGTTCCTTTCCCTTTTCGGTCTGCAGGTCGATGGTGATGCTTTTCTTACCCCGGTTTATACTCATAAAATATGAACTCTCGCCATCGATGAACGGAGCGTTTCCACGGGCAAGGTCGCCGACATTTGGGCGTTCTAGCTTGATGACTTCAGCACCAAGGTCGCTTAGATTCATCGTGCAGAAAGGACCGGCGAGTACCCAGCTTAGATCGAGAATCCTTACATCTTCAAGCGGTCCCGGCATATAAACCTCCAGGTTTTATTAGTTCATTGTCGTAATGCTAAATCTAAGGATACGCGACTGTCAAGGTTTGGAGAAATATACAATCAAGATATTGACATTGGTCAGTAAGGTTGGTTATTCTTTCGGGTGTAGGAGGTGAAAAATGAAAGCAGCAGTATGTTATGAATATGGAAAACCACTCGTAGTCGAAGAACTTGACATGGAATCACCGCATCAAAATGAGGTGAAGGTGAAACTGGCAGCGACCGCGGTTTGCCATAGCGATCTTCACTTTATGAGTGGTGATCTTCCTGGCGCTTTACCTTTCGTTCCGGGGCACGAATCAGCCGGATACATTGATGAAGTAGGTGAAGGGGTTACCAACGTTAAACCCGGTGATCGGGTAGTAGTATCATTACTTCGTTCCTGCGGCGAATGCATGTACTGCAAAACAGGCAGACCGAGTATGTGCCAGGCAACATGGCCGCTTGATTCAGAAAGCAGATGGAAGAATAAAAAGGGTGTGGCCATAAATCATGGTCTCAGGGTCGGTTCTTTTGCCGAGTATTGCATGGTTGATAAATCACAGGTAATACCAATGCCGGCGGATATGCCGATGGACAGGGCGGCCCTGTTAGCCTGCGGTGTGATTACCGGGTATGGTGCGGTAGTTAACAAAGCGAAGGTAAGACCGGCGGAAAGCTGCGTTGTAATCGGAGTCGGTGGTGTAGGACTGAATGCCATACAGGGCGCTTCAATTTCGGGAGCTTATCCGATTATAGCGGTCGATATGCTTGATAAGAAACTTGAAGCTTCAAGAATTTTTGGATCTACTCACCTGGTTAATGGTTCAAAGGGTGACCCGATAGAACAGGTAAAGGAAATTACCGGCGGATATGGCGCTGATAATGTGATTATTACCGTTGGTGTTACTTCCGCTATCGCACAGGGAGTAGCTATGCTTGCAAGACAGGGAACGGTCGTAATAGTAGGGTTGGCTACTCAAAATCTGGAAGTCTTTCCCATGGATATTATCGATAATGAAAAGGTTATAACTGCCAGCTTTATGGGAACAACTAATTCTTCCCAGGATATACCAAAGCTTATTAACCTTTATCAATCGGGAAAACTGAAGCTGGACGAGCTTATTACAGGCCATTATCCGCTGGATAAAATTAACGAGGCGGTAAGTTCAACAATAAGCGGAGAAGCGCTTAGAAATATAATAGACCTTGAATGATGATGTAAATACCTTTGAAGGGTCGATAAGGGCGGCTTCTAAAAGCCGCCCTTGTATTTTCCAAGATATGTTCTTTACAATCCTTTTTTTAATCGTTCATTAAGCTGATGGTATTAAAATTATTGTAGTATAATGATGAATACGATAGTTACGATTGATGATTATATATGACGTTATTAAGGAAGGAGTTTTTATCGATGGACTGGGGAATGCAAAACCGGATGTCACAGTTAATAAAAAAAGACGGGCATGCCCTTTTTTTACCGATCGATCACGGGTATTTCCAGGGGCCGACCGGAAGGCTGGAGGAACCGGGAAAAACAATTGCTCCTCTACTACAGTTTTCGGATGCCTTATTTATTACGAGAGGTGTTTTAAGGGCGTGTGTTGATCCTTCAAATTCAAAACCGATTATTCTGAGAGCATCAGGCGGAACGAGTGTAATAGGGCATGACCTGGCTGATGAAGGTCTGACAACATCAATGGAAGAAGCCATACGACTGAATGTTGCCGCGGTTGGTATATCTGTTTTTGTCGGAACTGACTACGAAAAAGAATCTCTGTTAAACCTTGGGAAGCTGGTAAACGAAGGCGAGAGATATGGAATACCAGTAATGGCGGTGACCGCAGTGGGTAAGGAACTGGAAAAGCGTGATGCCCGGTACCTGGCTCTTGCCAGCCGCATTGCGGCTGAACTGGGCGCACGGGTGGTAAAAACCTACTGGTGCGAAAATTTCGACAAGGTGACGCAGGGGTGCCCTGTCCCCGTTGTGATGGCAGGCGGTCCCCAGACTGAAAATGAAGGAGAAGTATTCGATTTTGTGTACGACGGTATCCAGAAAGGCGCAATCGGGATAAACCTTGGACGGAACATATGGAAGAATGATTATCCGGTAGCTATGATAAAAGCGCTGAGAGCAATTATCCATAAGAAAGCCGACCCGAAAGATGCTCGTGAGATCTTCAATGCAGAAAAAGATAAGAAGGTATAATCGGATATGCGCGTCGCCCGATGGTACAGTAACAACGATGTCCGCGTAGAAGAAATGCCTGTACCGGATATCACCGCCGGCGAGATGCTTGTCAGGATAGAAGCCTGCGGCATCTGCGGCAGTGATGTCATGGAATGGTATCGCATCGACCGGGCACCACTTGTCCTGGGACATGAAGTCGGCGGACAGGTGGTGCAGGTTGGCGAGGGTGTTCTACAGTACCACAAAGGTGACAGGGTGACTGTTGCACACCACGTTCCCTGCAATGCCTGTAAATATTGCCTTAGTGGTCATCACACTATGTGTGACACACTGCGGACAACCAATTTCTATCCCGGGGGATTATCGGAATTCGTGCGTTTACCGGAAATAATTGTCGATCGCGGTGTTTTCGTAATACCCGATTCAATGTCGTACAGGGAAGCAACTTTCGTGGAACCGACGGCTTGCGTTCTGAGAGGACTGAGAAAAACGGGTATGAGACCGGGTGATACGGTGCTTGTCATAGGAAGCGGTATCGCAGGACTAATTTATGTGCAACTGGCAAAGCATATGGGCGCAGCGAAGGTAATAGCGACCGATATCAGCGAATACAGGCTGTGCATGGCGAAGAAACTTGGAGCAGATGTGGTAATCAGTGCGGACGACGATGTACCTGCAAGAGTGAAGAAACTAAATAACGGATACCTGGCAGATGTGGTAGTATTATGCACAGGTGCAACCTCCGCCGTCAGGCAAGCGCTTGATTCGGTAGAACGAAGTGGGACCGTACTTTTTTTTGCTGCAACAGGACCGGGTGTAGAGATACTTTTTGCAGTCAATGATACGTTCTGGAGAAACGACGTAACTCTTACTACTTCATACGCGGCCAGTCCCGATGACTATCGCGAAGCGCTGGAACTGGTCAGACAGGGAGTTGTCAACACCGAATTGATGACAACTCATGTCCTGCCGATGGATGAAGTTGGACGCGGTTTTCAAATTGTTGCCCGGGCCGGTGAATCAGTCAAGGTGATAATCGAACCGCAGAAGTAAAACCTGTTATTCCTCCGTATCAAGTCCCCATTTTTTAAATAAATCGATGTAAAACGGCGGTCGTGGAAAATCCGGGGTCATGATGTAGGTCTGACGTTTGTAACTTCCTCCTCTGCGATCCGTTTCACGAAGTGTCTCCATAAGACCGGGGAGTTTATCTTTCGGTATGGAAAAGATCATCTCATCCTCGCCGGCCATGGCTCTCTCGTACTCGCCGGGATCAGGGATAGTGACCCGATATTCACTCTTTTCAATGACCGGTACCACCGAATAAACACAGGAGTCTATCGGATCGAATACAGAATTGACCAGGGCTTTATCATGTGATTTCACTGCGCCGATAAGGTTTCTTAACTGGGCCGTGTTCGAGTAGACCAGCACCATGTCCGGTTCAAACGGAGCTGTTTTTAACGGGGCAGTTACGATACCGATATATTTCCCAACCTCGAACCGGGGAAAGTAGGCATGGCTGTTAACGAAGTCGTCCTGCGGGTCCTCGACCAGACCGTATCCCATGAGTGGAGCCCAGCACCAGTTGTCTTCTTTTAGCATGGCTACCATTTCGCCGCTGCGGCGTGACATGGCGAAGACCTGACACTGCGCCAGGTGATACCCACGGTCTTTTTTCGGTCGTATCGCTCCTTCCGGTATATCCTCTTCTTTCTCCAGCATTTTCACAGCGATGGGAGAGGTCCGTAACTGCAGAATTCGTTCAAGGTCTTCACCATAGGCATTATATTCCTGTATCGACGGCATATTAAAACCTCCATATATCAATCGAAGAACATTATACACTTTTCTTCAAAGAAAAGGCAGGAAATGGAAAAACAGAAACCCCGAATATTCTTCAGGGTTTCAATAATTATAACACAGTTTCTATAGTGATGTCAAATTTTACGCCTGACAATATGAAAAACCGGTTTTTCATGTGTTTGAGATTACGGCTGTCAGGCTGTGCTGCTGGTCCTCTGTTCATTTAGTTTCTTTGAAAGATAGTCTATCTTCGGAGAGTTGGCAAGACTTTTGGGGAGAAACTGAAGCGCACCGGTAGGGCAGAACTTAACGCATTGGGGATCTCCTTCGCACAATTCACACTTTATAACCCTCTTCCTGCTTGTATCATATCGTATAGCGCCGAAAGGACACCCGGTCATGCACATACGGCATCCGATGCATTTATTGTAATTAATGACCATAGCCCCGGTTTCCGGGTTCCTGCTTATAGCGTTAACCGGACAGACATGCATGCAATATGGCACATCGCACTGCTGACAGGTCAGTGCTTCGAAGATCAACTCATCTTCTTCATCGATATCGGTAATCGCATGACCTTCATGCCTGGCTACCTGCAATCGTGCCTTTGCTAGACTGGTCGCTCCGTTATTGTACGTTGAACATGTCGTCATGCACCGCATGCATCCCGTACATATAAACGGATCGAATACGAGTACTTTTTCTTCCATAACTTAAGAAACCTTTCTTATCTGTACTTGATTTCAAGCCTATTATATAACTTCGAGCGAGAATTGAAAAATTCAAGCGCATTAAAAACGAAACAATGAAACGAATACGATATATTGACGAATATTAATAGCAGTGCTAGAATAATTATGAGCATATGCTCATAATAACATGGTGTTACGAATATGCCAAGACCAAGAAAATGTCGAAGAGTAGAATCTGTACCAGGAACAACATACTTTAAGCCTGCCGGAATTCCGATGAGAATGCTGGAGGATGTTCACCTGACCGTAGACGAAGTTGAGGCTTTGCGTCTAAAAGAGATAGAAGAACTCGATCAGGAAATGGGCGCTGAAAGGATGGGAATATCACGGCCTACTTTTCAGCGGATGCTGGCTTCAGCAAGAAAAAAAGTGGCTGATGCTGTTTTAAACGGTAAAGCAATAAGGATAGAAGGCGGGATATTCGCCATGGCAAACAGCCCGTACCGGTGCTTTAACGGGCACGAGTGGAATGTCTCTTTCGAGGAGATGACCAGCGCACCGCCGGAGTTATGCCCAACCTGTGATACGCCTCGAATCGAGCCTGTATTGGCAGCAGGGCACGGCAGGAGAGGTCGGGGCTGGCATGGAGGTAAGTAAAGTTTAATGAAGATACTTGATGATTTGATTGCTTCTCTTAACTACGACGTAGAAGTAAGAGATATACGATTAGGAGTTTTTCAAACGGCTGTATACACGCGAGGATGCGGTCTGGCTTCGACGCCACACGGAATCGGACATGCTCAGGGAAATTCACCGGTAAAAGAAGCAGGATTTCTTAAGAAAAAAAGTTCTCGTGAATTAATTGACATGGTAAGATCCAAAAATTTATTTGAAGCCAGCATAGGAATGGCTACCATCAACTCGCTTATAGAGGTCGATATTGATGAATGTAGAGAACTGAATGCGGCAGTATTACTTGGAGAAAAAGGAAAAGGGAAGAAAGTGGCGATAATAGGTCATTTCCCTTTTATTCCACAGTTAAAGGAAATCTCTGATCAGGTGTGGGTAATCGAAAAGAACCCTGTTGAGGATGAGTATGCGGAGGAAAAAGCAGAAAAACTGATATCTCAGGCAGACGTAGTTGGTATTACAGGAATGGCTATTACCAACCACACCCTGGATAACCTTTTGAACTATTGCAGCCCGGACACATATGTCATGATCTTAGGAGGAACAACACCTTTATCCCCGGTGTTGTTCGATTATGGAATAGATTCATTATCAGGAACGGTAGTTACACGACCGGACCCGGTCCTTGACGCCGTAAGTCAAGGAGCGACCTACCGACAGCTTAAAGACGTTAAACGTCTCATAATGGAAAGGAAAAGGGGGTGAGATGATGTTTCTCGGATTTGGACGAGGTATGATGCGTAGATTTACACCAGGCAAGGGATTTGCTCCGGGCAGAGGGCGTGGATTCGGATTAGGGTTTGACAGCGTCAATCGTCAACCATTTTATGGCTGGGGAAGAGGTGGACTTCCCAGATGCAACACTCCTGGTTTAAGAAGAGCTGTGACATCGGGATTGCCTTACAGATTATCCAGGCGAACCGGATGGTTTTACTAGATTGGTACCCACGTAGCGAAAAATAGATAAAAATCGATTAATAAATCCTGAAAAATATATAGAGGAGGTTTACTATGGTTTACGAATACGGGAGAGGAATGGCACGCGGATTTGGATTTGGCGCAGGTTCGGGTCCTGGTCGTGGAAGAGGAGCAGGTTTTGGCTTCAGAGGAGCATCACCGCCCTGGCCATATGTTGGCAGAGGTCGCGGAGGGCTGCCCAGGTGCAGTTATCCTGGAATGCGGAGGGGCTTTATTCCTGACTGGGACTACGGTACGCCTTGGAACGCAGGATATGATCCTGCTGCAGCGGTTGATTCGGAGAAAGAGGTACTGAAAGATCAAGCCGAAATGATGAAAGAGCAGCTCGAACAGATTGAACAACGACTAAAGGAACTGGAAGAAAAAGAAACAAATGAGGCAGGTGAAAATTGAAAATAGCAGTTTCAGCCAGTGAAAAAGGTCTTGATGCGGAGATGGACCCAAGATTTGGGAGGTGCCGATATTTTACGATAGTCGATACGGAAACTATGGATTACGAATCGATAGATAACAGTAGTGCCATGGCGTCAGGAGGCGCCGGAACTTCAGCCGGACAGGCTATATCAGAGAAAGGTGTGGAAGTCGTACTGACAGGCAACTGTGGACCGAATGCTTTCGGCGTCTTAAATGCTGCCGGTATAAAAGTAATCACCGGAGTCTCAGGTAAAGTAAGAGATGTGGTGGAACGTTTTAAAAATGGTAAGTTACAGGAAAATACCGGAGCGAATGTTCCCGACCATTTTGGAAGTGGTGGTGGTATGAGACGAGGTGGCGGTATGGGCAGAGGTGGAGGAATGGGTCGAGGCCGCGGAATGGGAACGAGATAAACTTACAAAAGCCGGAGAAATTACTTAATGCAAATATCGGTAGCCAGCGGAAAAGGCGGGACCGGTAAGACTCTGGTAGCCACCAGTCTCGCTATTTCACTAAAAGATACATATAATGTACAGTTAATCGATTGCGATGTCGAGGAACCTGACGATTACATATTTATCAGGCCTGATATCACGAGAAAAGAGTCTGTTTTTATTACCAATCCGTCAGTTGACGAAAATCTGTGTACTTATTGTGGAAAATGCGCAGGAGTATGTGCGTTTAATGCCATCGCGGTAATTAAAAATCATATATTGACATTCAGTAATTTGTGTCATGGGTGTGGCGCTTGTGCCTATCTCTGTCCGGAAGGAGCAATAACCGAGATAAACAGAGAAATGGGGGTAATAGAAACCGGCACGTCTGGAAACCTGGAATTCATTCAGGGTATGCTTACTGTCGGAGAAGCTATGGCAACCCCGGTGATCGACCAGGTAAAGAAAAAAGCTGATAAAGCAAAGGTGGTCATAATAGATACTCCTCCCGGTACATCTTGCCCGGTTGTGCACTCGGTTAGTGGAAGTGATTTCTGTTTGTTGGTAACCGAGCCAACACCTTTCGGAATGAATGATCTGGCCCTGGCAGTAGAAACTGTGCAGACCCTGGGCATACAATGTGGGATCATTATTAACAGATCTGGCGAAAATGACTCTATAATTGAGGATTATTGTAGAGAAAAGGATATCCCGGTGATGATGAAAATTCCGCTCGAAATAGAGATTGCCAGGTTGTATTCGAAAGGAATGACATTAGCTGAAGGTATGCCGATGTGGAAAGAGATATTTAAAGCCCTTTTTGAAAATATTCAGGAGACAAAGGTTGAAGGAACTGGTAGTATTAAGCGGTAAAGGCGGGACGGGAAAAACGAGCATTGTTGGCTCTTTCGCAGCGCTTGCAGATGATAAAATAATGGCTGATTGCGATGTTGACGCTGCCGATCTTCATATTATACTTAACCCGGAAGTACTGGAAGAAAATGAGTTCTGGAGTGGACAGGTAGCTGAGATTAATGAATCTAAATGTACTCAATGCGGATTATGCTCGGAACTGTGCAGGTTCGAAGCAATAAGTCAGAGTAAAGTAGACACATTTTTGTGTGAAGGTTGCGCTTTTTGTTACCAGGTATGTCCGGCAGACGCAATTACCATGCACCAGAATATGTCCGGTAAATGGTATGTATCAAAAACCAGATATGGGATGCTGGTACATGCCAAACTCGGTATAGCCCAGGAAAATTCAGGAAAACTGGTATCTGTTGTAAGGCAAAAAGCCAGGGAAATTGCAAAAGAACAAAGTCTGGAGTATATACTTACTGACGGGCCTCCCGGAATAGGCTGTCCGGTAATATCGTCGCTTTCAGGTTCCAGCAAAGCTCTAATTGTAACGGAACCAACGATTTCGGGGTTGCACGATATGGACAGGATTCTCGGATTATGCGAACATTTTAATATAGAGGCGCTTGTCTGTATAAATAAATATGATATCAACGAAGAAAATACCGGGAAAATTACTCAATATTGTAAGGACAGAAATGTACCTATAGCAGGTTATGTTCCTTATGATAATATAATAACCGAGGCGATGATACACGGAAAACCGGTTGTGAAATATAAAATGAATGATACTTCCAGAGCAATCGAGGACCTGTGGGACAATTTACTGGAGAGAATGACTGTATAAGGAGTTTCATATGCAGGACACGATTAAGGAATTTATGGACCAGAAGAAGTTTGCCGTGATCGGGGCAACAGACAACACTGAAAAATACGGAAACAGGATATTCAAGAACCTTAAAGACAGGGGATATGAAGTCTATCCGGTTAATCCTAAACTTGAAGAGCTTGATGGTATACAAGTGTACCATACCCTATCTGATGTACCTGTTAAAGTTGACGTAGTCGATTTCGTAGTCCCGCCGGCTGTTACTGAAGAGATTCTGAAAGAATGCAATAAATTGGGTCTTAAAAGGATATGGCTGCAACCTGGTTCAGAGAGCGAGGACGCTGTAAAATACTGTCAGGACAATGGTATGACGGTCTTGCATGACGTCTGAGTGATGGTAAATTAATCTCAGGATGAGTGAAATGGATTCTTATAAACTGGAACCGAAATATTCCACGAATGAAATCACCGGCAGGTGCCTGAAGTGTCTGGCTGAACATGAGATGAACACGTGTCTTATGTCTTTGCTCAGAGGTGATGATCAGGACAGCGAGGAAGAGACAAAAAAGAAGTATGAAGCCCTGATGACCTTTTTGAAATCGCCTGCTGCAAGGGAACTGATTGACGAATCTGAAAAGTTACTTTCCGAAGGAAAGAAAGTAAATGTAAAACTTTACATTACAGATGATAAGCCCAGGTATGAACTGGAGATAATAGACTAACAAAGGAGAGGAATTAAAAATGAATATTGCAGTTATAACCGAAGATGAAGTAACCGTAAGCCAGCATTTTGGAAGAGCCCCATATTATATGGTCTACACGGTTGAAGACGGTAAAGTGACAGGAAAAGAAAGGCGTGATAAAGCAGGACATCATACCTTCGCCGCACATCATACGGAAACTGCGCCCGGTGAAAGGCATGGGTATGATTCAGGAGCGCAGACAAGACACGCAGCAATGGCAGATGCTATCTCCGATTGCCAGGTGCTGATCTCAGGTGGAATGGGTTGGGGAGCATTTGAAAGCATGAAAAGTTACAACATTGATGCTGTTGTTACCGATGTTACTAATATGGACGAAGCGGTCGATAAATATATAAAGGGTGATTTGCCCAATCTTATGGAGAGATTGCACTAAAATAGTATTAAGCCGGGAGTATGGAAGATGAGTCAAGAAATACGCACAATGTGTGCCCGTTGTGCCAGGAAGATATGCAGCCCGTTTATTAAGGCAGATGAAACACCGGTTAAAGATGGAGGACCTGATTTCTGTCCGATGAAGCTGATGCCTGACACACTGGAGATGGTTAAAGAAGAATACAGAAAACCTGATGTAGGTGAATTTGCCAGGCTGGCGTCGATACAGGAAGCCGAGTGTTATGAACGCGTTGATGGCGGAATGCGAACAAAGAATCCCCGTATACTGGAATTAATTCAGTTTGCGAAAAAGAACAACTACCACAAACTCGGTCTTGCTTTCTGCGGGGGACTGGCTAAAGAGGCGCAGATGCTGACAGACGTGCTTGAAAATAAAGGATTCGAAGTGGCCTCGGTATGTTGCAAAGTCGGCGCCGAACCGAAGGAAAGTATAGGGATCAAGCCTGAAGAAAAGATAATAAGCCCTGATAATTTCGAGTCCATGTGTAATCCTATAGCTCAAGCCGAAATTATCAACAGGCAGAATGTAGATTTCGCCGTACTTCTTGGCCTGTGTATCGGGCATGACACCCTGTTCATAAAATACTGTAAATCACCGATGACCGTGATAGCTGTAAAAGACAGGGTGACGGGGCACAATCCCCTTGCGGCGCTGTATCTCACTTCTTCGATGTATTACTCTCGACTTATGACGAAAGAAGAGTATTAAAGATTACTAAACTTACAGGAACCGAAAGGAGAATGGTCTGATGCATTTGGAACCGGAGGAAAGCCGATGTTAACGAAAGAAACCGTAGAAAAATCTCTTGAGTCGGTGATTGTGCCTGCTGCTGCCAGAGCTATCACCGGGCTGAATTTAGTACGTGATATAGAAATTGACGATAAGATGGTATCGGTCAAACTGGCTAAGACCGCCTTGAATGAAGGTACCCAGCAATGGCTCGAAGAAAAGGTAATCGAAGCTGTTCAAAAGGCAGAAAAAGGCGTTAAGACTACAGTAGAATATGTTGAAGCAACTCCTGCCGAGTTGAATCAAATTGGGAATGTACTGGCTGTAATGAGTGGAAAAGGCGGAGTCGGAAAATCACTTGTGGCCGGACTCACAGCGATCTCACTGAACAGACTCGGTAAAACCGCCGGTATTCTCGATGCTGATATTACGGGACCAAGTATTCCTAAAATGTTCGGGATAAGCGGAGGGCCGGGTGGTTCGGAATCCGGTATTCTTCCGGTGTCTTCGAAGTCGGGGATAGAATTGATGTCGATAAACCTGCTGCTTCCGAGTGAAGATGAAGCGGTAATCTGGCGCGGGCCTCTCATCGCCAGGGCGATCACACAATTCTGGGAAGAAGTATTATGGGGCAAACTCGATTATCTGGTCGTGGATTTACCTCCGGGAACCGCGGACGCACCACTTACGGTGATGCAGACACTTCCGGTATCGGGCGTGATAGTTGTATATACTCCACAGGACCTGACGGCGATGATAGTGAAGAAAGCGGTCCGAATGGCCCAGAAGATGGATAAGCCTATTATCGGTGTTGTCGAGAATATGAGTTACCTCTACGTGGAAGAGTTAGACAAGAGAATAGAACTGTTCGGTAAAAGTCAGGGTGAGGAAATGGCGAAAGCAGCAAATGCACCTTTGCTTGGGAAATTGCCTATCGATCCTAACCTGGCAAAGCTATGTGATGCCGGAAGCATTGAAGGATATGATTCGGAATTTATCGATAGTGTAGGGAAAGCGATTATAAAAGCCACTCAAAAGTAACGAACGGAGAGTAAGTGTGACACAGGATAACAGAACAATTGAGCAGGTATACAGGAGTGCCGTAAAAGGCCTTTATGCCAGGATCACCAGTTATTATAACTATTTATATGACAGGTTTGGTCAAGAGGGCCTGGCCATGATTTCCGAGATGAGCCGTGAGTACGGAGAGAGTATTGTTCCACGTGCCATGAAAGCGCTGGGAAAGAATGATATCGAGTCGGTTGCGGCGTATCTGTTAAGAATATTCAGGACAGTGGACTGGAATACAGATGGTATACAGCTCGTATCAAAAAGCCCTGAAGAGATAATAATCAGGGTTGAAGATTGTCCTCTTCATTTCAAGAATCCGGAGTTGTGTCTTGCTCACACGACAATGGAGAAGACCGTAGCGGAAGGACTTAATCCTGATATAACATACTCTATCGGTAAGTCTATACCGGCGGGAGACGGCTTTTGCGAACATATATTGAGATTAAAAACCGAACCTGACAATGAAAAGGAATGACTATTGACAAACTGAAATAAATGAACTACACTTCAAGCTAAACTGACAAAAATACATAATAAATAGACACTAACCATCTCACACCTTCTTCCAAAAGGGGGTGATTAAGATGAGAAAAGGCACCGTAATTACCGGTTTGATCGGTAATATCAGGTGCCTTTAATGTTTCCAAAATATGTGTAAAGGAGGTGAAGCTAAAACATAATAGAACGAGCCGTGAGAATCGTTCATCTCTGCAAGCTAGCGAGTCTATACAGGAGGTCGGATAGAATGATGAAAAAACTTGGATGGATGGTAATATGCTGCGTTATGGTTCTATCTTTGATAATAGCATCGTGTGGGACTGAAGATACAGGAGGAACTGTAACTCAGGAAGATACTGGACAGACTGTAACCGTTGGAGCTGAAGAAGAAGAGATGAGGACAGAGGAAGAAACTGTCGTGTCATCCGATAAACCTCAATACGGCGGATCGATCACTCTGATGATGGCACTTGATGTGAATGACTTCCTCCCCTGGTCGCTTGCGCCGTCAGCACCTGTTCAGATGTGTAATGACTGGTTATGGAACGGAGACTGGGCAAAAGGCCCGGCAGGTGGCTATGGTGAGAATGCTGTCGGCTGGGAGACCAGTACGAATCTACGTGATATGAAGGCATATTATCTTGGTCAGGAAATACGCTGGGAAGCTAACGACGATGGATTAACAGGAAATATCTACATAAGAGTGAAAGAAGGAATCAACTACAGTTTTGATCCGGATAATCCAGTAAGTCAGCTTGTCGGTGGAAGAGAACTGACGACAGACGATGTCCTCTGGAACTTAAATACGCGCATGAACGATCCAAGAGCACATCCCGGAGCTTATATATTCCTCTTTTTTCCCTGGATGCATGGAATTTATGGGGAGAAAATCGGTCCTAACGAATTGAAATTTACATTTCCTATCGCACAGCTACTTAATGCAGTAATGTTCCTTTGTGATGGTACACAAATATTCCCTCCGGAGATTGATGAGGAATACAAGGCTGAATCGACAACCGACTGGCAGGCATGCGTTGGAGCCGGCCCGTTCATGATCGATGATTACGTTCCAAGCAATATGGTTTCGGTAAAGAGGAATCCGAACTATTGGAATACGAATCCTGTCGGTCCCGGAAAAGGTGACAATCTTCCTTATCTCGACAAAATAAAGTATCTAATCATTGAGGATGTATCCACACAACAGGCGGCATTTCGCAGTGGGAAACTTGCTCAATTAGGTGCTTTATCTATTGAAGATAAAGATATGATGATAAAAGGGAGTCCTGAAGTAAAAGAAGCCGTAGGCGGTTTGATGGCTGTCAATCTGCTTGGTATGAGGACTGACCGGACGGGTACACCTTTTGCCGATGTCCGGGTACGGCGGGCAATGTTTATGGCTACCGATTTTAACGAGATCAACGAAGGTTTGTATCAGGGTCTTGGACAAATAAATTCGTGGCCATACTGGTATCAGAAAGGTTATGAAGATCTCTATCTCAGCCTTGACGATCCGGATTGCCCTGCCGAAGTAAAAGAACTCTTCGTGTACAATCCTGAAAAGGCAAAACAGCTTCTTGCTGATGCAGGTTATCCTACTGGTTTTAAAGCTGAAATACTGATGACGGAAAACGAGGTTGATTATTACTCCGTAATTAAAGATCAGTGGAAAAAAGTTGGTATAAACCTGGAATTTGATGTTCAGGAATGGGGTGCGTACTGGGGTATTCTGAACAGCTATACATATGAAGAAATGGTTGTAGCAGCAATCCCGCCGCCATCTTCATGGCCTGAGGTGGCTGGATATACAGGCGTAACCTCAAGTAACTTCAGTAAAATAGATGAGCCTGAAATTAATGCAGGCACAAATCACATGCTTCAAACTGCAATAACAGATCTGAACGCAGCCATGAGTGAAACAAGAGAGTTGATGAAGATACTGCTGCCGGGGGCATGGGTAATTCCGACTCCAAGATATCCTACCTATACACTCTGGTGGTCGTGGCTGAAAAATTACTCCGGTGAAAATTCGGTTGGCTGGCTGGCATTTAACTGGCCAACCTGGGTCTGGGTAGACCAGGGCATGAAAGATACCTTGGGACACTAATAAATCAATACTTAAAATCGTTTCCTTTTACGAGGTGGGGTAAAGGCAGATAAACACTCCACCTCGTAATTCGTTTATTGAAGTCTAAAACAACCTGATGTAATATATGGACGAATTCTCTCCGGGAGGTAATTAGAATGGCTGAGAAACAGTATACACATCTTTTTAAGCCCCTTAAATTAAAAGATCCGCCTGAAGGTTTATACCCGCATCCACGCTACTGGATGGAATCAAAGGATCTGGAAGGTTTTAACGCTCATTTCTCGTTCGGATATTTTAAAGAGCCTGTCGTATGCCATCCGATGGAAGGGATGCTGGTGCATCCTTTTGATGAATGTCTCGTGTTCGAAGGAACCGACAGGAGCAGTATATTGAAACTAGGTGGAGAAGTATCTATCGAACTGGGAGAAGAAAGGGAAGAGCACGTATTTACCGATCCGAGTGTAGTGCTTATTCCCAAAGGTCTTCCCCACGGACCAGCCAAGATCAGCAGAGTGGATACGCATATGGCGCATTATACGATAGGGCTGGCTCCTGTGTATGAAGCAGAGAAAATAACTGTTAAACCTGATTCTTATCCATCCAAAGGTGATAAATACAGCCACCTGGTGAAGAAGATGATAACATATCCGGATGATGACCCGAACAGCGGGACCGACAGGGTAAGTGTAATAGGCGACGATGGAGTGATGAGGCCGGGTTCCATGGGTGTAGGTCCGGGTAATGGTGACGAGGTGGTATGGCTTTACGGAAAGGACCTTGAAGGTTTCGATCTGAACTTCACCTGGGGATTTTACAGTCAGTGTGGGAAGTGGCACAGGGGAGGTGAAGCCCATACTCATCCTGAAGCCGAGATATTGGTTTTTGTAGGAGATGATCCGGATGACATGGATTATCTCGGTGCCGAACTTGAACTGGGTATGGGGAAGGATTATGAAAGGCATGTATTCAACACGCCAACGGTGGCGATTTGTCCTGCGGGTTTTCCTCATTTACCATTGATAACACGGTGGTGCGATAAACCGTATGGGTTCATAGTAGTCTGTCTGAGTGGAGGGCATGCGTCCCCCTGGGTAGAAGCATAGGAGTTGTCTTGATACAGTCCGAGTAAGATATTTCGGTAATAGGGTGTATTAAATATTGAAATTTGTTTAATCAAGGTAACATAATCACAATAAAATCCATTCAGGTACATATGTGTTCTTTTTATGAATTATTACCGTAATATTGAAGATATAGTTGAACACCTTCAAAACGCAATAGATCGGAAAAAAGTCGCAGTCTCTTGATAAGTGAAGGTTGTTCAGTTACTGCAGGAATACCAACCGCAAAAGGTTTTGTGGATATTATCAAAACTAAATATCCTAATGCCTATGATAGAGCCAGCATAAAAAAATACCTAACCTCCATTCTCAAGCTCAGGGATGGGTGGTGGGGTTTCTTCTCCAGGTTTTTCTTCGACTTTGTTGTCTTCAATATTCATCAAGTCACGGGAGAAGTACGAGAGGCCGGTCACGATGAATATCGCCGCCGCGGACACGTACCAGATCAAGCGTAGTTCGACGGCATCGGCCACCGGCCCGGCAATCGCCAGTGAAAAGGGCATCGTTATGCCCATGAGGGAATTCTGCAGGGCAAAGACCCTCCCCTGCATGTCCCTGGCTACTGCCGATTGCATAATCGCCCCAAGGGGCGCGTTGAGCATGGCACTGCAAAGACCTGAGACCAGCCGCATAGACACGGCCAGCAGAAAAAGGCCTTCCGTGGTAAAGCCAAAGATAAAGACGGAGACAGCCTGCAGCATGATGCTGGCCAGGGTTGTGACTATGCGCCTCTTGAAACCGCCCCATATACCCATGATGAGTCCCCCGGCGATGACGCCCGCCCCGGCAGCGGTCTGAAGCCAGCCCAGTTTCAGGACGTCCCCGCCGAAGTATTCCGTCACGAACAGTGGTGTCAGCGCATTGGCCGGAGCAGACAGGAACTGTAATATCGCGAAGAGTACGACAAGATACAGGAGGCCCCGCCACGCGGTGACATAGCGGAAACCCTGCTTCAAGTCGGTAAAATAGCCCGGTCTGGCCACCAGGACGGAACGAGGAGGCTGCGGTATCGCCAGCGGGATGAGGCATGCCACAGCGATTACCGCCGTGATGATATCTACGGAGAGCACCCACTGCATATCGAGGGCTTCAATGAGGAATGCACCGGCCAGGGGCGACACGATATTGTTCGCTCCTCTCAACGTCATATTAAGGCCGTTGGCTCTTACGAGTTGTTTCTCCGGTACGATCATCGGCACGGAAGCGCTGAGGGCCGGACCCTGGAACGATGCGGCGATGGACCGGCCGGCCATGATAACGTAAATGTGCCAGATCTGAATGCTGCCGGTGTGAAACAGGACGACCAGCAGCAGCGTCAGGAGCGCTGTAACGAGATCGCTGTAGATCATGATCTGTTTACGGCTCCAGCGGTCGATAAACGGACCGATAAAGGGCCCGAGGGCGACACCCGGGAGTATGTTGACGAGCATCGCGGTGGAGAGGATCGTGGCGGAGCCGGTCTCCCGGGCCAGGTACCAGGCAAGCGTAAATCCCACAATGGTGCTGCCGAACATGGAAGCTGCCTGGCTGGACCAGAGTACGAAGAATTTCTTCATGCTAATCTTCCCGTCAAAAAAATGATTCTATTTTAACCTTTACCTTAGTTTTTTTATCGATGACTTAGTAAGTTACCTTTTCAAAGTAGCAATAACTGAAACACCTTTATCAATAAGTTTCTTTAATTCAGATAACTGCTTTTATAAAGAATTAATTGGATCATTATCATTTTTTTTTCATAGAATTCCTTAATATAACAATCGATTTGCGTCTACTTATGAGTTTTTCGAAAGGAAGTTTTTATAGATAGACGGATTATACAACTTCTGTTATATGTGAACAACTGTTGACCCTTTTGGGAAAGTTAAATTCGGTGTAAAATGATGACTGATGTCTGATTCGGGGAACCATCAACTAATCAGCCTGGAGGTTTATTATCAAATACAGAAAATTCGGTAAACTTGATTGGGAATCATCGGTACTGAGTCTTGGAATCAGGAATCTGACCAAGGGGAATAACGAAGAAGAAGCAGTCGACATCGTTCGATATACCATCGATAACGGAGTGAATTACATTGATACAGGATACACATCGGGAGAAGGTGAACAGGAAAAACGACTTAAACTGCTTGGAAAAGCGCTAAGAGAAGGATACAGAGAAAAAGCAAAGATAGCTATTACCGTACCATCAAATTTAATAATAACTGATCCTGATTTCGATGAAATATTGGAAAGCCAGCTAAAACATCTTGAGATAAATAGTGTCGATTTTTGCCTGCTTGGTGGACTTAACAGGTATACCTGGCCGCGTATGGTGAAGAAAGATGTTATAAATAAAGCTGAGAAGGCAATGACTGATGGTAAATTCAATTCATTCGGTTTCTTTTTTCATGATTATTTCCAGGCATTGAGAGAAATAATCGAAGAATATGATAACTGGACTCTGTGCGGTTTCCAGTACAGCTACATGGATGTCGACCATCATCCCGGATATGGAGGATTGAAGTATGCTGCAGATAAAGGACTGGCAGTATATACTACAGAACCGCACCTGGGAGGACGTCTTGTTTCCAGACCTCCGAATATCGTAAACGATCTTTGGAGAGAAGAGTATTCTGAAAAGGAAAGAATCGAATGGGCATTGAGATGGGTCTGGCATCATGGTGAAATATCTACCGTAATCAGTAACATGGACAGTATGGAACAGGTGAAAGACAATATCGAGTTAGCGGATAAAGCGGAAGTCGACCTACTGAACGTGGCAGACAAAATATTCATTAGTAAGATAAGAGATTCTTATAAAAGTCTGAAACCGATAAATTGTACCTCCTGCCGTGCCTGTATGCCGTGTGCCCAGGGAGTCGACGCCCCACGTATTTTTGAAATATATAATGATGCGGTTATGTATGATGACTGGGAAACAGCAAAAAGGACTTATAGGGAAGAAGGTCACCAGATTCTTAGATGTACTCAGTGCGGAACGTGCGCCATTCGCTGCGGGAAGGAGATAGCTATCCCTGATTTGCTGGAAGAGATAAGGCC